>CAYYNP010000043.1:9379-44830 GCA_964472545.1 uncultured Planctomycetaceae bacterium | reverse complement strand
CGGGATCGCCGGTGAAGTGGGTGATCAGGTCGGTGATGTCCTGACCGTCGACCCAACCGTCGCCGCGGCCGGTGGCGCCGCCGGCCGTGTCGCCCTTGAGCCAATTGCGGTCGGGCGGGTCGCCCTGCAGGTTGAAGTTGATGATCAGAGTCTGGATGTCCTGACCGTCGATGTTGCCGTCGGCGTTGCTGTCGCCGCCGACCGCGCCGTAGAGTTCCGCTTCGACGGCGGTGAAGGTAGGCGGATCGCTCACCGGTACGGCCTCAATGGAGTTCACGCCCATGTTGAACACGCCCATCCCGAGGTGGCCAGGCTTGCGGTCGGCGGGAGTGCCGGCGGGCGGGACGCTGGCAAATTCGCCCTGAATCAGACCCTCGCCTGAGGCCTCGACCAGCGGCGCGGTGAAGGTTGTGCCGAGTTGCGTCGGATCGACCGACACCGGCGTCAAGGTCAGCGCACCGCCGAGGGTCAGTTCGGTCGCGCCGGTGTTGACCAGCTTGCTGACCGCCAGACCGTCGATCGTGGCGGCGTAGGTGGCCGTGGCGGCCAAAACGGTCTCGCCGCCCACGCTCAGCATGCCGGGCAAAGTCAAGGTGCCGCCGATCCGCAGGTTGCCGTCAATCGTGGCCCCGTCTTCGGCGGTTACGTTCGCGAACGTGTAGTCCGCCGCCGAAAGGGTCAACGTGGTGGGCGGGTTGCCGCCGCCGGGGTTCTGCACCAGCAGATCGCCCGCGATCACCTGGTCGGCCGTGGCAATCACCTCCGAGGTATCGGTCACCACGAGGTTGTTGCCGGAGGCGTCCAGCACGACCGGCCCGAGTTCGGGCCCTGTGCCGTCGCCGTAGAGGAAATCGATCTCGGCCGCGTCGAGTGCCCGATCGTAGAGGAAGACCTCATCCATCAGGCCGGGGAAGCGACGATTGCTGTGGTCCTGACCGATGCGGACGTCCGGGTTTGCCGACGTATTGATCGACCGCCCCTTGGTCGCGCTGTTGGCTTCCAGTTGCCCGTCGACGTACAGCAGCACCTGATTGACGTTGTTTGCCGGCGCGGGCAACACGGCGGCGACGTGATGCCACGCGTCGTCTCGAATATCGGTGTCGCCTACGCGGTAGCCCCCGTTGACCTCGACGCGGATCGCTCCGTCCCGGCCGTTGCTGGTCTGGGTGCGGAAGACCCACTTCTGTCCGCCGGAGTTGTTGCCCCAGGAGATGATCGCCGCGTTGTCGGCGGCGGTCTTGATCCAGGCGGCCACGGTCCGCGGGGTGGTGCCCAGCACGCCCGTGTAGCCG
This sequence comes from uncultured Planctomycetaceae bacterium, assembly GCA_964472545.1. Taxonomy (GTDB): domain Bacteria; phylum Planctomycetota; class Planctomycetia; order Pirellulales; family Thermoguttaceae; genus CAYYNP01. The sequence goes on along the minus strand of CAYYNP010000043.1, from coordinate 43,538 downwards.
GCGATGTTGACGAAATCGTCGGTGCCGTCGAAGCTCAATCCGCCGCCTACCACGCCGCCGGCCCACTGCGAGTCGTCGGCGGGGAAGTTGGTCAGCGTACCGTCCAGCGTGCCGGGGGTGATCCCGTTGACGGCCGTGTCGCCGGTGCCGTCGTCGAAGCCCCAGTAGGCCAGCAGGCCGTCGGTCGAGGGCCCGCCCTCGCGGATGCCGCCGTCGACCGTCAGCACACCGCCGCTGAGGCCCAGCGTGGCTCCGGCGTTTAGGTCACCGCTAACACTAAAACGGTTGCCTAGGTCGATCGAGTAGGTGGCCGGGCCGGCCGCCAAACTCTGCTCGACGAGCAACTGGTTTCCGTTGAGCGCCAACGTGCCGCCGGCGGCCGTCATCGTGGTCACGATCACGTCGCCGGAAGCCTCGATCGTGCCGCCGGTCATGTCGAGATTGACGACCGTGGCACCGGCCGCGTTGAGCGTGCCGTCGCTCATTTGCAGATCGTCGATCATCGGCCCTTCCGCCGTGACCACACCACCGGAAAGCGTCATGTTGCCCACTTCCATCAGCGTGGTGGTCGTGATGGCACCGCCGGAGACGTTGAGGTTCTCGGCGATCGTCTCTTCCGGCGTGGTCAACGACCCCGTACCGGAGACGTCGATCGTGCCTGCGTCGACGAAGCCGCCAATGGTCACGGCGCTGTCGGTCACGCTGATGCCGCCCGTGCCGACCACGTCGCCGGCCAAATTCAGCGAGTAGTTGCCGGTCGAACGCAAGGTGAGCGTGCTGGCGTCGCCGAGGGTCACCGGGTTGTCGACGCTGCCGAGGTTGATCGTCATCCCGCCGGGATGATCGCCGCCGACGCCGCCGGAGCCGGCGGTGAGCGTGCCGTTGCCGACGGTCTCCAACGCGTTGTCGAACGTAACCGGCGAGGTCTCCGCGTCGCGGGCGGCCAGGACCAGTTCGCCGCCGCCGGCGATCTGCAGCCCGGCCGGACCGAACGGATTGGGCGAAGCCAGGCCGATCAGCCGTCCGCCGCCCGCCTCGACGGTCACTTCGTCAAACCCCGTCGGTTCGGAATCGAGGATTACGTCGCCGGCGCCGCTCTTGCTGAACGTTACCGGGGTGACGCCGTCGGACGCGAGCGCGCCCAGGCTGACGCCCATCGTCGCATTGATGCCCACGACCATGTCGGCCACGGCCGGGGCCAGGGTTGTGCCGTCGAAGGTCACGCCGGCCGGCGCGCCCTCGACGGTGACCGTGCCGTTGATCAACGTCAGCGGGCCAAACGTGGCGCTGGAGTCGGTGGCCGCCTGGAGCACGGAATCCTCCGTCACGGTGACGCTCAAAGCGCTCATGTCCAGCGGCACCGGCACCCACGTGCCGGCGTCGTAGAGCCTGACGATATCGGCCGCGTCGAGCGCCGCGTCGTAGTAGTAGACTTCGTCGATCAGGCCGTTGAACGACGTGCCCGTATACGGGTTTTCGCTGTTGCGATAGCCGATCCCGGGGTTGTTCGAGTGGCTGGGCATTTGGGCAAACGGAGTGCCCAGTGTGTCGGCCTGGGCCCCGTCGATGAACAGCGTCCAGTTGCTGCTGCCGTAGACCACGGCCAGGTGATGCCAGCCGGGCTCCAGCGGCGTGGCGGTGGTCAGTCCGATGGCGTCGGCGCCGGCCTTGATCATCGCCTGCGGCGAGCCGTCGTGCACGCGGATACCGATGCCGTTCGTGTTGCCGCCTTCGTCGATCAGTATCTGGTCGCCGATGGCGTCCTCCTGGTTGATCCACAGCGAAATCGTACGGGCGTCGGTTGCCGCCTTAAGGAACTGCCCACCGTCGGTGTTGTTGATGCCGTCGGCGTCGCCGTCGAGATCGAGCGCCGTGCCGACCTTGCCGGCCGCCAACACCGGGTCGCCGACCGTTACGCCGTGATGGCCGTTGCCGGAGCTGTCCGCGCCGAAGAGGAACGGGTTATTAAACGCGTAGTGCGCGATGGCCCCTGCGGGCACGTCGGCGGCCGTGTCACCTTGGACGAACAACGTACCGCCGGAGAGTAGCGCGTCGGTCGAGCCACCCCAGGGATCCGTGCCGATCATCTTCAGCGTGCCCGCGCGGGCCTCGAACGTGGCATTGGCCAGATTGACGTTGGCATGATCGAGCACCAGGTCGTGCGCGCCGGCCTTGGCGATCGTCACGTCGGGCCCTGCCCCCTCGCCGGTGATGATACCCGGCAAGGTCGCGATTTCCGGGGCGAAGCCCACCATCGTGGCGTCCTCGGGAATCGAGGTGTCGGCGAAGATGATCGGGTTGCTGCCGGTGGTGGCCAAGATGCCGTTTTGCAGCGTCACGGTACCCAAAAACGCGGCCGACGCCGAGGCCGAGTTGAGCGTCGAATCGTCGGCGACCAGAATCGGCAGCCCGGCCACGTCGGCAGGCGTCGTCGCACCGATAAAATTGGCGACTTCAAAGGCATCCAACGGGCGATCGTAGATGTAGACGTCGTCCACGGTGCCGGTGAAATAGAGCAGGTTGGCAACCTGGGCTCGCCGCCCGATGGACACGGGTTCGGCCTGGGGGCCGGTAATGTCCGTATTGACCGGTTCATCGGTACCGCCGGAGGTGGCCTCCAACACGCCGTCGACGTAGTGCAGCACGTCGAGCACGTCCGGGTCGCCGTCTTCCGCGAAGACGGAAACGACGTGATGCCAATTGCCGTCGGCGATATCGGTCGTGGCGATAATGTTCCCGCCCTGGTTTTCGGTGCGAAGCTGCCCGGAATTGGTGTTCAGTCGCACGTGCCATTGGTTCCGTCTGCGTTGCTGTCGCCCCAGGCGACGATTCCGTGGTCGGTCACGTCGGTCGTCTTTACCCAGAACGCCACGCTGCGGGATGCGCTTCCCTCAATGCCGGGGTAATCGGTCTGCACGTGGTCGGAACCGTTGAACTCGATGGCCCCACCCACCACGCCGTCGACCCAGTGGGCGTCGCCGGCCGGAAAGCCGGTCAAAACGCCGTCGCCGGTGCCCGGCGTGATCGCGTTGGCGGCCGTGGTACCGGTCGTCTCGTCGAAGGTCCATCCGGCCACGGCCCCGGGGGCGGTGATTCCCGCCTCGAGGTGATCCGTGAACGTGAAGGTCCCGCCGGCCAGCGTCAGGTCCGAGCCGTCCAGCGAATGGGCCTTCAGCGTGCCGCCGGTCACGGTTACGGGCAGACCGCCCAGCGGTGTCGTGTCCGGGGCGAGGTTTAGCGTGCCGTCTTCAACCGCCCATTGGCCCTCGGCGTGCAAGTTGGCCGGCGCCGTATCGAGATCCCAAGTGCTTGGGCCGCCCTTAGTGATCGTGGTCTTGACGTTGTTGGCGTCGATCCCGCCGTAGTCGGTGGCCCCCTGCGGGTCGAAGCCCACGCGGCCGTCGGTAGCCGCCGGCGAGATGATCGCACCGTCGAAGCTGATCGGCGTACGGCCGGCGGTCGAAATCACGCCGCTTTCGAGCACCAGCGGGCCGAACGCCAGCCCGGCGTCGGCGTCCGACTCGATCAACGAATCGGCCGTGACCGTCACGGTGGTACCGGCCATGTTCGGCGCCGTCCGTGTGACCATCGCCGCGATGTCGGCGTCCGGCAGTGCAGTGTCGTAGACGTACATCTCATCGACCGTGCCGCTGAACCGCCAGTCGTTGGCCCGGTTGCGGCCGATGAGGAATTCGGTGAACAGTCGTCCCGAGTCGGCGGCCGAGCCGACGAGTTGGCCGTTGTAATAGGCCCGCTCGGTGGCGCCGTCGTAGCTCACGGCCAAGTGGGTCCACTCGTTGATCGCCGGTCCCATCTGGATCGTCGGCCCACCCCGCCAGCGGAAGTTGCCGGCGATGTTCGCGCCGACGTCGATTTGGAAACCGTTGCCTTGGCCTTCGTTGCCGGAGCTGGTGAAGACCGAGTCGTACTGGCTGTTTTGGGTCAGGCTGTTTGTCTTGACCCATGTCGAGACGGTGTAGCCGGCGCTGAGGTCCATGTCGCCGGCGTCGACGTAGCCGATGCGGCTGTCGAAGCGCAAGGCGCCGCCGACGATGCCGTCGACCCAATGGTCGTCGCCCAGCGGGAAATCGATCAGCACGCCGTCGTTGAGCCCGCCCGGGTCGACCGTGTTGGTAGCCGTCGCCCCGAATCCGTCGTCAAAGTCCCAGCCGGAGACCGGGGCCGTCAACGGGGCCGCGCCCGGTGACACGCCGTTTCGCAACAGCAACGCCCCGCCGGCCATTTCGAGATTGGTCGACTGGCCCAGCGGACGCGCCCCCTTGGAGACCAGCGTGCCGCCGGCGAGCCTAAACGTCGAGGCCGCGTTGGCTACCACGCCATTGCCCTGGGAATTGTCCAGCAAGAGCCGGCCCGTGCCCGTGGTGCTCAGCGTGCTGCCGGCGGCCAGTGCCAGGCGCCCCACCGCTAGGTCATCGCCCGTGCTGCCGATTGTGGCGTTGCCGGTCGTGGTGATCGCGTCGATGCTGCCGCCGCCGGCGGTCAGCGTGCTGCCGGTGCTGATGCTCAGCGTGGTGGTGGGCAGGAAGGTGGCCGAATCGGTAATCGCCAGCGTGCCGCCGCCGGTGACCGAGATGCCGCCGCCCTCGACCAGCAGCCGGTGCGCCTCGCCGCCGGCCGCCCCCGCGGTAACGACGTCCGTATTATCGTCGGGCAGGATCGCGCTGGAGGCAATGTTCACCGTCGAGCCGGCCGGCTCCCAGTGGGCCGCTCCCCAGTCGTTTCCTGCGATGCCTGAGTCCCAGGTTCGTGTTTCGATCGGCGTGAACCCGGAGATCAAAACGTTGTCGAAATCGACCGCCGTGGTTTCGGCGTTGGCGTGCGAGGTAACGGCCAGCCCGAGATAGACGCTCCGGTCCATGGGGATCGTCTGCACGGCGTCGTAGTCGGTCCAGGTGAAGCCGTCCGGAGAGAAGGCGTAGGTGAACTCGTCGCCCACACGCGTCAGCCGCACCCACGGGGCCTCGCCGACCGCGTCGGCGCCCGCCGGACGCGGGTTGCTGCGTGCCGAGGCGGCGTTGAACGAGAGGCGATACTGGTCGTTGTTCGGGTTGTTGGCCGCCACGACGTTGAACGCGTTGGCCGACCGATGGTGCAGAGAGTCGCGGATCATCACGCCACCCTTGCGCCAGGCGTTTCCACCGCCGGTAAACGCGGCCACGTGGGCGGTAATCGAGCCGTCGCCGAGCACTTCGTGATAAAGGAAGTGGCCACGGTCTTCGGTTCCCCAAATGTCGCCGCCGCCGCCGGTGACCGAATAAGCGTCGATCCCCGACGGAACGAAAGAGCCGGGCAGGCCGGGGTTGGCGGCCGTGCCCATGTCTTGGCTCATCGTCAAATCCAGCGCCGTCGCCGTGCCGCTCACGACCGTCAGCAACGCCGCGGCCAGAAACAGTGCAACCAGTTTCCGCATCGTGTCTCTCCAATCAGAGGGAATGAGTCCATCGAGAGCGAACCGCGCAGTCCCCGGGCGGCTCCCGATCAATGATCTATGGGGTAAGGGACGCGTGCCCGGCCGAGTCAAGCAACACCCAAACGGCGATCCCTTCCAAAGAAGGAAGTCCCAAAACAACTTGCAGCGGTAGAACTGCCGTCTGCCTCGTTGGACTTCTAAGGGACGCTGAGCGGGACAGCCAACACCCAGAATGAGGGATTGACGCCGAAACGCCGACTTTCGGAGAAAGCCGACTATCCCTCAAGTTTAACACAATCGTTACAGTCGTCAAGCGCCGGGGCCCGATTCAGCGGACCTACTACCATTTGGCTGTCGCTTTGCCGCCCGTTTGACCTGCAACTCCATCATCGAGTTGTATCGTTGAAGTCCGAACCAGAGGCCGGCACTCCCCCACTTCAGTCCGTCCTTCGTCATCGATTTCTGCCGTTTCAGAAACAGCAGGTACCGCACTTTGACCTCAAGCTCGGGCACATGGTCGCCCGACTTCAGGTGCGCGAACGGAGCCAGCACGCGGATCGGGTCGTCGTCCGGCGGGCTACCGTGGAGGGCCTCTTCCACGCAAAAGTCGAGCTGGAATACGATCCAGCCGGCCTCCTCAACAACGCCGCCGTACGATCGTGTTAGCGTGGCTCTGACCCCGAGTTCCGAGTCGTCGACGTAGTGCTCTACCGCGCCGTCGCCAAAGTCGGCCCGGCAGCACGTGGTCGTCAAACCGAGCACCACCGCCACGGTTGTCCATCGCGTCATTTGGCCGTCTCCTCCTGTACCCCCTACTTTCCTATACCCAACTCCCCCTTGGACGTGTTGGGCCGACCGGGGGTTCCCATTAGAATGGAGCGTTGCGACGCTTGAAAATGGGAGCGACGGCAAACCAGGAGAAGCGAGAATGGAAGCCGACCTGTCTAAGAGTTCTTGCGAGCTTTGTCCTTCCGCCGCAGAGACGACCGCCTCGCATTGCGAACACTGCTTCCGTCCGCTACGCCGGCTGCGGGAGGCCGTCGCCTTCCTTGCGCCGGGCTCGCTGGTCGACGTCTTGAAGGTCTCGGCCGACGACATTCGCGAGCCGGCGTCGGGAGCCACCGCCGATCCGTTGCCGCCGCCGCTGGCATCCGATATCGAGGCGGTTCGCGATCGAGGCCTTCCCGAGCGTGGACAGGCCGGCTTCTACCGCGGCGTGCCGAGTGCTCAATTCACGGAGATCAAGCGCTGGGCGTTCGCCATTCCGTTCCTGGCGGGCCTCGTGCCGGCGTTCATCTACACGATGTACGTGTGGAGTCTCGGCGGCAAGACCTTCGTCTTGGTGTTCATCGGCGGCGCCCTCGCGGCAGCGGCCCTCGGGGGAATAGGAGCGGCCATCGCAACGGCGATCACCGAGTCGATGCAGGCCAGGCTGGTGACACGCTGCCAGGGAAACCGGTTGCTGGGAGATCGCCGCGAGTTCGTCTACCTCTGCGACGAAGGTCTCGTTTGGCACGATGGCCGTGGGCTGTTGTACGTCCCCTGGGACGCGATGGACGACGTCGAGTGTTACGAAGACCCGGAGAAGATGCAGACGGCCTTTCAGTTCATCGATTTGCGCACACGTCAACGGCACACCATCGAGACGTTCGGCGTCGTCGGCGCCTACTCACGCGACGACCTGCGCAAGATGGCCGCCGCAGCGGAGCAGTTGGCCAAGCCCAACCGCGGGAAGTACGCCGAACGCGCCCAGGTCATGGCGGCCGATTCTGTCGATGAGTCGACGGCCGAGGACGCCTCACCCGCCAAGCCGACGTCCTCCGATCGCCCCGCCCGAGAACTCAGCATCCGCGAATGTTCCCAGTGCGGCATGACGGTCGTGCCGAAGCCGGACGGGACGTGTCCGTCGTGTCGTCAGGTAATGGGGTGAATCGCCACCAGAGCTAGACCTCTGAGAAGCGCCCCGCTCAGCGCCCGGCCACTAACCGTATTCAGGAAACTCCTCGACTGCGGCGTCGATGACGCGCATGAATTGCCGCCCAGGACCGGTATCTTTGAACTCTGCCCACAAGTGGAATTGATGTTCTACGGGGGCGTATTCCGGGGCCTCCCGTGGCCAGGGATACTCGGTGTTCTCGCCGTCTCCTGCCAAGGCAGGTGCTAATCGTTCGAGCGGATACGCAAAACTGCAAGCACGGCGCATCCAGGCCCGAAAGCTCTTGAAGCGCCGGAAACCGAAGACATCGGCGAGCCGCTGTCGCTTCGAGCTTGGAACGCACCCCAAGGCTCTGAGGAACTTCACAAAGCTCGCGTGAGTCTTCGGCGGCGCAACGCCCGATCGCCAGAAGTACGCCTTTCCCAGCTTCTCCGTAGCCATTTGCAGATAGTGCAGCAGATGGCAAGGAGCGGCGCCCTGTCGACGAAGAAGGTCGAACACGGCGCGATCCGATCTCGCCTGCCGCCACCAGAGTGCTTGGTAGTCGTTCATCTCAACTCCGGCGGTACGGCACGGAGTTCTCCAGCGACCAGCCCTCCGGCAACGGCAACTCGCCTGCCCGTATCCGATCCCATTGACTCGGCGTGACATCTAGGACAAGCAGCATGTGCTGCGTGTCCATTTCCCTATCGACACCAAAATCCAGCGGCTCGAGCGTGTCGTCGCTTCTGTCTCCGATCAACTCGTTGACTTCAACAAATCGAATCTCTCGGTCCGGCGCATTCGTCGGCAGATAGTGGACGGATCGAATCCCTGGATCCGTCTTTAGGTGCTGTTTGGCGTACCAATTGGCCATCGTGTCTCTGTCAAACTGCGTTGCAGGCATCGGGAAGCTCCACGTTGGCCGGTCAAATCGGTTTCGACGCTAATCAATTCTTCCCAGAACCACGTTGCCGTGTCAAGGCACGTGTCGCTCGGGCGTTGCTCGGGCAACCCGTCTCTCGACGTTCTGCAACTCGACATGGCACGAATCAGGGAGAACGTTGTCGGGCACTAATACCGCACCACCCGCTTCAACAGCCAAGTCCCCCACGCCAACAACAGCAGATTCCCCGCCCACACGGAATACGGCGGAATCGTGCCGTTCTTGGCGCCGTCGATGCCGTAGATCAACAGCGGGTAGTAGGCGATCAGGATCGGCAGGAAGCAGAGGAAGAAGACGGCCAAAAAGTCGCTCTTGCGGCGGCGGATGGCCATCGGGGCGCCGACCCAGACGAAACAGAGGCAACTGAAGCCGGCCGACCAGCGGCGGTGCGGCTCGAGGTTAAGGCGGCGGAGCCGGTCGCGGGCGCGGGATCGCTCTTGGGCCCGGTTCTCCCAGGCGGAATCGGTCAACGCCTCAAAGTCGCCGCAGAGCATCTGATACGCGGCCCGGGCGGCGTGGTCGGCGTCGATCCGGCGGATCACCTCCTTCTGCTTGATCTTCTCCGGGCCGATCACCCGCAACGACAACCACGACGGCAGACGCGCCGCGCGTCGCGCCCGGCTGGCCTCCTGCAAAGGGATCTCCGGGATCGGCCTGAAGAGACCGCGCGATCGCATCGTCAACGGGCCGATATCGACCGTGGCGTTGTAGAGCTTCACGCGCAGGACGTCGGCCGATCGGTCGGTTTCCAACACGGCCTCGTCGGCGTAGACCGTTCGGGTGGGGGAATCGCCGCGGCCTTCGATCCGCACGGTCGGCAAGATCAGCTTGCGGTCTTCCACGCGCTGAACGTGGATCGAAACGTTATCCGACTCGTAGCTGCGTTGCACCTCGAGCACGCCGTAGACGATGTCTTCGACCGAGTCGATCACCACCTGCTGCACGCCGTTTCGGCCCCAGGAGACCGCCAGATCGTTCAGCCAAACGGTCACCAGGCTCAACAGAAAGGCGAAAATGAACGTGGGGCCCAAGAGCTTCCAGGGATGGATCCCCAGGGCCTTGGCAGCCACGATCTCGTTGTTGCCGGACATGCGCCCGTAGACGAAAGTGGTGGCCAGCAGCAGCGTGACCGGCACCGCGATCCGCAAGGCGTCGGGAAGCACGTACGGGATCAGTTGCAGCACCTGGGCCGGCGGCAGGCTCTGCATCATGGCTTCTCGAACCACGCCCGCGATGATCATCATCAGCGTCAAAGCGCTCAACGCGATCAGGAAGACCTTCGTCAATTCGGTCAGGACATGGCGCGACAGCAGGTGCATGGGGCGGGTAGTGTCGTCGGATTGGGGGGACTGGGTCAATACCACTGATACGGCTACCAATCCCCCCCGGTTCTGGCTCGGCTTTACAGGAACGCCGGAATCTCGCATACTGCGCCCCTGCCCCGGGCGCCCTTTCCCCAAGCGCCCTGAACAGGGTGACGGAGCGGGGTTTGACCGGAGGTAATCCCAATGGGGGCCTGTTCGACGGACAGGGTGCCTCAAGACCGGCAAAGCACGGAGGAGTGGGCTCGATGGCAGTTTTGTCGATGAATGAGACGACGACCTTTCGCTGGTCGTTCGAGGAAGACGTGGCCAAGTATGCCGAGGCCGGTATCCAGGCCATTGGCGTCTGGCGGCAGAAACTCTCCGACTGTGGGCAGGAGAAGGCGCTGGGGCTGCTCGAGCAGGCTTCCATGCAGGTTTCTCACCTGTCGTGGGCCGGCGGCTTCACCGGCAGCGACGGAAGGAGCTATCGCGAGAGCGTCGAGGACGCCCAAGAGGCAGTGCGGGCCGCTGCGGCGCTGAAGACCAAGACACTGGTCGTCTTCAGCGGGGCCCGCGCCGGACACACCTTCAACCACGCCCGACGCCTGATCCAAGGGGCGTTGGAGGAGTTGATCCCTGCGGCCACGGAACTGGGCGTCACCCTGGCGATCGAACCGATGCATCCCGGTTGTGCCGAGGGGATGACTTTCTTGAATTCGGTGGACGACGTGCTGGCCCTGCTCGAGAAGCTGGCCAGTCCACAGGTGAAAATGGTCTTGGATACCTACCACCTGGGCCAGGATCCCGACTTTGTCGGACGGATCGAGCAGATCGCTCCGCAAGTGGCGATGGTACAACTTGGCGACGCCAGGCGGCCTCCCGACGGCGGCGAACAAAACCGCTGCCGCCTGGGCGAGGGGGCCATCCCGCTGGGCGAGATCATCGCCGCGTTGAAGTCGGCCGGCTACGACGGCTACTACGACGTGGAACTGTTGGGCGAAGACGTCGAGACTGCCGATTATCAGCCCCTGATCGAACACTCCGTCGAGGCGTTTGGGAAATTGGTGGGTGGGGAACCGTCATGCTCGTAGTGAACAGCCGGCTGAAGATTCCGCTGCGGGAGTTCCAGTTCACCTTTGCCCGAAGTTCAGGCCCCGGCGGCCAGAACGTCAACAAACTCAACACGAAGGCCCTGCTGCGGTGGCCGGTGATCAACAGCGCCAGCCTGCCGGAAGCGGTTCGCCAACGCCTGATCGCCAAAGCCGGACGCCGCATGACCTCCGAGGGCGATCTACTGATCGTCAGCCAGCGCTTCCGCGACGCCGGCCGCAACGTGGCCGACTGCCTGGAGAAGCTCCGAAACCTGCTGGCCGAAGCGGCCGTGGCCCCAAAGCGCCGCAAGCCCACCAAGCCCAGCCGCTCCTCCGTTCGCCGCCGGCTCGATCAGAAGCGGAAGCAATCGCAGAAGAAACGCCAGCGGCGGCCGAATCTGGACGACTAGTGCTCGTTTTCGCTTCAATTCGTTGCACCGGCGTGCCCCTTGATCGCCACCAGATCCGCGATTCCCTCGCTCACGTGAAGAAGACGATTCCAGACAGATGTGATGTGGGAGGCCAGCCCGGTGGGGGTAGTCGGTGGACGTATTGGCCGGTGCAGTCGTTTTGACCGAAATATACGCACCCCCATTGCGTGGTGTTGCCGCGTGGTATTGCCTCAGCGGAAAGCTAAGTTAGGATAAATGACAAGGCTACAGCGATGTCGTCTTTTCCCCTTTGCGTTTGTGGGCCTGAAACCGTTCTGCTACAATACTGGGTTTGACCGCAGACGGATCGCAGGCCGCCGTTACTGGTGGCAGTCAATTGAACCCCAGGAGTTGACTCGGTGCAGACTAAGATCTCGACCCGGCACGGCCATTTGAGTGAACCGACTCAGGAGAAGATTCTCGAGAAGATGGAGAAGCTGACGCGGTTTTTCGACCGTCTGACCGCGATTGAGGTGACCATCGACCTGGAACACCGAGAAACGCCCAGCGTGGACTTACGTGTTTCGGCCGAGCACAAGCACGATTTCGTCGCCAGCAACAAGACGGACGGGCTGATGGCCTCGATCGACAAGGTGGTCGACAAGATGGAGCAACAACTTCGCAAGTACAAGGAAAAGGTTCAGGACCGGCACCGGGGCCCCGGACATAAGCAGCAACCGCCCTCCGGTCCAACGGAACCGGAGGACTTGCCGGCTTCCTAAGCGCCCCTGGCGGATGGAATATGCGGGCCGATTGGGCAGCCGACGGCCGGGGTGGAAGTTCTGGGGGCGGAACCGCAGGGGCAGAAGTGACGTGCATAGGGTAAGTGCGCCGGCAGTACGGGAAGAAATGATAGGGAGAACAAGTGCATGAAGTTTGCCGACTTTATCAGTGCCCAGGCGGTTTGCGCCGAACTGAAGGCGGTGGACAAAGAAGGGACCATTCGCGAAATGGCCCAGGCCTTGCTGGACGCCGGACGGATTGAAGCCGACGAATTCGAGAGCATCGTCAAAGCGATTCTCAAGCGCGAAGAACTCGGCAGCACCGGCATCGGACGCGGCGTGGCCGTCCCCCATACGAAACACCCCAGCGTCGACCAGTTGGTGGGAACCGTCGCCGTCAGCAGAGACGGCGTCGATTTTGCCAGCCTCGACGGCGAGACCGTGCAGTTGTTTTTTCTGCTGATCTCGCCGCCGGATCGCCCCGGCGACCACCTCAGGGCTCTGGAGAACATCTCGCGTCAACTTCGCGACGACACGTTCTGCAGATTCCTGAAGCAATCGAAGACCGCCGAAGAGATCCACCAACTGCTGGAGGAAGCGGATAACAACCAGTTTGGATCCTGACCGACCTCCTGCGGCCGGCTGGCCGCGGGCGTCGATCACTACCTGTGTTCGGCTTGCGCCGCACCCACCCGTCGGCGAGGTCACCACGTTTTCGGCAAGCCGCCGAACCCCTAGCCCTCCAACCGCAACCGATCGCGTTTCCGGCAAATGCCAGAGAACAAGGTGCCCGAGAACAGCGTGCCAGAGAATAAGGCAACCCGATCGGTGAAGATCACCAACAGCGAAGGCTTGCACCTGCGAGCCGCCAGATCGGTTGCCGATACGGTGCGCCGGTTCGAGTCGCAGGTCTGCCTGGTCAAGGACGGTGAGCGGGTCGAGGCGACCGAAGTGTTGCAGATGCTTTCGTTGGGCGTTGCCCAGGGAGAGCAATTGGCTTTGGAGGCAGCCGGCGGAGACGCGGAACGGGTCCTCGACGCGCTGGTCGAGTTGTTTGCCGGCAACTTCGCCACGGACGGGAAAGAGACAGAATAGGAAGCGGCCGCGGACCTTCGTCCGAAGGCGGCACGTCGCTTCATAACGAAGATAGAAGACAACCAACGGCGGCCACGCGGCACCGAGGTGTCCGGCCGCGGGAGCGAGGGGCGGCGCGAGAATCGAACGACCGGATCTCCGGCCGTCGACGCTTTGCCCAAACGGCAACGCGATCTCACGCCGCCAGGGAATCGCATGCAGAGACTACAAGGAATCGCCGTTTCGCCGGGCGTGGTCATCGGCGAAGCGCTGGTGATGGGCAACGAGGGATTTCGCATTCCTCGGCGTTTCGTAACGCGCGACGCCGTCGAAGACGAGACCGAACGGCTGCGGGCTGCGATCGCCGCCGCCGGCGAAGAAATCGCCCACAATCGCGACGCGGTCACCGAGGAACTCGGCGAACAATACGGGGCCATCTTCGAGGCTCACCTGCAGATGCTCCAGGGCGCGCGGCTACGCGACGAACTGGAGGAGATGATCTCCCAGCGGCACTATTCGCCCGAATACGCCGTCAGCCGCACGCTGCGGCGCTACGCCAACGTGTTTCAGCGCGTGGCCCATCTGGCCGAACGCGTCAACGACATCGTCGACATCGAAGAACGTCTCCTGCGGCATCTGCTCGGGCGCCGCCGCGAGGGGATCGCGCATCTCACCTCGCCGGTCTTGGTGTTGGCGCATAACCTCACGCCCAGCGAGACGGCCAACCTGGATCGCCGCTTCGTGCGGGGGTTCGTCACCGAAATCGGCGGCCCGGGCAGCCATACGGCGATCGTGGCCGAAGCGCTCGAGATTCCCGCCGTGGTCGGAACGGGGCCCTTTCTGACCGAGGTTTCCGGCGGCGAGCAGGTGATCGTCGACGGCGACAAGGGGCTGGTGATCCTTCAGCCGGACGAAGAGACGCTGGCCCGTTATCGCCACGAGTTGGAAGAGCACCGCGTGCGCGACGCCCGGCTGCGTACACTACGCGACCTGCCGGCGGAGACGCTCGACGGCGTCCGCCTGGAGATACTCGGCAACATCGAGTTTCCCTACGAAGTCGATTCCTGCGTCGACCGCGGCGCCAACGGCGTGGGACTCTATCGAACCGAATTCCTCTATCTTGACCGCGAGACGGAACCAACCGAAGAAGTCCACTATCAGGCGTACTGCCAGGTCGTCCAAGCGATGGGCGAGCAGCCGGTGACTATCCGCACGTTCGACCTGGGGGCCGACAAGGTTCCCCACCTGCCGAAACCCGAGGACGAGCGCAATCCGTTCTTGGGGCTGCGCAGCATCCGGCTGGCATTGCGCAACCTGCCGATGTTTCGCACGCAGCTCCGCGCCGTGTTGCGCGCCAGCACGCTGGGAAACGTACGGATCATGTTCCCGCTGGTTTCCACGCTGCTGGAACTGCGCCAGGCGAAGATGGTCTTGGCCGACGTGATGGAAGACCTCCAAGAGCACGAAGTCGAGTTCAACCGCAACGTGCCGGTGGGCATGATGGTCGAGGTCCCTTCCGCCGTGATGATGATCGATCGGTTTGTCGAGGAAGTCGACTTCGTGAGCATCGGCACCAACGACCTGACCCAATACACGCTGGCCGTCGACCGCAGCAACAAGGACGTGGTGGGACTGTACAACGCGGCCGACCCGGCGATTTTGAAACTGATCGCGATCACCCTCGAGGCCGCGCGGCGCAAGTCGGTCCCGGTCAATCTGTGTGGGCAGATGAGCGGCAACCACATCTACACGATGCTCCTGCTGGGGCTCGGGTTGCGGCGATTCAGCGTGACCCCCGCGGCAATACCCGACATCAAGAACGTCTGCCGTCACGTGACCGTGGAGCAGTGCGAGGCGGTCGCCTCGCGCGTGATGGCGATGGAGTATGCGCGAGACATTAAGAGCTATCTCAAAGGAGAGTTGTTCAAACACCTGCCGGAGTTACGCCAGTAGGCGCCGGCAATCGACAAACAAGGACCACCAACCAAACCACTTAGCAAACGAACACTCACGTGCGGCGGACGGTCCGCCACGCGCCTCGCCGGTGCGGCACACACCGCCGCAGCGAAGCCGGCAGAAGTAAGTCAATTGGGTTTTCGGCCAAGTATGGCCGAAACGGGAAAATCAACACAGCTCCCGCCGCGGCACCGTCCGAATCGGCACCGTCCGAATCGGCACCGCCTGAATCAGTGCTGTCCGAATCGGTGCTGTCCGAATCGGCGCTGCCCGGCGAGGGGACCGAACCTATGGTTCGACAACGAGTACGCTTTCGATTCTGTAAACGAGGAAATCTGCGACTGATCGGACACCGAGACTTGATGCGGGCATTGGAGCGGCTGTTTCGCCGCGCCACATTGCCGCTGGGCATGAGTCAGGGCTTCCACCCCAAGCCGCGGATGACGCTCGCGTCGGCGCTGGCGCTGGGGATCGAGGGAACGGACGAAGTCATGGAACTCGAACTGGCCGAATCTATCGCCGCCGACGAGGTGCTCGCGCGGTTGGCCCCTCACGTTCCACCCGGCTTGTCGTTCACCTCGGCCGAAGTCCTGCCGCCGCAGAGCCGCAAGGCCCGCGTCGTGGGCGCCCGTTATCGGGTGCCGATTCCGCCGCCGCTCTGCGGCGGTCTGGAGGAGAAGATCCGCCGGTTGCTGGACGCCTCGACGTACCGCGTAGAACGCGAGGCCGGGCGCAAACCGATCGACCTCCGCGCCCAACTCGAAGAACTCGCGTTTAGCGACGGAGTGCTCACGATGCGGCTGCGGATTGATGCGGCTGCGAGTGCCCGCCCGCGCGACGTCCTCTCCGTGCTGGGGTTGGACGACGTCGAGTCGCACGGAGTCCACGTCACGCGCACCGCCGTGGAGATCCGGTAATGACCTCCGACCGCGATTTGCCGGACTGCAATCGAAAGCGTGCTTGCTTGTCTTGCCGAACAAGAAAGCACCAAGATGAAACAAGAAATGCTGATCAACGTCTCGCAGCCGGAAGAATGCCGGATCGCGATCGTTGAAGACGGGGTTCTCGAGGAGCTCTACGTCGAACGGGCCGGCCAAGACAGTTACGTCGGCAACATCTACAAAGGCGTCGTCGTCAACCTGGAGCCGAGCATCCAGGCGGCGTTCGTCGATTTCGGCGTGGGCCGAAACGGCTTCCTCCACGTCAGCGACCTCGAACCGCAGTACTTCCGCCAGGGCGGTTACGATCCCGGCGGCCATAACGGCGCCCGGCGCGGCCGCCGGCCGACGTCGGCTTCCGGGGGCGACGAAAACGAGGAAAAGGGCAACGGCGACTCGCCTCGACAGCGCCCCTATCGTACCGGCGGCCGCCCTCGCTTCAAGCCGCCGATCCAGGACATTCTCCGCCGTGGCGATGAGGTGTTGGTCCAGGTGATCAAAGAGGGGATCGGCACCAAAGGCCCGACGCTCTCGACCTACATCAGTATCCCCGGCCGGTACCTGGTGTTGATGCCCGCGCTGGGACGGATCGGCGTGTCGCGGAAGATCGAAGACGAAGACGTCCGCCGCCGGCTCCGCAGCGTGATGCTGGACCTGAACCCGCCCAAGGGCGTGGGGTTCATCGTCCGCACGGCCGGCACCGATCGGACAAAGAAGGAGCTTTCTCGCGACCTGGCGTATCTGCTGCGGCTGTGGAAGGTCATCGTGCGGAGGATCAAGAAGCTGCCCGGCCCGGTCGACATCTACGAAGAAAGCGACATGATCATCCGCACCATTCGCGATATCTTCACCAGCGACGTCGACTCGATCTACATCGACGAACCGTCGGCCTACGAGCGGGCACGAGAGTTCCTGCAACTGGTGATGCCGCGGTACGTGAATCGGCTGCAACTTTACGAAGGCAAAGAGCCACTCTTCTACAAGTACCACTTGGAGGAGGAGATCGCCAAGATCCACCGCCGCGAGGTGCCGCTGCAGCGCGGCGGTTCGATCGTGATCGACCAGACCGAGGCCCTGGTGGCGATCGACGTCAACAGCGGCAGCTTTCGGGCGGACGACTCGGCCGAAGAGACGGCCTACCAGATGAACCTCATGGCCGCCAAGGAGATCGCCCGGCAGATTCGGCTACGGGACCTCGGCGGCGTGGTCGTCAACGACTTCATCGACATGCGCAAGGAGAAGCATCGCCGCGGCGTCGAGCGGGCGCTGCGCGACGCGGTCCGCCGCGATCGGGCCCGCACGAAGATCCTGCGCACCAGTCCTTTCGGGCTCGTAGAAATGACCCGCCAGAGGATACGCCCCAGTCTCAAGCGGAGCGTATACGCCGATTGCCCATGCTGCAAGGGAACGGCGGTAGTCAAGACCCCCGAAAGCATGGCCATTGAAGTCGTGCGGATGCTGATCCTCGCCAGTCAACGCCCCCAAATTGCCAAAGTGGGGGTAACGGTGGCCAGCGAAGTGGCCGATTATCTGAACAATCGCAAGCGCCGCGAGTTGGCGGCGTTGGAAGACGACGGAAATCTGTCGGTGCAAATCTTTGGTGCAAAAGGGGTTGCGCCGGAACATCTGGAGTTCGAATGCCGCGACGCGGAGGATCACGTGGTGCCCTCTCCGGCCTCGTAGCGCTCGGCAACGACAGAAACGCATGTCGAGAGCAGTTGGCTTCTTCTGCCAAAATAGTCGGCGGGGTGTTTCCACAAAAGGTGGGGATCCCCTTTTCGTTGCCCCGGCCCTCGGGTATGCTACTAGATTCGCCTATGTCAAGCTCGGTTCCCTCTTGCCGGTGAGGGAAGCCGAAACCATAAGAGAAGCCATCGGAACCATTCAGGAACGACCATGTACGCGATTATCGAAGACGGCGGGCGGCAGTTCAAAGTCGAGGAAGGCCAGGAGCTTCAGATCGACTACCGAGAGATGTCCAGCGGAGATGAGGTCACCTTCGACCAGGTATTGGCCCTGCGAGACGACGACGGTTTGGCGGTCGGCCGGCCGCATATCGACTCGGCCAGCGTGACGGCCGAGGTGATGGCGACCGAGCAGGGGCCGAAGCTGGTGATCCAGAAGCTGCGCCGCCGGAAGAACTCCCGCACCAAGACCGGCCACCGCCAATTGCACACGCGCGTGAAGATCATGAAGATCGCCACCGGCTGATTCGCCCGGCGGCGTCCCTGCAAGAAACCGGCGCACCCGGTTTGCTTTCGAGACGTCCGGCGTAAGAATACCACGTAGTCGTATCTTTCCGCTGTATCTCGCGGCGCCCGGAGGCACCGGCAAACTCGCTTCAGCGGGTCGCCCCAAAGCCAACGCTTGGCCGCAGCCCGGCAAAATCTCACCGCCAGAAGGAGAATCGATAATGCTCAGTCCCAAGGTCCTCGGCGCCCTGAACGCGCAGCTCAACGCGGAGTTGTTCTCTTCTTATCTGTATCTCTCGATGTCGGCCCATTTCGAGGCGGCCGCTCTGCCGGGCATGGCGCACTGGATGCGAACCCAGGTCCAGGAGGAGATGCTCCACGCGATGAAGTTCTACAACTTCATTCTGGAGCGGAACGGCGACGTCGTTTTGGCGGAGATCGACGCCCCGCGGACCGAGTGGGGTTCCTCCGTGGAGGTCTTCGAGGACACGCTGGAACACGAGCAGAAGGTGACCTCGTTGATCCATGACCTGGTCGGCCTGGCGATCGAAGAGAAGGATCGTGCCACCGAGAACTTCCTCCAGTGGTTCGTCACCGAGCAGGTAGAAGAAGAGGCCTCGGCGCAGACGATCCTGGACCAGTTGAAGATGGTCGGCGACAACGGCGCGGCCCTGTTCATGATCGACGGACAATTGGCTCAGCGTCCGACTCCCGCTTTGACGACCGCCACCGAGTAGCCTTTTTGGCGCAGCCCTTCGACCACCGAGCACGATGAATACGACACTCTGCGAGCAAATCGACTGGGTCGGCTCGATCGACTTCACCGTCCGCGACTTCCACAGCTATCAGACGGATCGCGGTACGACCTACAACGCGTATCTCATCCGCGACGAGAGGACGGCCCTGATCGACACGGTCAAGGAGCCTTTCGCCGAGGACCTGCTGCGCGACGTGGGGGCGCTTTGCGATATCACCAAGGTCGATTACGTCGTCTGCAACCACGCCGAGCCCGACCACGCCGGCGCGTTGCCCCGGGTGATGGCGACCTTGCCCAACGCGGAACTGGTCTGCGACAAGAAATGCCAGGCGGCGTTGGCCGAGCATTTCGACGTCTCCGAGTGGAAGTTCCGCATCGCGGCCGACGGCGAGACGATCTCGCTGGGCAAACGCACGCTGCAGTTCATCGAAACGCCGATGGTCCACTGGCCGGAGTCGATGTTCACCTACGTGCCCGAGGAGAAGTTGCTCTTCTCGATGGACGCCTTCGGCCAGCACTACGCCACCTCGCAGCGCTTCGACGATGAAGTGCCGCTGTGCACCGCGATGGAAGAGGCCAAGACCTACTACGCCAACATCGTGATGCCGTTTGGCAAGATGGTGGCCAAATGTGTGGAGCGTGCGGCCGGACTCGATATCGAAACGATCGCACCTAGCCACGGCGTGATCTGGCGCAGCCACGCCGGCGGAATCGTCGAGGCCTATCAGAACTGGTGCCACCATCGGGCGAAGCCCAAAGTGTTGGTGATCTACGATTCGATGTGGGGCAGCACGGAAACGATGGCCCGGGCGATCCTCGACGGCGCCTGGCGCCCGGGCGTCGAGGCCACCATGCTGCACGTCCGCAACACCAACCTCACTCGCATCGCTACCGAAGTGGTCGACGCCGGGGCCGTGGCGTTCGGCTCGTCGACGCTCAATCGCGGTATGATGCCGATGATGGCGGCGCTGCTGGTCCACCTGAAGGGGCTGCGGCCGGCAAACAAAGTCGGCGTGGCCTTCGGCTCCTACGGCTGGAGCAGAGGCGGCTCAGAGGGCATCCACGAATGGCTGGGGGAGATGCCCTGGGAGATCCTCCGCGAGCCGATCCGCTCGAAGTACCGCCCCACCGAGGACATCCTCGACGAATGCCGCACGGCCGGCACCGGCCTGGCCGAAAAGGCGCTGGAGCTTGCCGGCGAGCGGTCGTCGGCCGAACGGGTCTGCGTCGATCCGTAGCATTTCGCGAGGCTGGGGGTCTTTCTTCTGGTTCCCAAACTCCAGTTTGGGAACCTCTTCTGATTCGCGCACCTCTTCTTCTGTTCCCAAACTGGAGTTTGGGAACCAGTAGATATTTCGTCGCTCTTGCGGCGATTCTCTCGGCAGCAAAGGCAACCGCGTGTGGGCCGAGACGACGGCGAAGATGGACGGAACCAGCATCTCGTGCCCGTGGCACCGAGATGACACGGCCCATTGCAAACGCGATCGATCAACGCGATGATGGCGATCGGCGATTGACCGGAATCTATTGAGGAGCCCCGACCATGACTACTGCGCTGACGACCGTTCTTCTTGCCCTGGCCACCGCCGCTTCCGGCCAGTCGGCTCGGGAAGCGGCCGCAGAATCGGGGGTCCGGGGCGGGCTCGTCGTCTACGTGGGATCCGCCGGCGGCCCGACGATCACCGAACTGCTCGCCGGCGGCCACTTCGTGGTTCACGGGCTCAGCAGCGATCCGGACGACACGGCCAAGACCCGCGAGCATCTCAAGCGGCAAGGTCTCTACGGCAAGGCTTCCGTGCTGTATTGGCACAAGGCCTACCTGCCGTATGCAGACAACTCCGTCAATCTCCTCCTGGCCGAAGACCTCGGCGACGTCTCGATGCAAGAGGTGATGCGCGTGTTGACGCCGGGCGGAGTGGCTTGTGTCGAGTCGGGCGACGCTTGGAGGCAAACGACCAAGCCGTGGCCCGCGGACGTCGACCAGTGGACGCACTACCTGCACGGGCCGGACAACAACGCCGTCGCCCGGGACACCCGCGTCGGCCTGCCGAAGCACGTGCAGTGGATCGGATATCCAAAGTACGCCCGCAGTCACGAACAATTGGCCAGCGTCAGCGCGATGGTCTCGGCGTCGGGGCGGCTGTTTTGCATCATCGACGAGGGGGCGACGGCCGATATCCGAATGCCGGCCAGATGGAGCCTGGTCGCCCGAGACGCCTTCAACGGCGTGCTCCTTTGGAAGCGGAAGATCGCCCCCTGGGCCGACCACCTGCACGGTTTTCGCTCTGGCCCGCCCGACTTGCCGTTTAGGCTGGTGGCCGTCGGCGACCGCGTCTATGTTCCCCTGGGAGGCGGCCAATGCGTGTCGGCATTGGACGCGGCAACCGGAAAAGTCGTGATGACTTACGAGGGGACCGAGAACGCACGGCAGATTATCCATACGAGCGAGGGTCTGATCGTGCTCGCCGGCACCAGCCAAGTGGCCGTTCACGTCCGCCGCGGCGAGAACGCGTCTGCGCGGCGGGTGGTCACAGCGGCGAATCCCGAGACGGGAGAGACGCTCTGGCGCAAGCAGGTCAGCATCGAGACGCTGCTTCCGCTGGTGGTATCGAACGACGCTTTGCTCTACCAGACGAATACGCATCTGGTCTGCCTCAGCGCGATATCCGGCAAACAACGCTGGACGACGGTCCATCCCGCGAATCTGCCACCCGCCGGCAACCGCGCGTGGCTTTGGGCGTCGCCTACGCTCACGGCCCACGAAGGCATCGTCTACGCGGCCGACTTCCGCAATCTCTCGGCGTTCTCGATCAACGACGGCAAGGCCCTTTGGGAGTGTTCGAGCACCGCGGGATTCAACTCGCCGCCCGACGTCTTCGTGATCGACGGCCTGCTCTGGCGCGGCTACACGGGCCAACGCGGCAGCGCCGATTTCGGGGAAGGACGCAACGCGAAGACCGGGGAAATCGAGCGGACCATCGCCACGGAAAAGGCCTGGGCGTACGCCACGCTGGCCCATCATCGCTGCTATCGGCCGAAGGCCACCAGCCGGTTCATTATGGCCAGTCGATCGGGCATCGAGTTCATCGACGTTGCCTCGGGCAAGATCAACCCGAACCACTGGGTACGCGGCACCTGCCAGTACGGCGTCATGCCGGCCAACGGACTGCTGTATGCCCCGCCCCATTCGTGTGCCTGCAATATCAAGACGATGGTACGCGGCACGTGGGCGTTTGCGTCGTCGTCCCAGGAGTCGTCCGAAGGGCGAGCGGAGGACACGCGTCTGAAGAAGGGGCCCGCTTATGGAGAGCTTTCGCGCCAAGCAACCGACAGTGCCGCAACAGACGACTGGCCAACGTTTCGACACGACGCCGGGCGGAGCGGCCGAACTGCGGCCGGCGTGCCGAGCGATCTGAATCGGGCGTGGAAGAAGACGATCGGCGGCCGTCTCTCCAGCCCCGTTGCCAGCGGTGGAAAACTCTTCGTCGCCCAAGTCGATGCCCACACCGTACACGCCCTGAACTCCTCCGACGGCCGCTCGCTCTGGTCGTTTACGGCCGGCGGGCGGATCGACTCTCCGCCCACGGTGTTCGATCGGCGGGTCCTCTTCGGTTCGGCCGACGGTTGGATCTACTGCCTTCGCGAGTCGGACGGGGCCCTGGTCTGGCGCTTTCGCGCGGCGCCGGAGGAGCGTCGGGTCGTCGTCCGCGGGCAACTCGAATCGGCCTGGCCCGTTCACGGGAGCGTGCTGGTACACGACGGCACACTCATCGCGGCGGCCGGCCGCTCGTCGTACGTCGACGGCGGGATCCACGTCTATCGGATCGATCCGGCCACCGGCAGCACGCTCTCGGAAACTGTGATCCACAGCCTCGACCCGAAGACCGGAGACCAGCCCGACGGCGGCGTCGATCTGCGCGGCGTGCTCAGCGACGTGTTGGCCGCCAAAGGCGATTCTGTCTTCATGCGGCATCTGGAGATCGATTTCGACACCGGCGACGATCTGCAAACCGGTCCGCCCCATCTGTTCGCGCCGATGGGCTTCTTGGACGATGCCTGGTGGCATCGCTCGTATTGGCTCTTCGCGTCCGATCCGGTCTGCATGCCGCCGACGAACGAATCCGGCTGGGCGATCTGGGCACGCATGGGCAATATGGTCCCCTCGGGCCGCATCATGTGTGAGGGTGAGAACGCCGTGTACGGCTTCGGCCGCGACCGCTATCCCGGCGGACCGGCCGGCCAGGCTCGCGGGGGCGAACGCTATCACTTGTTCGCTGCCGAAAAGGAACCCTTCGAGCCGCTACCCAGTTATCGCGACAAACAGCACCTCCGCTACGCCCGATCGGGCCAAGCGCTGGGATTGAAGACAACCCAGCGCGACCGGCGCTACGGCGAGCCGAGTTTGCACCGCAACGTTTGGAGTCGGCGCGTCCCCATTCTCGCCAGGGCACTCGTGCTTGCCGATCGAACCCTGCTGCTGGCAGGTCCGCCGGAACACGCCGAGCTGAAGACAGCCGAACTCACGCTGCCAAATCCCGACGCCGCCGAAGCCGCCCTCCGCGGACAGCAAGGAGCCTCGCTCTGCCTGGTGGATGCCGACGGCGGGAAATCGTTGGCCCAATATATGCTGGAATCGTCGCCCGTCTTCGACGGGATGATTGCTGCGGGTGGGCGAATCTTCATTGCGCTGGAGGACGGTTCGCTCGTCTGCTTCGGCCCTTAGTGCTCGGTAACAGTGAGATGGATGGGTGGGGTCGAGCGCAGCGAGCCTCGAGTTCGCTTCCCGGGTTCGTCGCCAGGATGAAACACAACCCCGACAAGACCGATTGCGCCGACGCCCGGCCGCTGGGCCGATCTGGTGCATCGATTACTCAGTCGCGGAAGACCGAAAAACGCAGTCGTGGCGGCGGTGGCCAATCGCTACATGCGTTGGCTCCACCACCAAATGCAGCCGGACAAACCGGCCACGTAACCAAAGCTCCGGCTCGACATGAGGGACTAACCGGTATCATTGACAAACCTGGGACCAACCACAGCCCGACCGAGTGACGACGCGCTCGAGGGTGGCATGGGCTTCAACGCTCGTCCCCAGATAGGGCAGTCGGCACTCCTCGAAACAACCCACATGGGCTAGGGCCCCGTGCCGATGCTCGAACAGAAGAATGGCGAAACGGCTGGCAGAACTTGACAAGCAGTGGGCTTTCATAGACGATAGGGCAGCCGGCACTCCTCGAAACAGCCCACATGGGCTGGGCCCCCGTGCCGGTGCTCGGATAGAAGAATGGGCGAAATCGGTTGGCACCACACTTGACAAGCAGTGGGCTTTCATGGACGCCACCCGAGCGAGTAGTTATCTGCGAGAGCCAATCGTGACTGCCAAATGCCCCTTGCGACGCGTCCTTCCCGGCATGATCCTCTGTTGTGCCCTGGCTGCCGGGCCAGTCCTTGCGGCCGACTGGCCGACGTATCGCGGCGATGCCGGCCGCAGCGGCTACACCACCGAGACGCTGACGAAAGACTTGTCGCTGCGTTGGACTTACGGTCCGCATCATGCGCCGCGTCCGGCCTGGTCCGGGCGCGATACGCGGATGCCCTTCGATCTTGCGTATCGCCCGGTGATCGCCGGCGACGTGCTGCTGTTTGGCAGCTCGGCCGACGACACGGTGCGCGCGCTGGACGTCGCCACCGGCGCCGAGCGCTGGACGTTCTTCACCGACGGGCCGGTCCGCTTCGCCCCGGCCGTGGCAGACGACCGCGTCTTCGCCGTCAGCGACGACGGCCATCTCTATTGTCTGTCGCTGGACGAGGGGAAACTGCTGTGGAAGTTCCGCGGCGGCCCGTCCGACGACAAGGTCCTGGGTAACGGCCGGATCGTCTCGCGATGGCCGGCACGCGGCGGGCCGGTGGTCGCCGACGGGGTGGTCTACTTCGCCGCCGGGATCTGGCCTTCGGAGGGTATCTACGTCTATGCGATCGACGCCGCCGGCGGCAAGGCCGTCTGGTGCAACGACTCGTCCGGCGGGATCTATATGCCGCAGCCACACGGCGGCGCCAATGCCCATAGTGGCATCTCGGCCCAGGGCGATCTGGTGATCGCCGGCGATCGGCTGCTGGTGCCCACCGGGCGTGCGGTGCCCGCCGTGCTCGACCGGGCCGACGGACGCTTCCTTTATTTCCATCTCCAGGCCAACCGCGGCACGGGCGGATCGAGCGTGGCGGCGACCGAAGGGTTCTTCCTCAACGGCAACGGCCTGTTCGACCTGGCGACCGGCCGGACACTGGCCACGGGCATCGACGCCACGGTGGCCGCCGTCACGGCCGACACGGTCGTTCACGCCCGGGGCAACGCGATCCTCACGGCCCCGATCGCCCCGCAGACGGACATCGACCGACGAGGTGCCGAGTCTGCCACCAAGGCGCTCGGTCCCTCGGTCCCGTTGATGAACTCGCCGCTTCCGGCCGTTCGCTCCTTGATCGTGGCCGGCAACTCGATCGTCACCGGCGGCGAGAACGGTGTCTGCGTGCTCGATCGGGAGTCGAAAGAGGTTCTCTTCTCGGCCGAGGTCGACGGCACGGCCTACGCCTTGGCGATGGCCGGCGGCCGGTTGTTCGTCGGCACCGACTCGGGCAAGTTGTACGCCTTCGAGGCCGGGTACGGCGGCGAACCGGAACATCGCAAGGAGGACGTTTACTTCGTGAAGTGCCGCGACGGAGACGCCGCGGTCGGGGCCGCGATAGAGATTCTCCGCACGAGCAGCGTCACGGAGGGATACTGTGTCGATCTCGGCTGCGGCGACGGCGCGTTGAGCGAAGCCTTGGCGGCCCGCACCGGCCTAACCGTCTATGCGATCGATGCCGACCCGCAGAACGTGGCAAGTGCCCGGCAGCGGCTTGCCGAACAGGGGCTGTATGGCACGCGCGTGACCGTCCACCAGGGCGACCCGTCGGCTACCGGCTATCCGAGCCGCTTTGCCGATCTGATCGTCTCCGGCCGGGCGTTGGCCGAAGGTTCGCAGGCCGTCTCCCAACCAGAGTTGCAGCGGCTATTGCGGCCCTACGGCGGCGTGGGCTGCGTCGGACGGCCGTCGTCGCTGAAGAAGACGGTCGGCGGCCCGCTCGCAGGCGCCGGTACCTGGACCCATCAATACGCCGACGCCGGCAACACCGGCTGCTCGGACGATGCCTTGGCCGCCGGGCCGCTGGGGATGCTTTGGTTCGATGACCTCAATTTCACGATGCCCAACCGCCACGGCCGCGGCCCCGCGCCGCTGTTTCTCGACGGCCGGGTGTTCATCGAAGGCCGCGATGCGGTGCGCTGCATCAGCGCCTACAACGGCCGCACGCTCTGGGAGCATCCGCTGCCCAAAATCCTCACCGCCTACGACCAAGAGCACCTGATGGGCACGGCCGGCACCGGCAGCAACGTCTGCGCGACGCCCGAGGGCGTCTACATTGTGCGAGATGACGTCTGCCGGCACCTTCACCCCTCCGACGGGACGCTACTCGCCTCGCATCGCGCCCCAAAGCTGCCCGACGGCCGGCCGGGCGTTTGGAGCTACGTGGCGTGCGTCGGCGATACGCTCTTCGGCTCGGTGGCCAATACCGAACACCTGGTGAAGTACCGTTACGGCCGTAGCGACATGAGCACGCAGTACACTGAGTCGCAGTTGCTCTTCGCCCTGGACGCCAAGAGTGGCCGGCCGAAGTGGGCCTTTACCCCCTCGGCGTCGATCCGCAACAATACGATCGCGGTGGCCGGCGGTCGGGTCTATCTGATCGATCGCGAGTTGGCCAATCGCGACGACGCCCGGCGCGGCCAGAAAGACGCCCCGCATCGCCCCGGCGTGCTGGCGGCCCTGGATGCCCAGACCGGCAAGACGCTTTGGAAGCAAACCGAAGACATCTACGGCACGATGCTGATCGCCGCCGAGGAGTACGACGTGTTGCTAATGGCCTATCAAGACACGCGTTTCAAGCTCGACTCGGAAGCCGGCGGGCGGATGACGGCCTTTCGCCCCCAAGACGGCAAGCGGCTCTGGGACGTCGAGGCCCGCTACGGCTCGCGTCCGATCGTCGTCGGCCGCACGATCTACGCCCAGCCCGGGGCTTGGGACCTGCTCAGCGGCGAAGCCCAAGACTTCCAATTCGCCCGCTCTTACGGCTGCGGCATTCTGGCCGGCTCCAAGAACCTGCTGACCTACCGTTCGGCCACGCTCGGCTACACCGATTTGCGCAAGGGGAGCCAAGTGGCCAACTACGGCGGCATTCGCCCCGGTTGTTGGATCAACGCCGTTCCCGCCGGCGGCCTGGTGTTGATGCCGGACGCCACCGACCGCTGTTCGTGCAGCTATCTGATCAAGGCGTCGATCGCGCTGCAACCGATGGATTGAACCCCCCGCTGCGGGTGAGACGTTGTTGGATTCGCGAGGATACAGCAGCACCCGGGAATGACTTCGTCCGAGGATTCAGTTCGTTTGAGGCCGTTGTACGCGTTTTCGGCCGCGGTCCGCCGAGCCGCCCGGGAGCCTTGAAATCCACGGAATCGCTACGACCCGGCCTCGATTGTGCCGCGCGTGCATTCATCGAACGCCCGTCGCATTCACTCAACTCCTTCTGCAACGTAGCTTTACGTAAGCAGGGGGACGCTCTTCGCGGAAAGTGAACGACGGAGAGCAGATCCCAAGGGATTGCGGAGACTCGAACGATGACGGCCAGAGTGCTTGTGGTGGACGATTCGGCGGATGTTCGGGCAACACTGTGTGTTGCCCTGGAGGACGACGGCTATGACGTGTCGGTAGCCACAAGCGGAGAAGAGGCTCTCATCCAGGCTGCGGCATCGTGCCCCGACGTTGTACTGCTGGACTCTGAGATGCCGGAAATGGGCGGGGTCGACGTCCTGCTGTCGCTCAAGGCGCGGGAGGAAACTCGCGGTATCTCGGTGATCATGGTCACGTCGCACGATCGCGACGACAAGGTGGTGGGCGCACTGGAAGTCGGTGCAACCGATTTCATTCCGAAGCCCTTTTCCGTAGCCGTCGTTCGGGCCAGGGTTCGAAACGTGATCAGGATACGGAATCGGCAGACGAGGGTGGAGGTGTCGTCGGAAGCCAAGGCCCGCTTCCTCGCCAACATGAGTCACGAAATCCGCACTCCGATGACGGCGATTCTCGGGTTTGCCGACCTGCTCTACAGCGAAGGAGATATTTCCAAAGCGCCTCAGCACCGCATTGCGGCAATCCAGACCATCAGGCGAAACGGCGAGTATCTGCTCGATTTGATCAACGACATTCTCGATCTTTCGAAAGTCGAAGTGGGCAAGTTGGAGGTCGAGCGAATCCGGTGTTCGGCAATCGAAGTAGTTTCCGATGTGGTTTCGACGGTGCAGGTACAGGCCGATGCGAAAGGACTTCCCCTGGCGGTCGAATACGCCGGCCCGATTCCCGAGACCATCCACACCGACCCGACGCGGCTGCGGCAAATCCTCATCAACGTCGTCAGCAACGCCGTGAAGTTCACAGAGTCCGGCAGCGTCCGCGTGGTGGTTCGGATGGTACCCGACGACCGCGATGAGCCGGAACTCCAGGTCGACGTCATCGACACCGGCATCGGGATGACCGGGGAGCAGATCGCCAACGTGTTCAGACCCTTCTGCCAGGCCGAAGCCTACACGGCCCGACAATACGGTGGCACCGGTCTGGGGCTGACGATCAGCAAGCATCTGGCAGAGCTGCTCGGTGGCTCGATCCATGCCACCAGCATGCCGGCAAGCGGCAGCAAATTCTCAGTCACGGTTGCTACCGGTTCTCTCGAAGGCGTACGGCTGCTGCACGATCTGAACGATTCCGGGCCAAACCCCCAACGGGCCGAACTTGAACCCTACGTCAGCGACGACGATCTTGACTGTCGCGTGCTGCTGGCGGAAGACGGGCCGGACACCCAGCGTCTCATATCGTTTGTGTTGAGAAAGGCCGGGGCCGACGTCGCCGTGGCCGAAAACGGGCAGATCGCCCACGATCTCGCGCTCACCGCACGTGCCGAAGGCAAGCCCTACGACGTCATCCTGATGGACATGCAGATGCCGATCATGGACGGTTACGATGCCGCGGCCAAACTCCGCGAAGCGGGATACGAGGGCCCGATTATCGCGCTTACGGCGCACGCCATGAGTACCGATCGGGACGGATGTCTCAACGCCGGCTGCGACGACTACACGCCCAAGCCGATCGATCGAAAGAGGCTGATCTCCGTAGTAGCCAAATATGCATCGGCGGAGGTGCGTGGCGAAGTAGACGATGCCGCCGTCTGAGAAGCGTGGCTCTTCAAGACGATTCACTGCACCCGGGTCACTGCACCCGGGTCACTGCACCCGGGTTCCTCTGAGTTCTGCAGATTCAGCTACGCCGTCGCCGGAGCGTGAACCCGAGCCTCTCTGCCCGTGTCCTCTATCACCATGACACGGCCGCCCCGGTCGAATATGATAGAGGATTCGCCGCCTTCCGCTCCCGCCCGAGTCCGGCCTCCATGATTCGCCCCTCACCAGACGCCTCGCTTGCCCGGCCGACCAACCCGTATCGCTCGCCACGTTCCGCCCCCACTCCGTCGGGCTACGGCCGGCCCTTCTGGCTGACCTATGCGGCCAACTTCCTGTTGATGGTGGCCGTGTCGCTGCTGTTCCGTTATGCCGACCTGGTGACTTGCATGGGGGGCAACGAGTGGCATCTGGGCTGGATCGTCGGCATCGGCATGGTGGGCAGCCTGGCGATGCGGCTGACGCTGGGTACGAGCATCGATCACTACGGGCCGCGGGCCGTGTGGCGGGCGTCGATCGTGCTCTTTGCGGCGAGTTGCTTTGCTCATCTGGCGGTCACCAGCCACACGGGGCCGGTGATCTACGCCCTGCGGATCCTCTTCTGCTGTACGATTGCCGGAGTTTTCGGGGCCTCGATGACGTTCGTCGCCGGCCGGGTGTCGATCGTGCGGATGACCGAGATGATCGGCATCTTGGGCACTGCCGGGTTCTTAGGGATGATCGTCGGCCCCCGGCTGGGGGATCTTCTGGCCGGGCCGGGCGACCTCGAGCGATGGCACGTCGATCGGATGTTCTTCGCGGCCGGACTGCTCGGTTGCGGCTCGGCCGTATTCGTCTGGCTGGCCACTCGGGGCCACCGGCCGCCGGTGCGAATCCAACGCCCGCCGCTGTGGCGTCTGTTGCAGCAATACCACCCGGGCAAGGTGTTCCTGGTGGGCGTGGCGATGGGCGTTGGGCTGGGGATGCCGGGGACTTTTTTGCGGACATACTCCGAGCAACTCGGCGTGGGGGCCATCGGGCCGTTCTTCGCCGTCTACGCCGTGACCGCCATCGTAGCTCGCATCCTCACCCGGCGTCTGCCCGAACGGATCGGCACCACGCCGATGATCCTCGCCGGTTTGGCGCTTCTGTCGGCCAGCCAACTGGTGCTGGTGGTGGTCGCCAGCCCCTGGATGCTGGCGGGCTCGGGCGCCGGCTTCGGCCTTTCCCACGCGGCACTCTTCCCGTCGGTGGTCGCCGCCGGTAGCCGTGCCTTTCCGGTGGAACATCGCGGGCTGGGCACCACGCTGATCCTCTCCACGTGGGACGTTGGCCAACTCGTCGGCGCCCCGGCGGCCGGAGCCGTTCTCAAGTACAGCGCGTTGTTCGGTTTGCCACCCTATCCGA
Source organism: uncultured Planctomycetaceae bacterium (assembly GCA_964472545.1). Taxonomy (GTDB): domain Bacteria; phylum Planctomycetota; class Planctomycetia; order Pirellulales; family Thermoguttaceae; genus CAYYNP01. The sequence continues at coordinate 13,086 of CAYYNP010000043.1, read as the reverse complement.
CGTTGTTCGTCTCGCTGTCGGCGATGCTGGGCGTGGTCGGCGCTTACTTCGCCCTGAGCCATCGCCGGCCCGCCGAAGTGCAGCAGACCTCCACAAACCACCACCAAGCGCGCCGCAAGACGGTAATAGAGGAGAGGACACCCGTGGCAGAAATGGGCGTTGGAAGGTAGGGCGCGGACGACTTTGGGCGAAGCCGTGCGAGGTGGCGCCATCGTAGCCAGGCGTTTCGTTGCTATCTACTATCTACTGCCTACCGCCTACCGCCTACTGCCTACCGCCTACTGCATACTGCATACTGCCTACTGCATACTGCCCACCGCTTCCCCTTCCACCAAACAGCGATAGTAGTCGATCGATCGCTTCAGGCCTTCCTCGAAGTCGACCCGTGGCTCGTAGCCGAGCCTCTTGCGGGCTTGGCTGATGTCGGCCAGGCTATCGCGGACGTCGCCCACGCGCGGGGGATCGTGCTGCGGCTTCACATCGGTCCCCAACAGCCGGTTCAAGGAGTCGAGCAACGTCAGCAGGTCGGTGCTGCGGCCGTTGGCCACGTTAAACATCCGTCCGGCCACGTTCTCCGCGTCGGCGGCCAGCAGATTGCCGTGGACCACGTTGTCGATGTAGGTGAAATCGCGGCTCTGTAGGCCGTCGCCGTAGATCACCGGCTGACGGCCGGCGAGCAGGGCGGTGATGAACAGCGGGATCACGGCCGAGTAGGGGCTGTCCGGGTCCTGCCGCGGCCCGAAGACGTTGAAGTAGCGAATCGAAACGGTCTCGAAGCCGTAAGTGGCCGTAAACGCCTTGCAGTAGTGCTCCGCTGCCAGCTTGGCGGCCGCGTAGGGCGAAAGGGGGCCCGGCAAATCGGTCTCGCGCTTGCTGCTGGTGGGCTGGTCGCCGTAGGCGCTGCTGCTGGCGGCATAGACCATCCGGCGCACTCCCGCCCGGCGCGCCGCGTCGAGCAGCGTCAAGGTGCCGGTCACGCAGGCGGCGTTGGTGTCTAGCGGACGTTTGACGCTCCGCGGCACCGAGGCCAACGCGGCCTCGTGGAAGATGCAGTCGACGCCCTCGACCACTTCGGCCACCGTCTTGGCGTCGATCAATTCGCCCTCGACAAAGTCGACCTGCTCGCGAAAGCCGTCGACGTTCGAGAGGTGGCCCGTGCTGAGGTTGTCCAGGATCCGGACCTTATCGCCGCGGCGAACCAGGGCTTCTGCAATGTGCGAGCCGATGAAGCCCGCCCCGCCGGTGACCAGGTAAGTACGCATCGGGAACCTTTCGATCGAGTTTGTTTCCGCAGCCGGTGGAGGCCCGTGCCCCGTCGACGTCGTGAGGATTCTAGGGAAGATGACGCATCAAGGAAAGAGGGGAATTGCCGGGAGTGGGCGGCGTGTCTTCCCCGTTTCGTCTGGTGACCAACGCCGTCTTCGCAGCAAGCATACCTTGAGTAAGCTCGCCGCGCTGCCAACATCGAGAGTTCGCGAAGCCTCGAAGCGGCACGGTTACTGCGTCTGCTCCATCAAATCGGGCGTCATTCCCCCGGGCACGGACTTGTCGACATCCAGGCTACCGGCCACCTTCGGGGCCCATTTTTCCAGATCGATGAGCCCCGCGCCCTTGAGATCCGTTGGCACCCGCCAGCCGATGATCAAAGCGTGATCGTCTCGCTCCTGACTGTAGAAGACCATCGTGGCCGTTTCGACCGTACGGTAGCTTGGCTGGTCGTTGGCGTCTCGGAAGCAGAACTCCTGGTCCTGTTCGACCTGGAACCGTTGCCACTTTACGGTGCGCCCCTGGGGCGTCCGGCAGCCGACCGTCGACGTCTTGATTGCCGACGGCATGACCCCCAACGATGAGGAGATCTGGTTCTTCAGCGCCAGGATCGGTTTCCTCGTGCGGCTTTCGGAGATCTTCGACGCCGCCACATAGCAGTAGAAGGCAACCTTGTCACCGCCTTCGCCCCACTCGATCCAGCCCTCGTACGTGAGTTTCAGCAGCGGCTCCTTGAAGTCGATCGACTCGATCGGAATCGTCAAACGCCGAGGATCGATCGGCTCAGACTCTCCCGCGTCCTGAAGCGCGATCTCTCCAAACGTGTTGGGGACCTGCAGTTTGAACTTCGTGCCGGGCACCACTTTGGCCGCGTACATCTCGGTCTCGAACACCGATCCCTGCGTGATCCCGCTGACCGTGACGTCCAGCCGGCTTTCGTATTCCTTCGTTCCGCATCCCAGCACCAGGGCCGCTAGCAGAAATACCGTTGCTGCCGTCGGGAAGCGGCTCAAGGAAGGCGTGCTCATCGGCGTTCTCAGTCGAAAAACCGGGCGAATTGGCAGAATCGTAACAAACCGTTGATTTTCGCCTCGGCCAGCGCCGGCTGTCAAGGGCATGTCGCGGCGAGCAGCGCCGGCCGGTGCGCGGAGCGGCCGATTTTCTTTGCCCCGTGGCAGCCGATTCCTGCCAATAGGCCACACGCTGGCCGACCTTCGATAGCTCGTTTTGTTCTTCACCTAAGGCCAAATCCCAAGTGATCGCACTTTTTCATTACACCCCTACTGGGAGCTGCGAGCTACTGGTTATTGAAACCGAGCTGGGGTGCGCGGCGGCGAAGTTCTCCGGTTATTTCCGCAAGAGCCGTGAATAGCGTTGAAAACGCATGTTCTGCCGATGCAGATTGTGCGAGTGGTAACGCACCACGGACTACTCGCTAGTCATCCCGCACCTCCCGAAAACCGCTCCGATTTTAGTAAAAAACTTGAAAAACCGGTTGGATTTAATTACCGTAAATTTCGTACATGCTCGCACCAAGGATTCGGTTGCGTAATTCCTGGCCCCCATAATGAGTCAGTGACCGCCATGCCTTCCTTTTCGCGATACCTCGTTGCCGTCACGGTCCTCGGGCTGCTCTTGGCCGCCACACCTGCGGCCGAGGCGATCGTTCTCGACGACTTTTCGCTGCCCGATCCGGGCCACGTGACCTTTATGCCCGATAGCCCGTCGCACCCGAACACGGCGCTGGTCGAACAGAACGCCGCCAACGTTGTCGGCGGGCAGCGCGACGTCTTCATTGAAACATTCGGGCAGCCCCAGATCCTTTCGGCCGGACTGATCGTCGGCTACGACGATGATTTTGACCTGGCGGCCCTACAGGTCGCCACGTTCGGCAACCCGGGTACGTCCGTTACGCTGCAATACGACGGATTCGACCCCCCCGGTGCCAGCGGCGCTCAACTGTTCAACGTGCGGAACATGACGATCGACTTGACCGACGACGGTCTCGACTCGCAGTTGCTCTTGAAGATGTTCAGTTCCGACGGCGCCGATCCGGCCGGACTGGACTTGCAGATCACCGCCACCAATCCGACGTTGGGCAGCACCACACTTGCCACCCCCCACTTCATCCCCAATGAAGTTGCTCCTTTCGAGTACGTCGTCCCGTTTTCCGACTTCACCACGCCGACCCCCAACACGTTCTTTCGCCAGATCGACAGCCTGACCTTCGTGTTCAACGGCGACGGCACGCCGAACGTGGACTACGAAGTCGATTCGATCTCGACGATCCCCGAGCCGTCGGTGTTGTGGTTGCTCGGCGGCAGCGTGCTGGCGGCCGCCGTGGCCGTGCGTTGGCGCCGCCGTCGGCGCCGGGGCGCAATCCACGCCCCAAAGCATCCCGGGGTACGCGGGGGGGGGGGGGGGGGGGGGGGGGGGGGGGG
>CAYYNP010000043.1:0-9369 GCA_964472545.1 uncultured Planctomycetaceae bacterium | reverse complement strand
GCATCCCTGATTCCACCCCCCGATAGACAGGCTGCCCGACGAACGACCTGCCCCCCGTTTGTCTGGTTGTCGTTTGCCTGATTGTTGCATTCGCACCTTGTGACTTTGTATCCTGTGGCTGTACACCTCGTGGTTTCGCATCCTGGAGACGCCACCCATGTCTCGCATATTCGACGCTGGATTTTTCTCATCTGCCCTGGCCTTGTTGCGCGGGGCTTCGCCTGCAAAGTGCCTGCGTAAGCGGTTGGCCCGCGGCCGGTCGCTGCGCATTGAGCCGTGCGAGCGAAGGGAGTTGCTGGCATCGATCAGCGGTACGGTCTTCTCGGACCTGACCGGCGACGGCCTGTCGGCCGACGATCAAGCGGCGCTGGCCGGCACCACGCTCGAGTTGTTTCGCGACAACGGCGACGGCGTGTTCAGCGACGTTGACGCGCTAGAGGGCACCAAATTGATCGATCCGGCTAACGGGAATTACGCCTTCGACGCCTTGGCGGCCGGCCGATATTTCTTGCGTCAAGAGCAGCCGCTGCCATTCGACGGACAACAGACGCACGGGCCGGACTACTATACGATCGAGGTGACCGAGTCGGCGGCCTTTGCGGGAACGGAATTGGTCGTCGACAGTTTCGACGCACCCAACGGCCAAGGAGCCCCGGAAACCTATTTCATCAACTTCCAAGACACCGACCCGACGTTGATCAAGACGGTCGACGCGGGCATCCTCGGCGGCGAGCGCGATCTGCTGGTCGACGTATTGGGACAATCGAATGCGCTCTCGGCGTTCGGTTCGATCGGTTTCGACGGGACCTCGGGCAAGTTCGATTTCGCCTCCGCGGCGCCGGGCACTCAGGCCACGCTGCAATACGACGGCCAGTCGTTGGTCGACGACTCCTTTGGCCCTCCGGCCACGCTAATCAACGTCGAAGCACTCGACTCGGCCGATTTGACCGACGGCGGCGTCAACACGGGCCTGCGGGTCGATTTCAACAGCCTGCAAGTCGGCGGCAACACGAACCATTTGGACGTCAAGGTGCAGGTGACCGATACGTCCGGCGGCCTGGCCACGTACACCGGCCTGATCGCCGAGAATGCCGGCCCCAGCAGTTTCTTCATGCCGTTTACCGCGTTCGTCCAGCCGGGCAATTTCGCCTTCGATGACGTTACGAGCGTCACCGTGTCTTTCAACACGGAAGGGATCGCCGACGTCGATTTCAGCGTCGATTCGATCACCGCCACGGCGCTGGCCGACTCGTTGGACTTCGCCAACTTCGCCGAGGCGAGTATCTCGGGTTACGTCTACGTCGACGCGAACAACGATGGCGTGATGGACCTCGGCGAGAAGCCGCTGGCGAACACCACGATCAAACTGAGCGCCGTCGATTCGCAACTCCTGCCGTTCGAGCAAACGACCACGACCGGCGCCGACGGAATGTACGTCTTCCGCGACCTGCCGCCGATCTTCAGCATCCAGATCCGCGAAGAACAGCCCGTGGCGTATCAATCGGGCAAGGAGACGCTGGGGGAGGTCAACGGTACGCCTCGAGGCCAGGAATCAACGAACGCGTTCACGATCAACGGCCTCAACAACGGCGAACACGGCCAGATGTACAACTTTGGCGAAGGGGAGATCAACTTCTCGGTGGTCAGCAAGCGGCTGTTGGTCTATCCGTTTAGCAACTGGTCGTTGAAGTTCGACGGCGCCCATGAACGCGGCTTCGCGGAAGCGCAGGCGGACACGCCAACGACCGAAACGCCGATGGAAACGCCGACGCCGCAGTCGGCTGCTGCCGGCCCTGCTTCGGCCGCCGACGCGCCCGAGCCGATTTCGGCGGCCGTGCCGACCACCTACGAGATTCACGGCAGCGGGCAATTCGCGTTCGTTGCCGGGGCCACGCCCGGCGATTGGGTCGTCAAGCACAACGGCGTGGTGCAAGAGATCGACCCGGCCGTGGTCGCGGTGTCCTTCGACGGCCTGGGCGTTTCCGATACGTTGACTCTTACCGGTACCGACGGAGCCGAAACTCTACAACTCGGGCCCGATACGCTGACCTTCGCCGGCGCCGGATTCACGGTGACCGCCTCCGGCGTAGAGTCCGTCACGGCCGACGGACTCGGCGGCGACGACGTGGCCGAGCTGCTCGACTCGGCCGGCAACGACGCATTGGCAGCTTGGCCTTCCGGGGCGAAGCTGCAAGGCCCGGGCTACGAGCACAGGCTAGCCGGCTTCGAGTCGCTCGACGTCGCAGCCACGGCAGGCGGTTACGACGTGGCCAAGCTGTTCGACTCACCAGGGCGCGACACGTTGATCGGCACACCCCGCCGCACGAAACTCTCCGGCGACGGCTACGAACACGACGTGCGCGGCTTCGACGAAGTCCACGGATACGCCTCCGGCGGCCACGACGTGGCCAAGTTGTTCGACTCGCCCGGCAGCGACACCTTCATCGCCGATCCGGTCCAGGGCTCGCTTTCGGGGTTCGGGTACTACAATCGGGCGAAGCACTTCGAGGACGTCCACGCTTACGGCGATTCGTCCGGCGTCGACGTGGCTCGGCTGTACGACTCCGTCGGCGACGACACCTTCGCCGCCAACCCGACGCAGGGAGCCCTCTACGGCGAGGGATTCTACCGCCGGGCAAAGAGTTTCGAGGGTGTCCACGCCTACGCCACCGCCGGCGGGTACGATACGGCCATGCTCGACGACTCGCCCGGCGACGACATCTTCACCGGCACGCCGACGCACGGCACCCTGTCGGGCGACGGATTCTACAATCGGGCCAAGTTCTTCGAGGCCGTCAAGGCCAACGCCACGGCCGGCGGCCACGACGTGGCCACGCTGGTCGATTCCACCGCCGGCGACGCACTGCAGGCGGCCGGCGATTGGGTGCGGCTTTCGTACGCCGCCGGGTCGCATCGCGTGGGCGGATTCGACTCGGTCCGTGCCGATTCCTCCCAAGGAGGCCACGACACCAAGGCGCTGGCGGCGGTCGATTTCGTGCTCTTGGCCGACGGCGATTGGACGGGCGTGTAGGCCCTTCGGCGACGCCAACCGAGCGGCGCGACGGTTGGCGCCTTGCTGCAATGCGCCCGAGGCGGTACAAAGGGGAGTTTGACGCCCTCCCGTTTCCTCCTCGCTCCGTCTGCGCGGCATGCAGCCCCCCCCTCGAACGACGCCGCCTCAACCGATGTTCGACGGCCAAACGGCGGTCGTTACCGGTTCCTCCAGCGGTATCGGGCGTGCGATTGCACTGGCGCTGGCCGAGGCCGGCGCGGCCGTGGTGGTCCATGCCCGGCAGAGCGCCGACGCGGCGGAGGCCGTTGCCGCCGAAATCCGCGACGCCGGCCGACGGGCCGAGGTCATAATGGCCGATCTGGCCGACCGGACAACGCACGCGCCTTTCGTCGAGCGGGCATGGTCGTGGGCCGGCAGCGTCGACGTCTGGGTCAACAATGCCGGGGCCGACGTGTTGACCGGTCCGGCCGCCGGGTGGCCGTTTGAGCAGAAGCTCGACGCCCTCTGGCAGGTTGACGTGGCGGCGACAATGCGGCTAGCTCGGTTCGTTGGCGCGAAGATGCAGGGTGCCGGCGGCGGGACGATCCTCAACATCGGTTGGGACGGCGCCGCGCGCGGCATGGAGGGCGACAGCGGCCAGTTGTTTGCCGCGGCGAAGGGTGCGGTGATGGCCTTCACGCGCAGCCTCGCCCGATCACTGGCACCAGAAGTACGCGTGAACTGCATCGCCCCGGGTTGGATCCGCACGGCTTGGGGCCGGCAGGCGTCGCCACAATGGCAGCAACGGGCCGAACAGGAGTGTCTGCTGGGGCGTTGGGGCACGCCCGAGGAAGTTGCCCGGGTGGCCCAATTTCTCGTTTCTCCCGATGCCTCGTTCATCAACGGCCAGGTGATCGACGTCAACGGCGGCCCCAGGACTTGCTTTCCCGACCCGTGACGACAATCACCGAAACTTGCCGCTTCGCCCCAGTGGTCGAGGAGCTTTCACCGGCCCTCGAACCGGACGAGGCGTTTTTGCGGCTGTGCCACTTGCCGCACTGCCTGTTCCTCGACAGCGCGGTGCCGGACGCAGTCTTGGGCCGCTATTCGTTCGTGGCGGCCGATCCGTTCGACTATCTCGAAGTGGCAGCCGACGGCAGCGACGCCCTGGCCGCGTTGGCCCGGCGAACGGCCGCAGCCTACACGCCGCCGGTGCCGGGCCTGCCGCCGTTTCAGGGCGGAGCGGCCGGGTTGTTCGGCTACGATCTGGGGCGGAGCCTCGAGACATTGCCTCGGCCGGCGATCGACGAGTTCGGCGTGCCGGCGTTGGCCGTGGGGTTGTACGACTGCGTGGTGGCGTTCGACCACGTCGATGGCCGTGCGTGGATCATCTCGCAAGGATTGCCGGAGGTCGAACCGGCGCTTCGTCAACGGCGTGCCGCTCGAAGACTCGAGCAATTCCGCCGACGGCTGTCGTCCCCCGGCGAGCGGGCCCCGTGTTTGGCAAGCCGCCCGGCGGTTGGCCCCGGCCAGTTGGCCCCACAGTTTCCGGTCGGCGGAGCGGGCGACTTGACGAGCGATTTCTCGAAGGCCGGTTACTTGCAGGCCGTCCGTCGGGCGATCGAGTACGTCTACTCCGGCGACGTCTTCCAAGTGAACCTGGCACAGCGGCTGCTGCACCCGGCCACCGACGACTCCGTGGCGCTCTACCTGCGTCTGCGGCAATGCAATCCGGCCCCCTTCGCCGGGTACTTCGACCTGGGCGACTTTCAGATCGTCAGCGCCTCGCCGGAGCGGTTCTTACAGGTCGTCGACGGCGAGGTGGAAACGCGGCCGATCAAAGGCACCGCCCCACGCAACGGCCACCCGGAGGACAATCGGCGGGCAGCCGAGCGGCTCTGCCGCAGCGAAAAAGACCGGGCCGAGAACGTGATGATCGTCGACCTGCTGCGAAACGACCTCTCGCGCGTTTGTCGGCCGGAAAGCGTCTGCGTGAGCCAACTCTGCGAACTGGAAGCCTATCGCTACGTGCTGCACCTGGTCTCGGCCGTTCGCGGGCAACTCGACGACGCCCGGACGCCGCTCGATCTGCTGCGGGCCGCCTTTCCCGGCGGATCGATCACCGGGGCCCCGAAGGTGCGTGCGATGGAAATCATCGCCGAACTCGAGCCGGTCGCCCGGGGCGCGTACTGCGGCTCGTTGGGATACCTCGGCTTCGACGGCTCGCTCGATCTGAGCATTCTCATCCGCACCGTCACCGCCGGCCGCGGCTGGTGGCAGGCGTCGGTCGGCGGCGGCATCGTGGCGCAGTCGGAACCGGAGGCGGAGTATGAGGAGACTTGGCATAAAGCGGAGGGGCTGGTCAGAGCGTTGAGGGGGGCGTGAGTGGGAGCCGGGAGTTCGGAGTGGGGAGTTCGGAGTGGTGGGCTGGGGATGGGTGGCTGGTGGCTGAGCGTAGCGGTGCCCCAGGTGGTTGGCGTCGGGTGTGGAGTGTGCCGGGGATAGAGTTGGGGCTGGGCGAAAATCGATGATTCTGTTGATCGATAACTACGACAGCTTCGTTTATAACCTGGCCCGGTACTTTCGGCGGCTGGGGCAGCGGACGGAGGTCGTGCGGAATTCGGCGATCGATGTCGACGGGGTGCGGGCGATGGGACCGGAGGCGGTGGTGCTTTCGCCGGGGCCGTGTACGCCGCGCGAAGCGGGATGCTCGCTGGACGTCGTGCGGCGGCTACATGCCGAACTACCGATCTTGGGCGTTTGTTTGGGGCATCAAACGATCGCCGAAGCGCTCGGCGGCCGCGTGATCAGGGCCAACGAGCCGGTACACGGCCGTTGCGGGCCGATCCGACACGACCGCCGTGGCATCTTCGCCGGGCTGGATGAGCCGATCGTCGGCTGCCGCTACCATTCGCTGGTCGTCGACGAGGCAACGCTGCCCGACTGCCTGGAGGTCTCCGCCCGATTGGACGACGGCACCGTGATGGCCCTGCGCCATCGGGAGCTGCCCGTGGTCGGATTGCAGTTCCATCCCGAGTCGATCCTGACCGACGTGGGGTATCCGCTGCTGGCGGGATTCTTGCGGCTGGCCGGATTGTCCGTGCCGGAAGCGTTGCCCGGCATCGACACCGAACGCCGCGGACCGGTGGTGCCGGCGGAGTAGAGCGGTAGTCACAAGGGGAATCGAACCATGACAAGAGCGACCCAACTGTTGGCGATTCTCTGGGCGTCGCCCTGGACCGGGCTGGGATTGTCGCTAGGATTACTGGGGCTGGCCACCGGCGGACACGCGCGGCGGAGGGGGCCGATCATCGAGTTCTACGGCGGCGCGGTGACGTGGCTCTTGGAACGCTGCATGGGAAAGCCGGGAGCCATGACGCTGGGCCACACCGTGCTGGGGCGGTCGACGGTCATGCTCGACTTCGCCCGCCCACACGAAATGGTCCACGTACGGCAGTACGAGCGCTGGGGGCCGTTGTTTGTGCCGGCGTATTTGCTATGCTCGCTGGTGCTCTGGCTGAGACGAAAAGACGCCTATCGCGACAATCCGTTCGAGCGTGAAGCGTATGGGAGTGAATCGAAGGTGTAGTGCAATTCCGCATCGTGATTCCGCCCCGTGATTCCGAATCGAAGGTGGCAAGAAATGCGCCGAATTCTGCCAATCTTCTCGAGTCCTTGACGAATCACCCTTCGGCGGAAGTGCGGGGCAGGACGCGGGGCACGACGCCGCCTGCCCGCCGCAAACCTGGTATCGAGTTGGAGAGAGCCCCATGAATTGGTCGTCGCTGCTGTCGCGGCCGGAGATCCTGATTCCGGGTTTGGCCCTGTGCATCCCCATCGTGGCCATCGTGATGGGCGGGATCACGGCGATCGTCAAGATGGTGATTTACCATCGCGAGCGGATGGCGATGATCCAGCAAGGGATCAACCCGGACCGCCGGGTGGACGAGGATGACGAATCTGAAGATGAGTAGATGACAAGGGACGTTGAGCCGTGATCACCGGGCGACCTGACCCAAGATCAGGGTGGATGAGACCGAGGGGTGGCTGGGGTCGAGCGTAGCGAGCCCCCAGGATGTAACGACCTGGGGGCTTGTTGCAGAGCGCTGCTCGCCCTACGGACCTTTCATCTTGGCGATCTCGGCCTCGGCAGCGGCGAGTTGCTCCTCGAGGGCCTTCAACTCATCCGGATCGTCCATTTGCTTCCGCGATCCGGCCAACTGTTGCCGGAGCTTCTGAACCCGCTGGTTGAGCGTCTGCAAACGCTTCTTTGTTTTCTTGTCCATCGTGTGGTCATTCCCGCTCGAGCCGGGCCGCCGTACCGACGGCCGCTAAACTCCAATATACCAACTCACTCCCCCGTCCAATTCACTCTCCACTCTCCACTGCATACTGCCTACCGCCTACTGCGTACCGTCTACTATCCCATCAACCAACCGCATCGCCTCCTCGCGCGTGCCGATCTCCTCGTCCAATTGTGCCTCACGGACGCGCTGAAGCAAGACACTATATTGTGGCCCGGCGGGCAGCCCACGTTTGAGCAGGTCGTCGCCGGTGATCAGCGGCGGTGGATCGAGCTGCTGGCGAGGCTGCTGCAACAGTCGGCGGCAATAGGCGGCGGCGCGTGAGTTCGGCTCGATGGCGTTGTGCAGCGCCAGCAGATCGCCGATGCCCTCGTGGATCAGGATCGGCTGCAATACGGAAAAGGGTAGCTCCGGGGCGTCCACCAGCGCGGCGTGGTGCTCGACCAGCCAGACCGCCCGCTCGGTTTCGGCGTTGGCCAGCCGCCAGCGGCAACAGGCGCGCCGGACGGTCTCCACATCCGCCAGACGGTGCAGCAGCGTGGCCAAGGCCAAGGGAAAGCTCGGTTCCGACAACGCATCGAGTAGACCGATCGCATCTTCCAACCGCGGATGAGGCCGGCCGTTCTCCGCAACAATCTCCGGAAACACGTGCCGCGCCAGGCCGCTATCGAGCATCATCGGCGGTGCCTTGGCGCGGTGCGGATCGACCAGCATCCGCCGGATTTCCGCGGCGATCCGCTCGCGGCTGACGACGTCGATTTGCGGGGCCATTTCGCGAATCGCTGCCAGCGTACGGCCTTCGAGCGTGAAGTCGAACGTGGCCGAGAAGCGAACCGCACGGAGCATCCGCAGCTTGTCTTCAGTGAACCGCTCCCGGGCGTCGCCGATGGCCCGAATCACGCCGGCCTCCAAATCCGCGCGCCCGCCGACGAAATCGATCACCTGCTGGTCGATCGGATCGAAAAACATGCCGTTGACGGTGAAGTCGCGCCGCGAGGCGTCGGCCTCGGCGGAGCTGAAAGTAACTTGATCGGGGTGGCGCCCGTCGCTGTAGGTGGCGTCTTCGCGGAAGGTGGCCACCTCGATCACCCCGGCCGGTTTGGGGCCCAGTACGGTGATCACGCCAAAGGCGGCCCCGATGGCCAGCGTGCGGCGATGGCCGAAGAGCTCGCGGATCTGCGGCGGCGTGGCGTCGCTGGCCACGTCGTAGTCCTTCGGCGTCCGCCCCAGGAGCTGATCGCGCACACATCCCCCGGCCCAATACGCCTCGAACCCCGCTGCGCGGAGTCGGCGAACCACATCAGTGGCGAATCGGCGTTGTTGTTCGGGTATCAACATAGGAAACTATGGCCCTCGGCCACACTCATAAAGCCGCGACCGGTGGTCGCGCCTCGCGCTCGAATGGGAATTCCATCATTTTCTTGCGGCACGGCTGGCAATTGCCGGGCCATCGGGCGCGACCACCGGTCGCGGCCTTATGGGGCCAGCGGTTCGATAAACGGATATGGCCGCGGGCCGATGCCGTGGCGGATGTTGTGTTGCTCGATGTACTCCTGCACGCGTTGCCACTCATCAAGATCGAACAGGAACGATCGCCACTTGCCCTTGCACCATACCGGGCCCGCCTGCGGCGTACGTCCGTGGATCGCCTTGGTACTGCGGTCCTTGATCCACTTGATCGTACCGTCAACCGGACGCTCCGTGTAGGTCATCAACAGGTGGCTGTGGCTTGCTTCGACGGAAGCCGCCGCAATTGCCCAGTCGGACGCCGTGGCACACTCGGCCAACACACCGAGGACGATCTCGATCATCCCTTCATCCAGCCGTACGGGCGGGCATTCCATCCTTTCATGCGACATCCGGAATCGTACGGGATCGCCCCGATGCAACGTGTGCGGCTCGATCAGCCCAAGTTGTTCGTCCCACGCCGTCGACCACGAGCCGCGTTGGTCGCCCGGCAGCCACAAGCCGTAGCCCGCAATCACAATGTGATACCCGATAGTGCTTGGCATGGCGACATTCTACGGACAGTCGATTGCGACGACAACCTCATAAAGCCGCGACCGGTGGTCG
>CAYYNP010000042.1:0-45258 GCA_964472545.1 uncultured Planctomycetaceae bacterium | reverse complement strand
GACGGAGCCAGTCCCCTTTTTCGGGCTCCCGCACACTTTGCAGTTCTCCTGCCGAGCTCCCGCACGCGCTTCCCATGCCGTTCGCGAGCGTGTACGATGACGTGCTACAGTCGCGATGCGTGGCGGCGTCCACGGCAACGCTCTCGCGACCCACCCGCAAGTAATCCCTGCCTTACACGGAGCCCGCCCGATGAGTATTTCCCTGAGGATCGTCTTGCTCTGCTGGTTGTCGTTGGCAACGCCACTTGCGGCCGCCGACTACGTGTGGATCGAAGGGGAGCGGCCGACGGCAACGCCTTCCTTGAAGCAGGTCGAAGGCGTCGGCGAGGTCTCGCCGCCGGGCGGGTTCGAGTTCAACGGTTGGGGACGCACTTCGATCATCTCCGCAGGGCAAATGCTCCACGTGAATCTGTCGAGCAGCAACGTGGAGAAGTACATGCCCGAGGACGGCCTGGTGTTTGCGTACGATTTCACGCTCGAGCGGGACGGCAGACAGAACGTCTGGGCGCGAATCGGCTACGAGTGGGTGAGAAACGACTTTCAATGGCGGATCGACGGCGGGCCCTGGCAGACGAGTTCCCGGCGAACGCCCACGACCAATATCCAACCGATGCAAACCTGGAACGAACTGGCCTGGATCCGGTTGGGCCAGGTCGACTTGAAGGCCGGCAAACACCGCTTCCAGACGCGACACTACGCTTACAAGGAGGCCGATTCTAGCGGCGGTGAACGCACGGCCCGCATCCTGCACATGCTCGACGCGGTCTGCATCACGCCCGAGGAGTTTCGGCCGAACGGAAAATGGAAGCCGGACGACCGCTATCAGGAGCAGACCGATCGGCAGGCCGCGGCGCACGTGTTCGACGTTGCACGCGGCGATCAAACGGCGGAGCGTATCGAGACCGTGCTCGACGGGTGGTGGACCACCGCGGCTTGGGACGAAAACGACGTGACGGACGAGATCCGCCTGGAGCCCGCCACCAAACTCCCCGACCTGGATTCGCTGGCCTGGTATGGCTATCAGGTGCCCAACGACCGCGACGCCGTTCGTCCGGAAATGAGTTTCTCCCACCGCTACCTGGCCCGCACGCGGCTGAGAGTGCCGGCGTCGCTCGGCGGCCGCGGTTTCTTCCTCGATTTCCAGAACTTCAACCTCACCGCCAGCGTGTTCGTCAACGGCCGGTTCTGCGGATTCTCCAAAGCCCACAGCACGGCCTGGCAGTGCGACGTCACGGCGGCCGTCAAGCCGGGCGAAATCAACGAGTTGGCCGTGGTGTTCAAAGACGCCTATTACGGACTGAGCACGAAATACGCCGACGGCGACGCACGGCAGATGGGGCCCCGACGCTTCTGGAACCTGCCGCGGAGCATCCTCTCGCACATGTCCGGCGGCCAGCACCTGGATATGCCGACTGCCTGGGACACGCGCACCGGGATTCTCGAACCCGTGACGCTGGTCGTGACCGGGCCGGTGTACACGACCGACGTGTTCTGCAAGCCGTCGGTCGAAAAGCAGCGGCTGGGGCTGGAAATCACGCTTCTGAACCCCGCCGCGCAAAGGGCAACGATTCAGATCGAGAGCCGGGTCGTGCCCTACAACGGCGGCCAGGGCGGGGCGGCGGAGAAGACCTTCGCCGCGCAGACGGTAACCGTCGACGGCCGCGGCACGAAGACGATCCAACTCGAGCAGCCCTGGGCCGACCCGACCCTGTGGTGGCCCGATCGGCCGCACCTGTATTGGGTCGTGACGACCCTGAAGCAAGACGGCCGGGTGATCGACGTCAAGCGCACCCGGTTCGGGTTCCGCGAGTGGAAGTGGGACAGCCACATGTTCACGCTCAACGGCGTGAAATGGCCGATGTGGGCCGACACCAATTACACCGGCAGCCCGCAGGAATTCACGGAATTGTGCCAAGTCAGCCACATGAACCAGATGCGCTACTGGCGCCAGGGCACCTGGGGCGGCATGACCCGGCGGCAGGTGTTGGACTACTTCGACGAAACGGGCATGCTGGTGCGCAGCAGCGGCGTGTTCGACGGCCAGGGGGCCAACTACGGCGGCGGGCTGCGCGTGCCGGACACTTCGCAGCCGAAGGACGAGCGCGGCCGCTATCCGCTGATGACCAAGCCGGAGCTGTTCGACAATTGGAGGCATCAGATGACGGCCTGGCTCCGCGAGGAACGCAACCACCCGTGCGTCTACATCTGGTCGGTAGAAAACGAGATCGCCTACATCAACTCGAACAACCTGGGGCAGTTTCGCGAGGTGGAACCGGCCCTGCGCGACGCGGTCGAGCACGTCATGCGCATCGATCCCACGCGGCCGGCCATGGTCGACGGCGGCAACGCGCTGCGCGACGAATCGCTGCCAGTCAACGGTGCCCACTACACCGAATTCATGGGCGTCGCTTTTCGCGACTTCCCCGACGCCGCCTATACCCGCGATCATTTCTACAACACACTGCAGCGCGACGCGTGGCGGATGGTCCCCGACCGGCCGATCATGAAGGGCGAAGTCTACTTCGCCAACGGCTATTCGACCGATCGCTTCGCCACGATCGGTGGCGACCGCTGCTTCATCGGCATGGGACAAACCATGGAAGCCCGCGGCCTGTGGGCCAAAATGCTCTCGGAAGGCTACCGCTGGGCGGAGGTCTCCAGTTGGCATTTCTGGATGACCAACAGCGGGCGGCAATACTACAACAGTTGGAGCCCCGTGGCCGTCCTCTGCCGGCAGTGGAACTGGACCTTCGGTGCCGGAAACACGATTCGGCGAGACTTGAAGGTCTTCAACAGCACGCGCCACGCCGACCCGATCGAAGTCCGCTGGTCGGTCGAACTGGACGGCCGGCCCGTTGCCGGCGATGCGCGGCGATTCGACGTCCCGCCGGGCGAATCCGAGCCGTTCGACGTACGCTTCACGGCGCCGGCGGTCACCGCGCGGACCGAAGGCCGGTTCGTTCTGACCGCCAGCCGCAACGGCCGGGAGGTCTTTCGCGAGGAAAAGCCGCTGGCCGTCATCGCGCCGAAGGCTATCGCGAAGCCGTCGCTATCGAAGGCCCAACTGGCGGTCTTCGATCCTCAGGGGGCGGTTAGGGCCTATCTGACTGCGCGAGACATCCCGTTCACGTCGATGAGCCGGCCCGATCGGGCGCCGGCGAGTGCCAAGGTTATCGTTTTGGGGACCGACTCCGTCCCGGCGGAGTTGGCGGCCGATCCGTTCTGCTATCGCTACGCCCTGGAGGGCCGCCGTGTGATCGTGCTGGATCAGGCCCACCCGTTGCGCTACCAGGCGATTCCCGCCGACCTCTCGCCGACCGACTACGTGGGCCGGTTCGGTTTCGCCGAGGACCTTAGCCATCCCGCCTTCCACGGACTAAAGCAGGCCGACTTCTTCACCTGGGGCAACGACCACGTCTTGTATCGCAATGCCTACCGCAAGAGTTCCCGGGGCGGCCGCAGCCTGTTGCAGTGCGACGACCGGCTCAGTTGCACGGCCCTGGTCGAATCGCCCATCGGCGACGGGCTGCTGGTGCTCAGCCAGTTGGCCGTCGGCGAGCGGATGCCGTCGTTGGGCGTGGCCCAAGCCGTGCTGGGCAATCTGCTGAACTACGCCGCCGACTACGTCCCCGTGCGCAAGGCGACGTACGCCGCCATCGACGCGGACGGGCCCGAGGCCAGACTGCTGGATTCCCTGAATCTGAAGTACGAACTCGTTGCCTCGCCGGCGGCCGCCTTGCAGGGCGACGCGATTGCGGTGGTCGCGGCCACACCGGCCAACCTCCGCCAACTCGCCGAGGCCAAGCCGCAGGTCGAGGCGTTCTGCCAACGCGGCGGCCGGTTGATGCTCTGGGGGCTGACTCCCGAGGGACTGGCCGACTACAACCGGATCGTCGACCATCAGCACGTTATCCGGCCATTCCAAATGGAACGCGTGCTGCTGAGCATCCCGCGCGATCCGCTCACCGCCGGGCTGACCTTGCGCGACGTGGTGATGGATACGGGCGAGAAGATCTACGGCTGGATGGCGCTGAAATGGCCGGACGAGGAGGCCTTTCGGTACGTCGTCGACCACACCGACGTCGCCCCGTTCGCCAAGCTGCCCACGCCCGAACAGTTGGGCAAGGAGCCCGATCGGGCCATCAAGGGCAGCGACCACTGGCCGGCCAACCTGACCAACGGCTTCACGGCCGACGACACCTGGCGGTTCGCCTACTCGATCATCCTCGACGCCGGCCACAAAACGAAATGGACCATGGACCTGCCCAAGGAGGAAGAGTTGGTCAGCCTGAAGATCAAGATCAACCAGATCTATCACAAGATCACCAGGATCAATCTCTACGTGGACGACGACCCCGAGCCGGTCGTTGCCGAATTGCGCCCGGACGGCGCGATTCAAGAAGTGCCTCTGGCCGGCAAACGGGGGAAACGGATCACCTTCGAAATCGCCGATTGGGAAGAAACCGGACGTCAGAACGTGGTCGGCATCGACAACTTCTGGCTGTACGTCAAACGCGACGAAAAGTACCTCAGCAGCGCGCGGCCGCTGTTGAATATCGGAGGGCTGATGCGCTACGACCGCGGCAAAGGCGGCATCGTGCTGAATCAGTTGAACGTGCTCGACCGCGAGAAGCTGCCGCTGAACAAGAGCAAGAAGGCCAACATCACCAAGGCGCTGCTGGCCAACATGGGCGCCGTCTTCGCGGGCACCAAAACGATCGTGGCCGGCGCCGGACTGCAATACGAACCGGTGCGAATTCCCGACGCCCGCTTCAACGCCTTCGTCAACCGGACCGGCCGTCCGCGGTGGTTCCCCGGCCCCGGAGACCTCAGCAAGATGCCGGTCGGCGATCAGACCTTTGCCAACGTGGATTACCATTTGTCGGATTTCTCGACGTCGCCCGTGCCGACCGTCTTCATGCTCAAGGGCAGCGGCAGCGAAGTCGAAGAGACGGCCATTGAGGACCTCCGCGTGGGCCGAGTGGCCGATGCCCTGTTCTTCTTGCACACCTTCCACCCCAGCGGTTCGATCGCCGGTTGGCAGCGGCAATACGACGAGGCGATTCGCCGCCGCCGCGAACTGCCCGAGCCACCGGTCGTGTTCCAGTACGTGGTCCATTACGCCGACGGCCGGCAGGCAGTGGTGCCCGTCGTTTGGCAGGCAGGCGTCGGCTCCTGGATTCGTGGCACACCGTCGGCCTTGCCCGCCGCCGCCGTGGCCTGGACCGGTCCGCTGGGTAGCGACGAGCAGGCGGTCGTCTATTCGATGCAATGGAACAACCCGCGACCGGACGCGTCGATCGAGAGCATCGACATTGTCGCCGGCCCCGACGGACCGAAGTGGGGAGCGCCCGCCGTATTTGCCGTCACCACGGCCACGGCGGCGAAGTAGCAAACGTCCAATCTGCGCCTCCATCAATACAGACCTCCACTCAGAGGAGCCACCTCGCCAGACGAAACACGGCGCACCACATCTTCATTTGGGCGTTGCGGTAGTCCTCACGGGTCGTAACGTATGACCCGTACGTGTTGCCCACAGAGAATCAGCGTATCGTTGCACAAGCCGTGGGGAGCGTGTAACATAGACAACATATGCGATGGCGGCCGGCGGATCGGCACCAAGCGGTGCTGGCCATCCGACGGCAGTTTCTCTACCATTAAACTGAGGCATTCTCGCGCCGAGGCAAACGCACGGTCACCTTCTGTGGTGACTAGGCATACAAGCCCACGGCGCATTCTCATTGCGAGTTGCCCGACCGTGTAAGAGACGGGATCTTTCTGTCTAAACAGTGACGATCCCTGACCTCTCGATTGCCCCAGCGCGACTGCCGGGCCGCATCTCGCCTTGCCGCACCGAGTGAACTTCAACTGTAACCAGAACGTGCCTGCGAAACCGGAGACAAATCGTGAGAGATGATAAGCTGGGCTGGGCCGTCGTGATCGCGGCGTTGGCATTAGGTGGCGTGTTCGAGATGACGGTCTCGCCCGTGGGTGCCGTGCAGTGGACCGGGGGT
Organism: uncultured Planctomycetaceae bacterium; assembly: GCA_964472545.1. Classification (GTDB taxonomy): domain Bacteria; phylum Planctomycetota; class Planctomycetia; order Pirellulales; family Thermoguttaceae; genus CAYYNP01. Next base: position 39,244 of record CAYYNP010000042.1, on the reverse strand, counting down.
GCCGCCGATGACTATTGGGCGTCGGGCGGCAACTGGGACAGCGGTTTGGCACCGATCGACGGTGAAGAGGCCCGGTTCAATATGGGCGGCGCAATCAACGTCGACCTCAACGGAACCCCGGTCGACTTGCCGGCCTCCACGCTGTTCATTCGGAACGTCGCCCCGCTGATCATTGAGGACCTGGCCAATCCGGCCGACCCGGTCTCGATTACCGTGGACGTGTTCCACATTCAGCAGTTCAGCCGGCCGCGATCGCAGATCCGTGTGCCGATCGTCGCCAAGACGGAAATCCGCTCGCGCTACCGGCTGGGGGGCGTGGAGTTCTACGAACCGCTCGAGACGCCGGAAGTCGACCTCGGCCGCGGCAACATCTATCTCTTCGGCGACGTCGACGCGACGACGGAGTTCAAGGTCGTCAAGAACGACGCGGGCACGATCGCCTACTTGAGGATCCACCCCGATACATCCGTGCTTCCCACGCTGACCACGCCCACGGTGCTGGTCGACGATCAGACCAGCACGTTCTATGCCGGTGGTGTGGTGGATGCCGACACCGTGACGATCACCAACGGCGGCCGATACTTCGCCGAGGTCGACGGCGCGCTGGGCGAGGCCGCGACGGAAGTCACACTCAGCAACGGCGGATTCCTCCAAATCGACGCCCCGCAGACGAGCCTGGCGTCGATCGACGTCGGCCCGTTCTCCGTGTTGGCCGGCGATCTGACCGGCGCGACCTTCGGCGGCGGTGGGAGCGTTGTGTTGGTCGAGGACACCGTCTTGGCCCCCGCTGTCGATTCGCCCGTACCGACGCGGGCAGATCTTGGCGGCGATGCAATCCTCTATCAGGGCGCGACGACGTCCAACAAGACACTCGTCGTGGGCGACAATGAAACCGACGCCATCTACAAGGGGGCCGCGGTCGGCGCGTTTTACGGCACCGGGAACATGAACGGCGTGAGCATCACCGCCGCGGCCGACTCCGGCAACCTGATGGTCGTCTACGCCGGCGCCGGTTGCCCGAACACCTCCAACAACAGGCTCTTCGGTGACGGCACGAGCACCTCGGCGGACATCTCGGTCCTCAACGGCGGCCTGCTTCGCCTGACCGGCGCGTTCAACTGGGACTACGACCACGTATTCGGCGGTGAACCGACCCGAATCGACACGTTCAACATCAGCGGCGAGGTCGGCAAAGAGGCCGTGGGGATCATGGATCACTATCGAACCGCAAGAACGCATATCTTGGAGGGGCAAACGTGGAACATCTCGCACGGCAAATGGACGCTCCGCGACCACTTCGCCGGCAAAGGCCAACACGGCGACGTGACGCTCACCGACGGCGTGCTGGCGTGGCCCGCCACGGACTTCAACGCCATTGAAGACGAGGGGTTCACCTTGACGCTGGCCGGTCGGACGGTGGTCGAGACGCACACGGCCTCCCAACACGGCTTTCTCGAAGAGTTGGGCGACAACTTCAGCTACTCCGGCATGCCCGTGGTCACGCTGACCGACAAGCAGAACTACGCGATCGACTACGACACGGGCCCCACCGGCACCAACCCGGTGATGGCCGATCTGATGCTGCACGCCGACGTTTCCAGCGCCACGTACAAGGCGATCGATTTTGCCGGTGACCTGCTGATCGGACACGGTCAGTATCTCTACAACGCCCTCTACCGGCAGGACGACCATGCCGGGCCAACGAGCGCCGTCGGCAAGATCCGCCCCGGCGGGAACCAACCGGACGGCGAGCCGCCGATCATCGGTTTTGCCGGCACGGCGCTCGGCGGCGGCAAGCACATCGACGTCGATATGGAAGTCGACGCCGCCGGCGGCATTGTCCGCTGCGGCACCACCGACCCCGACCGCATCATGGTCGCCAACAGCGGCGGCTTCGTTACCGCCATCCCGACGGGCACGGTAATCTTCCACAAGCCGGTCACCGCCGACGAACTCCAGATCCGCTCCGGCACGGCACGGTTCATACAGGATCTCGAGATTCCCCGGATTGACCTCGAAACCGATACCACGCTGCGAATGGACGGCGGCGCAACCGCCACGGTCAGCGACACGCTTAGCGGCAACGGGACCGTAATCGGCGGCAACGGTATCGTCGTCGAAGACGGCGGGACCTTTGCCTGGGCCGTCTCCGATCCCGACGGCGAGGCCGGCACCGGCTGGGACGTGCTTTGGACCACGTCGCTGATCGACTTCGACCTCGACAATACCGGCACGGTCAACTTCGCCCCGATCGATGCCGGCATCCCGTTGGGAATGAGCATTGAGATTGCCGACGAGTTCGTCGTGGCGGCCCACGACAACGGTGTGATCGACATGCCCGGCACATGGGCCTTCGCTGCCACGCCCGGCTGGGGTCTCGATTCGGCCGATCTTTCCTTCGTCGAGGACTACGCCGACGTCGACGGCGACACCGACCCGGACGATTGCCTGGTCCTCTCCGGCGTCAGCTTCTGGCCGGCCGCGCCGATGACGTGGACCGGCGGTGCGGGCGACTGGGCCCTCGCCGGGAACTGGGATCCCGAGGGGCCACCGTTGGCAAACAGCCAGGTGACCGTTGCCGACGCCGGCGACTACGCCACCATCGACGCGCCGGCCGCGGCCGCGTCGCTCGACGTCGTTGAGGGAACCGTCGACGTGCAAAGCACGCTTGCAGTCGGCCAGACCGTGACCGTTGGCCCCGCGGGAACGCTGATCGTCGACGGCGAGTTGACGGCCGCGGATGCGGTCTGCGAGGGGACGCTGGTTGTTGGCGGCACGTTTACGGCCGACGACGTTATTTGCAACGGCACGCTCGGCGGCAATGGAACGATTAACGGCGGTCTGATTGCGACCGGCGTGGTCGCTCCCGGTCCGGGCGCCGCCACGCTGACGATCGACGGCTCCGGAGAGCTTAGCGAGACGACCGAATACGTCTGCGAGATCGTCGGCCTCGCCAACGACCGTCTGGTCTTCGGAGGGCAGGACGCCTTCCTCGGCGGCACGCTCACGTTGGTTCCCCGCAGCGTCGACGCCTCGGAAATCGGGACCACCGTCACCCGCACGATCGTCAGCGCGCTGGGAGAGGCGGCAATCATGGAGCCCTTTGCGGCCGTTCCGCCGTCGCCAGACTTCGACGCCGTCCCGCCCGATTCGCCCAGCGTGGGCTACCTCGGATTGGGTGTGTTTCATCGCGGCGTCACCTACGTTGAAGCGGTCGGCGGCGCGGTGACCGGCGTCGACGTCGATCTCCACGTCGCCGTGGGGGGTGATAGCAATGCCGATGGCAACGTCGACGGCCAGGATATCCAAACCCTGATTATCAACTTCAATATGCCGGGCGACCCCGCCGACCGCAACTGGCTGCAAAGCGACACGGCCGGCGGCAGCGTAGGCCGCGGCGACGGCAACGTTGACGGTCAGGACATCACCGACCTCATCACGCACTTCACCGGCGATGCCGGTCCCGTCACCGACGGAACCGCATCGGCCGAATACAATCCGGCCACGGGCGAGTTCCGCGTCCTGGTCGACGGCGTGATGAACTGGAGCTTGATCAGCGACGGCTTGTTCACCGACGCCGGTCTGGCCGCAGCGTCCGACGTGCTGCCGTTGGGCGACGCCTCGAACATGGCATCGCTGAACGAGAACACCGTCGGCGAAGGCGGCTTCAACACCACGATGACCTACGCAGAAGTCATCCTGGGCCAACTCGTCGCCACCGGGACGGACCCGAACGAGATCACGCTCGAGTACATCACCGGCTTTGGCGCCGAGCCGCAAGTCGGCACGATCAACGTGGTGCCCGAGCCGGGCACGCTGGCAATGCTGCTGGCGGGCGCTCTCGGCGTAGGGCTGATCGGTTGGCGACGGCGGCCGCATTAGCGTCGGTCGCGACCTCGGATTTGTCTGACAGACTCCGCCGTTGCGGACGCGTCTTGACCGGAAAGCAGGTTGATGAGAATCCGCTCGGCGGCCGGATCGTAAGTCGGTGCGCGGCGGAGGAGGTGGCGGCGGAGATCCGACTGCGAGAACAACGCGCTTCCTCCCCCTTTGCTGACCGGGACTTCGGCCACGACCGCGCACTTCGGCTCGCGCACCCGGAGGACGCCAGTGCTGGGCTATCGCCGTTCCTTGTCGCGAAACCAGGCCCGTCGAGTCTCCTCGTCGCCGAGAATTACGAAGGACGTAGTAAGCACCTCCTTCGGATCGCACGATTTGTGCCAGCTTGGCCAGGCTGAAGATCGTCAGGTCGCGGCCTGCCAGTGACAAGATCCGTACAGAGAAGAGGCCAGGCCTACGCGTCGAGCAGAGCGTTCTGGCCCTTTCTCCTACCGCCAATTGTGCTGTAGACGATGCGCGGTTTCTGCCCCAAAATGCAATTAGATAAATGGGCGATCCCGCGCGCCTTTTCTGCGATGATATGGCCCGCGAGTCACACCTCGGATAGGTGCCCCATGGGCAAGCCCACTACAAAGATAGTGCCGTCCCCCCAACAGCCGGAGTTTGTCTTACGCTTCGACTACGCCGAACTCAATGTGCAAACGGCGCGAGCCGTCCGTGTGTCGGCCGAACGGATCCGTCAACTCGTAAGGCGTAGTCTCGGGGATATCATTGAGATCGGAACCGAGTTGGTCACGGTAAAGCAGACTCTGCCCCACGGCCAGTTCCGACCGTGGTTGTCTTCCGAGTTCGGCTGGAAAGAGCGATCGGCCCGCAACTTCATGAACGTGGCCCAGCGATTCAAATCGGCAAGCGTTGCCGATTTAGGATTGGATCTTACGGCCGCCTATCTTCTGGCAGCCCCATCGACACCGGAGCGTGCGCGGACGCTGGCGCTGGAACGTGCGGAGAAAGGGGAACACATCACTTACGCGGTGGCCCAAGACATCGTCGCCCAAACGAAGAGTCAACCCGAGCATGACCGGCCGAGTCTTCGCCGAGCGTATGCCCGCCGCCAGACGTTCAGGGCACTCGACCGCCTCAAACGTCGGTGGCCGGAAGAGCAAGCCGAGGAACTGGCGCAGCTTCTCCGCGAGTTTGCCGACTCCCTCAAGAGCGATCAACCGCCGGCGTAGCCAGACGCCTTGGCAGCGCCGGTTCGCGACGACGCGCCCACAGCGGTCGTCGCGAATCCGGTGTTCTCCAAACGGCACTCAACCGCCGTTCAGATGGCGCCGGCAAGTTCGTCGGCCACTTCCGATTCGGCAGCGCTGAATTGCTGCTGGATCCGGATGAACTCCGCTTCGCACGCAACGAACGCGTCGACAACGGCGGGATCGAAATGGGCGCCCTTTCCGTCGAGGATGATCGATCGGGCCGTGTCGTGACCGTAGGCGGGCTTATACACGCGTTTGGTCGTGAGCGCGTCGTAGACGTCGGCCAGCGCAACGATCCGGCCACACAACGGGATGCGATCTTCAACTCGACCCCCGGGATATCCGCTGCCGTCGAACTTCTCGTGATGCGTCAGGGCGATCTCTCTGGCCATTTGCAGGAACGTTGCGTGGGGGTGCTCTTTGGCCGCCGCGCCCAGCGCGTTCGCGCCGATGGTCGTGTGCTCCTTCATCACCTCGAACTCTTCTTCCGTAAGACGCCCGGGCTTCAGCAGCACGTTGTCCGGAATGCCGACCTTGCCGATATCGTGCAGCGGACTCGTCAAGTAGAGCGTCTGGATGAAGTCCTCGTCGACATCATCGCGGTAGGCGTCTTGCTTTGAAAGGTGTTCGGCAATCACGCGGCAGTATTCGCGCATTCGTTCGAGGTGGGCGCCGGTTTCCGGATCGCGCGATTCCGCCAGCTTGGCCAGGCTGAAGATCGTCAGATCTCGGCTGGCCAGCGACAAGATCCGCTGGCCGGCACGCACGCGGACGCAGAGTTCGGTGGGCTCGAAGGGTTTGGTGATGAAATCGTCGGCTCCCGCATCGAGCGCTCGAACGATGTCTTCGGTTGAATCTCGTGCCGTGAGCAGGATCGTGTAGATGTAGCTGGCAAAGTGCCGGCTCCGGATCTTGCGGCAGAGTTCGATGCCGGTCAACTTCGGCATTTTCCAGTCCGAGATCACCAAACGATAGTCGCCCGATTGCAGCATCTCGAGTGCGCGCTGCCCGTCCTTGGCCGAGTCGACCTCGTAGCCGGCGTGCACCAGCGCGTTTTCGAGCAACTCCAGGGCGGTCTCGTCATCATCCGCAATGAGGATTCGCATTGATACGTCTCCACGCCCCGCCAGTTTCGATCAAGTCGTGGACGACTTCGCGTTGCCCGTCGAGCATCGTGGTCGGCAACAGCAACGCGGGCTGGTCAAGGATAGGGCAATCGTCCGGTGAGTTGGCGGCCAACGAGTTCTGGCGCGACAACGTCAGTATGAATCTCATCGTGCCGTTGACTGGGCGACCAGGAATCCGTGACGCGTGTGAAAGCCGCTTGACCATTGCCAAAGATCGTCATGTCTGCACCGACTTGTTGAGGATGAGTCGGATCAATCACTGAATGTCCGTCGAGTGTTCCGCCAACAATCGCCGGAACGCCGAGGGGCCTTTCCGCATCGCGCGGTCGAATTCCGTTTGCTTCGGACATCACGTGCATGACAACTTCTTTGGGCGAAAGCAGCTTTGGCGAAAGCTGCACTTGAAGTATACGCTACGTTCTCCTCCCAGAACGAGCCGTTGCCGGTGACCGTCCGATGGCCGCGTGACGGCTCTGACTCATTCGACCTGTGGAGCGCGCGGTTGGCACTGTCCGCTTGATACGACCGTCGTGGGCCTTACAAGGCGACCACGGCGTCATTTCACGGGCAGCCCTCTTGACCCCGCAGCCTTCTTGACCGCTCGATGCCGTAATCTAGAGTTTCCGCGGATCGCCGCAGGCAATCCCTAGTCCGCCGGTCACACAAGCAAGTGTCAGGAATCCAAACATGACGCCGGAAATCCCCGATGAGACAATGGTCACCTTTGACGCGGATGATCTCGTGGCACGGTGCATGGGCAACATCGAATTCGCCCAGCGTATCATCACTAAGTTCAGAAACAACTGCGAAGAGGACCTCGCAGAGTTGGAACGGGCTCTGGACGCCCGTGAGACCGAAACCGTTGCGGCGGTGGCTCATCGTCTCAAAGGCGCCTCGGCAAATGCATCGGTCCCGCGTTTGCAGGCCAAGGCCGCGGTGGTCGAAGAAGCGGCCCGCGCGCGGGCGTGGGAAAAGCTACCTGGCGATATGGAGAGTCTGAGGCACGAATGGTGCCGGTTTGCCTCGGAGGACTCGCCGCTAGTAGCCGCGCTCGACCCTACCCCCTGATCCGCGGCCGTTCTTCCTTCTTGGTGCAAACACCCCTTTCGTATCTGCTTGTCCCCGGGGCCATATTGCCTGTCTTGCCTCATCCGCAAAACCGGTATGCGCCGCACCAGCGTTTCGACCGATTCGCAGCAACGATTCGGAGGCCGACTTGACGTTGACCGATATCAGCCTATGGCGAGTCGGTAACTCGCTGCAACGTCAAGGAGATTCCGATGAAGCGAACGCAGCAGCCTCTGGCTGCCCTGATTATCGTGCTTTTCTGGTCCGCCACGGCTCTTTCCGACGGCCTGATGCTAAACGGCGTCTCTCCGCGATCGATCGGTCGCGGAGGAACGAACATCGCCTTCGCGGATAACGGCGCCGTTCTGTTCGACAACCCGGCCGGCGTCGTGAACATTGAGGGTTCCGGTCTTGTCGACCTGGGTTTCGACCTGATGTTGTGCGACTTCCGCTTCGAGAATCCAAGGAACGACGTGGGCACGAATGACAGCGTCTTGCCGCTGGCCCAGGCCTCCTTGCTGCGCAAAAGTGCCGATGAGCAATGGGCTTACGGCGTGGGGTTGTTCATCCCGGCAGGCTTCTCTGAGGTCTACGACATGGAGGGTCCCCCCCCACTGCTCTCGGGACGACATCGATACAAGTCGTTCGGCTCGCTGGCAAAGGCCTTGCCGGGCCTGGCTTACCAAGCGACCGATCGACTCTCGATCGGCGCAACGTTGGGGGTGGCCATCACGCACGACGAGTTAGAAGGCCCCTATTTTATCCAAGGTCCGACCGTGGCTCTGGGGACTTCCACCTTCATGGACCTTCAGGCAACCGGAGCCGCGCCGTGCTGGTCGGCCGGGATGCAGTTCGAGCTTGCGTCGGACACGACGCTGGGGCTGGCCTATCAGAGCGAGAGCCGATTTCGGGCCGCCGGAAGCGCCCGGCTCGACGTGCCGGGGCTCGGGCAGACCCGATACGATTCGAGGCTCGACGTAACCTGGCCTCGCTCGCTCGGGCTGGGCGTCCGACACGAGTTGTGCTCGCACCGAATCGTCTCGACCGACGTGATCTGGTACAACTGGTCGAAGTCGTTCGACGATTTCGGGATTCACCTCTCCCACCCGACCAATCCCGTGTTCGACGCTCTCTACCCCACGATCTACGAGGAATTTCCCCTGCGCTGGCACGACACTGTGTCGGTTCGAGTGGGTTACGAGCACCTTCTCTGCGACAACCGTGCCTTTCGTTTTGGGTATGTCTTCCACCGCAACCCCATACCCAACAGTACGTTGACGCCGTTCATCCAGGCCACCTTCGAGCACGCCGTTTCTGCCGGATACGGCTGCCGGTGGCGGAAGTGGGACATCGACTTCTCCTATATGTTCGCCTTCGGCTCCGAGCAGACCGTAACGACGAGTGGTCTGGCGGGTGGGGACTTCGACATGAGTTCTCACAAGGCTCAGGCTCACGCGATCAACTTCAGTCTCATACGGGCGTATTGAGGCAAGATTTGACGCTTTGCTGAAACGACTCGGCGGGGAAACCGACGATTGGGGCGCGCTCGCTCCTTGGCCGGTGGCGAAGTAGCGCCGCATTCGATTCGGTCTTGTACCGGACGATGCGGATACCCGCAATCCGTGGCATAGCGTCGTGTAAACCGGCACCACACACTTCGGCGGTAGAGCGAACCGTGCCGGCGCGGGTTAGTGCTTAAATAGGGTGTTCACCCTTTACGTCCTTATCGAAAGAGCACTCGATACAGGGCGCCCCGATGTACTCGCGTCTTCAAGCCCTACGGCAGAAGTAAGTTGCTCCCTTTCTGCGTGGCAGTAGATCTGTGGGCCGGATGGCGTAAGTGCGCAATTGCCGTCGGCAAACTCGAAGTAACCGCCCCAAGCGGAGGCACTGACGCAAACAGGCACCTGCTCACGGGAATTCGAACGGCAGCAACTTGAAGTAATCGCCCTAAACGGATATGCTGATGCGATCGAGTATGTGCGGGCAAGAAGAAGCCGGACGATCGTTCGGCCTCAACGTTTGCGGAAGGAAGTTCCCGTGGTTACCTCGTCACGGCGGGCAGAACACAAGATCCCGACGGCGGGATCTGACGTCTTACACGCGAAACTGCTGCGGCCGAAGCGGCCGGTATCTCCGAAGCGGCTCGTCTTTATTCCTCCCTTGGTCGGCGCCGGCGCCTCGCAGCCGCTGGCCATCTTCCGCAACCTCACGCGACGCGGCTCGATCCTGTTGTCCTTCGAGTACCGTGGGCACACCCGTTCCACGGGTGCATTCGACTTGGACACGACGATCGACGACACGCGGCATGCTCTGATGTGGGCCACCGACTACGCCAAACGCCTTGACATGCCGCTTCACGGCTTCGCCACCTGTTACGGCGCCGTAGCCATGGCCGCCCAGTTTCCCAGCGATCGGCCGCGGCCCGGCTTGTGGTCGTTCAACACGATCTCCGGACTGTTTGATCTCCATCAGGTGATCCGCTTCGGCGATTTCGTGACCGTCTTCTCTCGCCACTACGGCCGGCAACTCACAACCGGCGCGTTGCTGGAGGGAATTGCCAAGCGAGCGATCGATTGCGACGGAGACGTGTTTCGATCGGCTTTGCAGGAGTACTTGGGGGGTGTCTTTCCGGAGTTGGAAGTCGAGCGGGACCGCTTTGAAGAGCTTTCTTACGGCCGGGCCGACGTGCCGGGCACCATACTCCAGCTTGCGCAGGCTCGTTACCTGGATGACGTGACGATTCCGCCGGAGATCCCGTGCAACGTCTACTACGGGTGGCATGACGACGTTATGTCGCTGGATACCGATGAGGGTCAAGAGGCCTACCGCAGCCGCGTAAGCTCCTTGATCCCGCATGCGAACGTGCAGGGGTGGGATATCGACCATTTCGGGCGCGGTCCGGGCCACGATCCGGTGATCGATCGGCTTGCCGACAAGTTTGAAGAGGCCGAGCAGCGCGTCGTACCCCTGGACGTCTCACATGGGGTGGTGTCCATGCAAGGTGTTCACCGATGAAGCCGCTGAGTCGCTTCTGGAACGAGGGGTATGGCGTCGAGGGGTCTTTGGAGACGGACTCCCGGCTGCGCCGTTTGCTCAACACGTACGTCGTCGCCCGGCTCATGAACGCCTTTCCGAAGACGGCGACGAAGGTCTTCGCGCGAAGTCGCGGGGAGTTGGCTCGTCGGCTCTTCGTGGAAAAGGAGGGGGGGTCGTATCGCGTCTTGCGAACGATGTACGAATTCGAGGAGCCCCACCGTCAAGGGGACTTGTTGAATCGGTTGTTGATGCAATCACCCGCGGTCAAGGCCGCACGCAACCGCCGCAAGATCGCCCAGTGGATGTTGCGGGCGTGTCTGAACGCCGTCCCCCGAGACAAGCCGCGGCTCGTCTTGGCGATTGGCGGGGGCGACGGAAGGCTCGAGGCGGAAGTCATCGCCGGCCTGGACGATGCGGCCAGGCAGGACGTCTACTACTTGGGCATCGACATGGACGAAAGGGCCGTCGCCGAAAACAAAGAGGTTCTTGAAACACACGGGCTTTCCGGACGAGGCTTTACCCTCGCGGGCAGAATCGCCGACGAGCGCGACGTCGAAGCGCTTCTGCGCAACGCCGCCGATCGCTTCCACGTGGAATTCGACGGAATCAGCATTGCGGTGTGCCAAGGCATCGCGGAGTACTTGGACATCGGTTCGGACGCCAATCAAACGCTCTCTAGCATGCTCGGCGCCGTTCACGGTGGTACGCGGCCGGGCGGGGCTTTGATGATCAGCCAAACGGACTTCCACGACCGCGTGACCTTCTTGGAACGTGGTCTGGATTGGACCATGCGGCTCCGCAGCAGCGGCGAACTCGCAGCAGAGGTCGAACGGGCCGCTTGGCAGATCGTGGTTTGCGAACACGAGCCGATGGAGTTGATCACGATGTGTCTGGCGGCGAAGCCGGACGTTCGTCGCTGGCGTCTCGACGACGCCAGCCCACTGCGGCGGCCGCATATCGCAAGACACGCTGCCGCCTCCCAACGGCGACTTCTGCGACGCTCGCAGTAGCCAGCGGATCGGACGCCGGTTTCTGCGGACGGACGATCGCTCCTCGTGCCGAGCAGGCGGCGCGGTGTCCGACCTGCCGCATCTTTCGGCATATCCGCTGCCAACGATGCGACTGGCCCACCGGCACCCTGCGTTGACCGGTCGCCGGCGGGCATCCGCTGCGGTGGGCGGCAAATGGGAAGGCTATGCTTCTAAAGAGCTTCGGGCAAAGCTCTTGCGGGGCGTCCGGGAGTCTTGGGCCGCCGTTTCCACGCGTCACGCACATACCTCCGGGTTCGGTCGAACTGCGGCCGAAGCCCGCTCTCGCTCGATGTTGGAAGACGTGCGAAGAAGTTGAGTCGCACCAAATGAACGAAACCGATCCCGCGAAGCGGCGTCCTTTGCCGTTAGACGGCAGACTGATAGACGGGCGTTACCGCGTACACGGGCTTCGCGAGAAGCACCTCAACGCCGAGAGCCTCTGGGCCACCGACCTAGTCACCGGGGAGGCGGTGGTAGTCCGCCTGCTGACGCTGGCCGACGTTTCTGCGAGCGAGCGGGCACGCATGGAGCACGAGGCAGAGATCCTGCGGAAGCTCCGCAAGCCGTGGCTAACACCCGTCCTGGCGATCGGTCAAGAGGACGGCCAGTTCTTCATCGTACGGCCCGATCAGCCGGGTATCACGCTACGGCAACGATTGCTGCACTCGCGTTTGCAGTTGCACGACGCGCTGACCGTGGGGCATTGTCTATTCTCCGCGCTCAATGAGGCGCACGCGCGGGGCGTTCTACACTGCGACGTGCGGCCGGCGCACGTGATCGTCGACCGGGAACCACCGCTCGAGCAAGCCGTGCTGACGGAATTCAGCTTGGGTTGCCATTCCGATGCCGTGATGTTGACTGACGAGCAGGCGATCGAGGCCGCGCTCTACCACTCGCCGGAACAGACGGGCGTGATCGATTGCGAGGTCGGTGAAGCTTCCGACCTGTATTCCGCTGGGATCGTGCTGTTCGAGTGTCTTGCCGGGTGTCCCCCGTTTCGTGGCGACAGCCTCGGCGGTGTGCTCCGCCGGCAGACGGCCTCCCGCGTTCCGGAACTCAGGAGCATGGGCCTGGACGTTCCTCGTGCGCTAGACGAGTTGGTCCAGCGGCTGATGCGAAAGGACCCGTGCGATCGTTACCAGACGGCTGAGGCCGTTCTGGGAGACTTGCAGAGCATCGCGCAGTCGTTGCGAGAGGGGGCCGATGAATCGGCGTTCGTGGTGGGATTGCGCGATTCGCGGCCCACGTTGACGGAGCCCGCTCTCGTCGGCCGGCACCAGGAACTGAAGCAACTCGACGAGCAAATCTGTCGGGTGACCTCCGGGCAGAGCGCAACGGTATTCCTGGAAGCCAACTCCGGCGGTGGGAAGACAAGGCTGGTCAACGAACTGGCGATCCGGGGCGTTCAGGCCGGCATGTGGGTACTGCGCGGACAAGGTATCGAACAGGCCGGCGTGCAGCCGTTTCAAGTCCTCAACGGCGTTGTGGACGGTTTGGTCGACGGAGCCGAATCCGATTCCTCGCTGGCCGCGTCGATCAGACTTCACTTGGGCGAGCATCGCGACGCCGTAGGTGCTGCCCTGCCTAGATTGGCCAAAGCCTTCGGTTGGGAGACCGCCGGCGAATTGGGCCCGGAGGCCTTTGCACAAACCCGCAGCATCCAGGCTCTCTCCGCCTTCATGCACGCGTTGGGATCGCAAACGCGCCCCGCGATGATCATTCTCGACGACTATCAGTGGGCCGACGAGATGACGGCCAAGCTGATCGCCCATTGGCAATACGATTGCCGCAGTTCGGGAGAAACCGGCTCCCGCGTGATGTTGGTGGCCGCTTTCCGTTCCGAGGAAGTGCAGGCAAGCCGGATTCTCGAGCAGACCGAGCCCACGTTGCACTTGCGGCTTGCGCCATTGGGGCCGGATGAAGTGCAACTGTTATTGGAATCGATGGCCGGACCATTGCCTGCTCCGGCCGTGGACGTCGTCCGCCGGCTGTCCGACGGAAGCCCGTTCATGGCGTCCGCCGTACTCCGCGGCATGGTCGAGACGGGCGCTCTGGTGGCCGAACGCGAAGGCTGGCGCGTCGAGCCGTTGGCCCTGAAGAACTTGCAGTCCTCGAGCCAGGCAGCCGGGTTCCTGTCGCGTCGGGTCGAGTTGCTGCCTCCCGACACCGTCGAGCTGCTGACCATCTGCGCCGTGCTCGGCAAGGAGTTCGACTTGGAGTTGGCTGCCGAATTGGTGGGGCTTACGACCTCACAAGCCGTCTCCGTACTCGAAACCGCCTGCCAACGCCACTTTGTCTGGTTGCAGTCCGGCGAAGGCCAATCCGCCTTCGTCCACGACAAGATCCGCGCCGTCCTACTCGAGCGGACGACACTCAGACGTCGCCGCCAGCTTCACGACCGCGTCGCGCACCACTTAGAGCGAAACTCTCCCGAGCGGATTTTCGATCTGGCCTATCACTTCGACGCTGCCGGCCGAAGTGCGCGGGCCTTGCCTTACGCATTGGTCGCCGCCGAGCGGGCCCGATCCCAGCATTCTCTGGAAGTCGCCGAACAGCAATACCGGATTGCCATGCGCGGCGAAACCTCCGTCGACAAGCCCACGCGGTACCGCATCCACGAAGGGCTTGGCGACGTGCTGATGCTCCGCGGCCAATACGCCGAAGCCAAGGAGGCCCTCGAAGCCGCGGCGTCGCTCGCCGAAGGGGATTTCGCCCGGGCCCAAATCACCGGGAAACTGGGTGAACTGGACTTCAAGCGTGGCGATATGGAAAGCGCCATCAACGCCTTTGAGAAAGCAACGCGACTGCTGGGCAAGCGGCTGCCTCCGAGAAGGGGCACGTGTGTGTTGAAGCTCCTCTGGGAGGTGTCGGTTCAAGCGCTCCATTGCATCTTCCCCAAGCTGTTTGTAGCGCGGCGGCAGCGAAAACCGTCGGACGCGGAACTGCTGAGCATTCGCTTGCTCAGCCGGCTGGCCTACGTCTACTTCTACACGCGAGGCAGAAGCATGGTCTTCTGGGTTCATCTGCACAGCATGAACCTGGCCGAACGCTATGCGCCGACGCCCGAATTGGCCCAGACCTATTCGGAGCACGCGGTGGGCATGACGCTGATTGGCTGGTATCGTCGCGGGCTGGCCTACGCTCAGAAATCACTCGATATTCGCCGATCGCTGGGTGACCTGTGGGGACAGGGGCAGTCGCTGAGCTTCTACGGTGTGGTGTTGTACGCCGCCGCACGATTCTCCGAGTGCATCGAAAGATGCCGCGAGGGCGTGCGCTTGCTGGAGCGTACCGGCGACTACTGGGAAATGCACATCGCGCGATACCAGATCGCCGCCTCGTTGTATCGGCTGGGCGATATGCCGGCTGCGCTGGAGACGGCCCGCAGCATGCATGAGTCGGGGTTGCGATTGGGCGATGAACAGGCGTCCGGAATCAGCCTGGACGTCTGGAGCCTGGCGACCGGAGGCAAAGTGCCCGAGGAGACGCTCCAACGGGAGCTCAACCGCAGGCGGCTGGACGCCCAGAGCATGGTCCAGATCCTGTTGGCCCAAGGCGTCCAACTCTTGGCGTCCGGCGAGCCCGGGCGCGCGGCGGCCGTTCTCGAACGGGCGCGCGTGGAAAGCAACCGGTTGGGATTGATGAGCGCCTACACCGCGCCGATTCTCGCGTGGCTGGCTACCGCTCTGCGTCAGCAAGCCGAAGCCCGAACCGACGTGATCCCTGCCAAACGTCTGCGGCTACTGCAACGCGCCGAACGCATCGCCGGCAGCGCGGTCCGCGTTGGCCGCCGGCTGCAAAACGACCTGCCACACGCGCTGCGAGAGTTGGCCTTGGCCCGCGCCATGCAAGGCAAGACCGAACGAATCCGTCATCTGCTTCGCAAAAGCCTGCTCGTGGCTCGCCGCCAGGGTGCCGAATACGAGCTTGCACATACTCGGCTGGTTTGTGGCCGGTTGGGGCACGAGTTGGGCTGGCCCGGCGCGGAAGGGCAATACCATGCGGCACAGAACCGACTGGGAAGCCTGGCCATCGAACAAGGTACTTTTCAGGGGAGATCCCACGCCGATCCCTCGTCGGCCACTCTGTCGCTGGCCGACCGCTTCGATACCGTCCTGGACGCGGGCCGACGGATCGCCTCCGCGCTGTCGCCGGACTCCATCTTCGCCGAGGTCCACGAAGCCGCCTTGAGACTGCTGCGTGGGGAAGACTGCCTGTTGTTTAGGATCGACGAACACGACGACGAGCCGCGTTTCACTCCCATCGATGACTCCCATCGCGTCGGTTACAGTACGGCGCTGTTGCAGCGGGCACTGCTGGCGGGGCACGCCATTGCTTCGGTCGAAGAGGTCGCCGGCAACACCAGCGACAGCGCCTCCGGCGGCGAGCGCTCTGCGTTGTGTGCGCCAATGTACGCGCGCGGCCGTGCGGTTGGCTGCTTCTACACGGCCCACGAACACATGCACGGCCTGTTCGGGCCGGACGAGGAACGATTGGCCGATTTCATCGCGACGATCGCGGGAGCCGCCTTGGAAAACGCCGAGGGGTTCGCCGCATTGCAGCGATTGAACCGCACCTTGGAGCGGCGCGTGGCCGAACGGACGGCGGCCGCCGAGGCCCGCGCTCAGGAATTGACGGTGTCGAACCGGGAGTTGGAACGCACCGCCAACGAGCTCCGTCAGACCGAAGAACAACTCCGCCTGGCAAAGCAAGCCGCCGAGGCGGCCAACCGGGCGAAGAGCCGTTTCCTGGCCACGATGAGCCACGAAATACGCACTCCCATGAACGGCGTGCTGGGGATGACGGAATTGGTACTGAACACCGCGCTGACCGACGAGCAACGCCACTACGTGGGCGTGGCACGCGACTCGGCGGAAACCCTGCTGTCGCTTCTGAACGACATCCTCGACTTCTCGAAAATCGAAGCGGGGCGCATGGAACTGGAGCAGGTCCCCTTCGTACTGGGCGACGTCGTGGTCGATTCGACGCGCATGCTGGCGGCCCGCGCAGCGGAAAAAGACCTCGAGTTGGCCTGCCGCGTTGCAACGGACGTACCCCACGAAATCGTAGGCGACCCCAGCCGCTTGCGCCAGATCGTCGTCAACCTTGTCGGGAACGCCATCAAGTTCACTGAGCGCGGCGAAGTGTTCGTCAGCGTCTGGCTGGAGTCGAGCGCCCAACGGCAAGCCGACCTCCACTTCGCCGTGCAAGACACCGGCATCGGAATCCCGCCCGATAAGACGGATACCGTCTTCGAGCGTTTCCGCCAAAGCGACAGTTCCACCACACGGCGATTCGGTGGCACGGGGCTGGGTCTGACGGTCTCGTCGCAATTGGTCTCACTGATGGGCGGGAAGATCTGGGTGGAGAGTGAAGTCGACCACGGAAGCACGTTCCATTTCGTGGTTCCCTTCGATCTGCCGGCAAAGCCAAACGCGGCCTCGCCCGGTCGCCGGCCGACGTTAACCGGCACGGCCTTGGTCTATGCGACCAATGCGAACGCGCGGAACGCGTACGTCGAGATCTTGACGGCTTGCGGGATGATCGTTCAACCTCTGGAAAACGAGACGGCTTTCACGGCCGACCCACGGCACAACGCTCAAGATGAATCGCCGAGGGTGGCGGTCGTCGACGTGGAACCGGCCGGCACGTCCGGCTTCGGCCTGATCGAGCGACTTTGCCGCGAGGGCGCATCGCCACAGCTTCCCCTTGTCGTGTTGGCTCCTCCAGGCCGCATCGACGACGTCGAACGGTGCCGCCAGATGGGGATCGAGCACTGCCTGACAAAGCCCGTCAAGGCCTCCGAGTTGGCCGAGGCGGTGGGTGCCGCCTTGGGAACTCGTCCGACACGGCGCTCGCAAGAGCCATCCGACGCCCAGGCCACATCCGCGCGCGCTCTGCACGTGCTGGTGGCGGAAGACAGCCCGATCAACCAGGAGGTGGCCACGGGGTTGCTGGAAATGCGCGGACACACCGTCGAGACTGCCAACAACGGCCGCGAAGCCGTCGAAGCAGCGCGACGCCGGAAGTACGACGTGATCCTCATGGACGTGGAAATGCCCGAAATGGACGGGCTGGCGGCCACGGCGGCGATTCGCGACATGGAGAAGCAGGACGGTACCCGAACGCCCATCATTGCCATGACGGCCCACGCACTGATAGGATTTCGCGATCGCTGTCTCGATGCCGATATGGACGGGTACGTCTCG
The DNA here is from genome assembly GCA_964472545.1 of uncultured Planctomycetaceae bacterium. Taxonomy (GTDB): domain Bacteria; phylum Planctomycetota; class Planctomycetia; order Pirellulales; family Thermoguttaceae; genus CAYYNP01. Next base: position 21,674 of record CAYYNP010000042.1, on the reverse strand, counting down.
AAACCCGTCCGGCCGCAAGAACTCTTCGAGTTGCTCGATGCGATTGCGGCCACCGGCGACCCCGCGCCCGTCCGGTAATCCTCCAAGCTGTGCTTCTCTACTTGGCTCACGCGCCGGCGAGAATAGCACGAGGAGCCGATGCCCGCGCTCACAACGGAGTGCAATCTTCCACTGCCCGGCGACAAGTGATCGTGCGATCGCCGGCAAGCGTCAGACCAGGTGATGACCGTTGGACTCCAGGATGGCTCCGACCTTGTCGGCCAGGAGTCGCGGCTCGTACGGCTTGAGGATATAGTCTTGCACGTCTGCCGTCATGGCATAGAGCATTGTTTCCCGCATGCGGTCGCTCGTGACCACGATGACGGGGACGTCGGGGCAGATGTTCCTGCGGCGCATCGTCTTCACCAAGTCGATCCCGTTCGCGTCGCCAAGTTGGATGTCCATCAAGATCAGGGCGGGAGAATCCTCCAACACGGCGTCAATGGCGTCATGCGCCGTCGTGGCAACCGTCACATCGAACCCGCTCTTCTCCAAAATGTTCGTGGCCAACTCGCCGGAGATCTCATCGTCTTCCACGATCAGGATCCGATTGCCGGCCGGGCTCGCGGCAATACCGGCTGCGTTGCGCCCCCGGCAGAGAATCTCGGTCTCCAGACGCCTCAACCGGCGGCAGATCAGTTCCACCAGACAATGCTCGTGACCTTCTACCAACTCTTCCAACAGAGACTCGCTCGCCATGTCCAGGCTCACGCCGAGCTTGAATCTGTCGAGCACCTCGACGACGGAATTGTCGACGCCGCTGGTTAGCAACTCGCGCAGCTCTACCAAATACCGCAAGATTCTCCGGTAGTGCAACGCTCCATTCGCCGAACGCCTTGGGCTGCGAGTTCGGGCACGCTCGACCAGCAGCGGGACATGATCCGGATTCCGCACCGAATCGGACGACACGTATCCGCACACCTCGCCCGATCGAATCAGGCCCGTTGCCATCGACGCTTGGCTGGGAGTGCAGATTAGCATGATCCGACAGTCCGGGAACGCCATCTGAATGACTTTGTAGAGCGGCGTCCCTTCCTTCGTATACGCGTCGCAATCGACCAACACGGTCACCGGGCAACATTCCGTGGAAACAAGGGCCTGGAGTGCCTGCTCCGGCGGTACGATCCGAACGCTGTAGTCGCGGAGCTCGAGCTGCCGGGAAGCCGCGCTGGCGAACTTCTCGGACTTGGTGACGATCAGGATGTCGAGCGATGTGAACGTCATGTCGCGCACTGGGCCACTGAAGAACAAACGGATTGAGAGCGGTCACAGAAGATCCCCGAATCATGCACTTCCTTTGGCTCCGCGCACCTGCTACGGCTCGATGCACGTAATGCAGAGGCAGAGAATATCCGGTCTGAAGAAGAGGTGGCCTCGGAGGTTATTCCGGCAGGCAACTCAGGACGGCTTACTCGACAAGACGAGCCGGGATAGCCGGCGACGCCCAAACGTTCGTCTGGAGAACATCACCCTCGGAAGTGTGGGCTGCGCCGAATGCGACTGCACTGGAGCCCCACGACAAGTATACGTCATTTTCTCCCCGTTGGAGCGAGCGTTCGTCTGGATTTTGCAGCCGACGGCCCTGGCCCTCGTGCTTCCAACCTTGCGTCGCCGTCCGATCGGTCGAATTCAAGGCCGCAGGGCGTTCTGGTGTTGCCCGCGTTCGAAGACGACGTCCTGCAACTCCGCCAAGTGTCGTTGATACACGCCGCGCGGCGTCGTGTCGTACTTTCGGCAGAGCCACGCCGCGGCGCCGACCGCGACGCCCATCTGACCGGTCGTCTTCTGGATCTTGACGTTCATCAGCGCAACGTGTGACGCGCTGAGGCAGCGGCCGGCCATCATCAGGTTCTCCACGTTGCGCGAGTAGAGGCAGCGGAAAGGAACCGTTGCGCACTTGCCCACCGGCAGGCTGTCGGCGCAGGCCGGCAACGGCTCTTCCGGGATGGCGGACGGGGTTACTCGGCCGCGGCCGGCAGTCTCCCAGGCCGGCCGCCTTGCTCCGCCGCGGAATTCGCATTTTGGTTGAATATAGTGTAGGCAGAACCAGTTCTTGATCGAGGTGGCCACGGCATCGGGAAAAACCCGCCCGGCGACGATATCGTTCTCGTTGAGGATATAGTCGCCGACCAACCGCCGCGACTCGCCCCGGGCGGCAATGTGGCCCACCCACGCCAGCTCCAAGTTCGCCGCTTCCGGGTCCTTCGCTTTGCAGGTCGCAAACGTCCCGTAGATGGCACGGAAGAGATGGTCTCGGATCCGCTCCGCCTCTTCAAGCGTGTCCAGGCCCTGTCCGTATTCCCAGAGGTGGGGCGGATCTGCTTGGATTCGGTCGTAGCCCCGCGACACTGCGGTAGCCCAGGGGACCTCGGGGAACGTCACCGGCTCATCGGCAAGCGCGGTGGCGAAGCAGACCGTGTTGCCGTGCGTGCGTCGATCCGGCTCGTTGGGCGCACGCGACTCGTTGAACTCCCGATATCCTTCCCGCCCGTGCCGGCACGTGGCGTCGGCCCAGAAGCCGATCCAGCCGTCGCCCGTGCAATCGACGAACACCGGAGCGACAAACCGCGTTTCTCTCCCGGTGCTTACGTCGCAAGCATCGACGGCCTGAATGCGATCCTCGGCCTTCTGCACTGCGAATGCGCGCATGTTGAAGAACGTGTGCAGGTTCTTCTCGTCGGCAAACGGCCGCGGCCGATACATACCACGGATGATCTCGTCAACGCGTGGTCGGCTCATCCCCAGCGCCCAAATCCGAATCTCGGTACTTGCGTTTCCGCCCGGGACGGGGCGTTCCTGTACGAGCGCAACCTGCAACCCTAGCCGCGACGCCGTGACCGCCGCACAACAGCCGGCCACACCTCCACCGACCACCACGAGATCGAATTCGCGTACGGTCGGCGGAGTCTCCGGAATCTCCAGCAACCGGCGGCGCCAGGCCCTCATCCGCCGATCCGGCGTGGGCGGCGGCGTATTTGCCGAGTCCGTGCTGAAGAAGACGGCGTCGCAGCGGCCGTCGAAACCGGTGACGTCTTTGAGTTCAACGGCAATACGTTTCGATTCGACGTCGATCCGGCCCGCCTTCTGCCACGACCAGTCTTGGCCGTTGGCCCCGAACGTCTCGGCCAACTCCATCCCGCCGACGATCACCTTGAAACGGCCGGGATGGTGCGAAGGCACCCAGTCCTTGGCGCGGACCCAGACATGGTAAGTCCCGGTTTCGGGAAACTCGACCTCCGTTCGCGCATTGGCCACCGGCTTGCCCAGTCCGTGGGCCAGCAGATACGGTGACCCCATCTGCTCGATGAACTGCGGATCCAGCACCCAGCCGCCACGGTCGGCAAACGCCTCGGCCTCGATCAGAACGTCTGCGGCATGCGACGCCGAAGACATCCAGGCTACGGACAGGATGAGCAACAGAGTGCCCGTCCTTCTCATGGAAGTCCGTTTTTCCCGCAAGATGCTCGCGATGTGGGACATTTGGCTTCCTATCGAAGAGGGGACAATGCACTTGGGATCGAATGAACCATCATCATACGACGTCTGACTCCAGTCGCAGCGGGGATCGTACTTGTTGGCCGTCCGGCCCGCATGCATGCCGCGGGTCTACTTCGGCTTGACAAACAACACCTCCGCCCGCGCAATCCACCCCGATCTCAAGTCCACGCGAAACCAACCGTCGCCGTTCTTCTTGTTGAAACGCAGCGGCGATCGCCGGCCGAACTCCTTCAGATCGTATTGCGCCCAGGTCCGACCCATGTCGGGCGAAATAATGAACCCCGTGGCGTAGGGCGATGCGGGCGCATAGTGCGACGACAGCATCACGCCGTCTTGAACGATCATGTTCGCCGCTTCGTATTGCGGGTCAAACAGCAGCGTATGTGCCTTGGGATCGGCCAGGTCGTCCGGGTTGCAGCGGAAGATGCCACGGTCGTAGGGTTTGGCGCCGTTGGCGTCGGCCACCCAATAGAGCTTGCCGTCGACGAAGTTGATGCCGCCGGACTTATACCGCGTGTTCGACTCATCCGACACGACGACCTTCCACGACCATTGGTCGCCTCGGGCGTCGTAGGTGCCTCTCAGCCAGTGGCACTCGTGGCCTTCCGCTCGCCGATGGTCACCCGTACAAGCGTAGAACGCGTTCTCGGCCGGGTTGTACGCCACGCAGTGCATGTGGCGGCAGATGACCGGGTTGTCCGGGTCGCCCAGCAGCGTGCCCGTGGAACCGCCGCCGGGCGAGCCGTTGTCGCGATAGCCGGGATTGCGCCCGAAGGCGTAAGCGATCTTCACGCTCTGCCCGCCGTCGGCCGAGTAGTAGATGTTTACCGGCGACGCGCCGCCCAGCACGTTGCAGTAGTTTCCCCAGACCAACATCTCCCGGCCGTCGACGTCCCACGTGTGCACGCCGTCCAGAGGATGGAAGTACCAACCGGGCAGATCCGGGTTCTGCGGCGTATGCGGCAGGTAGTCGGCCCCGTCGGCGTCCTTCACCGTGATCGGGGTGATCGTCTTCAGGTTGTCGGTGCTGCGGAAGATCCTCGCCCCGGTGGCGAAGAGCACGTTGCCATTCTCGAGAATGCAGCTAAACGTGATGTTCCGAGCGTCGGCAAAGGCGGTAGTGTGTGGCCAGGTGCGGCCGTTGTCTTCGGAAAGGAAGACCGCGCCGTCGGAGAAGCCGAACGCCTTGTTGCCGCGTTGCGAGTCGATGTACGGCCCCGGCGGCGCAAGGCGGTACCAGAAGTGATCGGTAGACGCCACGTCGGTTTCGACAGCAATGGGAGCAGCCTCGAGCCAGCGCCCGCCGGGCAGCAGGAGCCCGCCGGCGGTTGCCGTTGACGTGCCTAGGAACCGGCGGCGCGAGACGCGCGGCCGTCGGGCGGTGATGTGGCCGGGAACAGGTGGCATGATTTCGTCTCCAGCGGGTGGCGTTGCGTTCGGTTGCGTAGACTCACGGCTCCGTGCCCACGGCACAGACGACACGCAGCCCCACGTTGTACACGCCCTGGTAAGGGCGATACGGCAATCGCGACGCCGAACGCGACCGGCAAGGGCGATCGCGCCAGGAGCCGCCGCGGACGACCCGATCGCCGTCGGCCGCCGGGTCGTTGCGGCCGTCGTCGGCGCGATACGGGTAGAGGCGATACGTCGACCGGGTCCATTCGCCGACGTTGCCGTGCACGTCGCACAGCCCCCACACGTTCGGTTGGTAGCGGCCCACTGCCTCGGAGACAAACCCGCCGTCGCGGTAGCGGGCGTCTTTGGGGATCCAGTCGTCGTACTTGCCGGGGTTGGCAAAGGGGTTGCGCCGCTTCTGATACGGATGGCAAACGAACTCCGAAAGCATGGCGTCGGCCAGGTTGGCCAGCGGGCTGAAGTCGGTGTCGAGATCGCCATAGTAGAACGGCGAGTCGCTGCCGGCACGGCAAGCGTATTCCCAGTGGGCCTCGGTGGGCAACGTGAACCGCCGGCCGGTCTGCTCGCTGAGCCAACGGCAGAAGGCCACAGCCTGCCGCCACGACACGCGCACCACCGGCTGCTGCGGACCGTTGACGTAGAAGCCGCGGACCCCGAACTGCATCGCGTGCTTCGACTCCACGCGGCTGTCGTGCGCCGGGTCAAAGGCTGCAAACTGCTCGTTGGTCACCTCGAAACGGCCGATCCAAAACGGCTCGTCGATCTTCACCCGGCACGCCGGCCGTTCGTCGGCGTCGCCATTGACATCGCCCATCACGAATTCGCCGGGCGGGATCAGCACCAGTTGCAACTCCAACCCGCCGGGCAGTTCGATCGTCTCTTCGTATTGCCCCAGCGCCGCCTGACGCCGCTTGGCTTCGGCGGCGTCGAACGGCCAGCCGTGTACTAACGGGATGGGGGCCGTTTCGCGCGACACCGGGTCGGGTACGATCGGCTCGATGTCCTCGCTGTACGACGTCGGGATCGCCTCGAAATCAACGTCGATGCCCCCGTAACGCCGCAACAACTCGCGCCGCCGCTCGGCCAACGGCCGCACTCGCTCGGCCCCGGCGATCTCCGTCCAAGTGCCGTGATACGGGGCGTTCAGGTCGATCCACGTAACCAGCCGGTCCCACGCCTCGGCGTCGAGCTTAACGTTGTAGTGCCCCCGGGCGAGAAGCTGCACGAGTTGCGCCGTGTCGGCGTGATACTCCATCGGCATCAGCATGTGGGCGTCGCTCTCCAGCCCCGGGCGGCGGACGAATCGGTGCAGTTCGGCGTACGAGGTCGAAAAATGGCCGGCGTCGTGTGCGCCGAAGTGAAAGAGACTCGTGTAGCCGGTGATCTTCTGCGTGCCGCGCAGGTCGAACGCAACGTGTGTGCCCTCGCTCGAGCGACCGTCGTGGCATCCAACGCAATACTCGTCCAGCACCGGCTGCACCTCGCGCTGGAAGTTGAACCCGCGGACCGGACCGTACCACGGCACAATCTCGGCGGGCGGGCGCGTGGCCACGGGCGCATCTCGCGGCGGCGGGCCGGAGTTCTGGCCTTCATGACATCCCACACACGAGAGCACTTCGCCCGGCATGGCCGTAAACCAGCTTCGCATCAACTGCAAGGCCTTGCCTTCGGCGTCCAGCGGCTGCACGGCGATCGGCGTGTTGGCCGGCACACGAAACACGGCCGACCCGTCCTCGGCCACCGGCACCGTCCCCAACACTCGCTTGATATCCCACGGCCCCTCCATGCCGACCACACCCTGCGGCCCGCCCATGCCGGGATAGAGGTAATGATAGCTCAGCAGCCGCAGCCGCTTGACCGTTCCGCGTGGGATGCCCTTCAGCCCGTCGCCACGATAGACGTCGGAGAGATAGACCACCGCATCCTTGCGAGTTAGGTCGACCCGATCGGGAATCACCGGCGGCCGTGGCGTCGCGCGCACGGGAATCGGCTCCAGCAGCGCGTAGCCGGGCTCTTCTTTCAGCAGCAGCATGTTGTCGAAGACGTCGGCCAGGTAGATCCCCCAGAGCGACGCGGGCGTGGGCTTGCAGGCGACCAGGAAGTACTTTTCATTGAGCGGATACGGATGGAGAAACTTCGGCCATGAGGCGTCGACCAGATTGTCGGCGATCAGGGTCGACTCGTATCGCGGGTCGGTGGCCGAGGTGACCGGCTTGCCGCGGCCGGGAATCCGCTGGATCGCCCCGGTAGCCTCGCGGCGGCCTTGGGCGAGATCGAACAGCACCAATTCACCCATCCGCGGCACGCCGTGATGCCCGCCCACCACGCCCACAAACCGTGTCGGATGGCCCGGGATCGGCCGGGCGTAGAAGTTCGAGTTTGGCCAATACGAGTTGGCCCCGTAGTATTCCATCTGGCCGGTGCCGTCGGGGTTCATGCTGAACAGCAGGCGGTCGTGGGCGTGCGGCGTGTCGGTGTATTGCCACCGCAAGTAGAGCACACGCCCGCTGCCGAGCACCGTGGGGCACCAGTTGTGCTCCTGATCGAAACAAAGCTGCCGAATGTTCGATCCGTCGGCGTCCATGCGGTAGAGATTGGCCACCCGCGTGCTGCCGTTGACGCACGGCACGGCGGCGATGAAGGCGGTCGAGGAGAAGACGATCCGCCCGTCGGGCAGGTAGCAGGCGTCGTAGTGGTCGACGTCGGCCAACTCGGGCGTCAGCCGCCGCAGGCCGCTGCCGTCGATGCAAATCTCGAAGACGTGCCAACGGCCGTCGCTGCCGATCGAAGAAAAGAGCAGCTTCTCGGCGTCGAAATCAAGGTCTACGTCGCCGGTGAAGTGCGGCCCTTCGGGCCGGTAGAACGTCGTCAGCCCGCCGCCCGGGCGAGCCGGCGACAGCAGGGCGATCTCGTCGTCGAAACCGCTTCGCGGCAAGGCGCAGTTGCTCTGCCAATTCTGCGGCAGCCCGAGGGCGGGGCTGCCGACGCCGCGCCGCACCAGCAGCAGCCGGTCGAAGTCGAGCAGGGGGTTACTCGAGGCCACGTGATGCTGGAGCTGCGCGGCGGCAAGATACACCCTACAGAAATGTTCCCATTTCGATTGCCCGTCCGGAGCTTCCAGTACGTCCGTCAAATCGGCCTGCATCGTGAGGCACTGCCGTCGCTCGGCCTCGAGGAATTCTGCGGCAACGCCCTCCATGGTGCAAAAGTCACCGATCAACAGCAGCGTCTGATCGAGGATCTTGCGAAGACGCGCCGGTGAGAGATCCAGCCGGGCTTCCTCCAGCGGTCCGTCGTCGGAGCGAATCGACAGCCGTGCCACCCAGGGCGTCGAGCCGGGACCGGCGTCGTCGGGCGTCGCGAGCAACTCATTGTTGGCCGCCGGACCGGCCGAGACGTATTCGGCGGCCCGCATCACTTCGGCTTCGATGCGATCTCCGTCTTCGGCGAGGATCGGCAAGGCAGGAATCAGGTGGCCGTCGGTCGCACGCGGCGCGGCCACGGTAGCCCGGCGCCGCGCCGCCTCACGGTTCAACCGCCACGTCTTCGGAAATGCTATCGGCGATTCAAAACGCAGCGCGCAGACATGCGGCATGCACGGCCCCGGACAGATCAGCTTCAGCGTGTGCCGGCCTTTGGTTACCCGCAGCGTGCATTGCTTCTCCCATCGGGCGTGGCTCGTCTGCCAGCTTCCCGTCACGCCGGCGAAGCCCTGATGCACCCTCTTGTCATTGACGTAGATATCGACCGGCCGCGACCCGGCGGCCGTGTAGAGGGCCACCAGTGTGTAGTCGGCCGTGACGGGAAAGTCGACGTCGTACTCCGCGGCGTTGGGCAGGATGCCCGCGTTCCAAATGCATGCGAAGCGGTCGGCGTAGACCTGCCCCGGCGTGCTCACCTGCGCGTTGCCCCGATCGAACCAATCGGCCCGTAGCGTGAAACTGCGGCGCGACGGGGACGCAGCAACGGTTTCCGCTGCCTGTCCGTTCCCATCGACGGCGCCGGCCGCCAGGAAGACCGCCAAGCCGATCGTCGCGGTCTGTTGCAACCGGCGCGCAAGCGAGAGAACTCCCACGGCGATTCTCCTTCTTCCCGGGCGGAAACTCGACCCTCAGGTCATTATCGCCCGGCGCAGCGCGCTTTGCCACCACCACGTGTCGGAGCGCCGTTCGATTCACCGGAACGTGGGGCGGCGTCAGCGTATCGTGGTCGGAAGACTTGCCGCGGTGAGGAGTTCTGCAACGGGTGGCTGGGGTCGAGCGCAGCGAGCCCCCAGTTCGTTGCATTCCGGGGGCTCGCTGCGCCCCCCCCCCCCCCCCCCCCCCCCCCCCCCCCCCCACTCGTCAGACAAGCTCGTTACGGAGTACTACGACACGAACTCCTCGATCCGCTTAAACGCCGCCTCGATATTCTCCATGCTGGTGGCGAACGACGCCCGGGCGAACCCTTCGGCGCCGAAGGCGGAGCCCATCACCATGGCCACCTTCTTCTGGGCGAGCAGTTCCAGGCACCACTGCGTCGAATCGTCGACCTGCACGCCGCCGTAGGTGCGGCCGAGGTGTTCCTGGATATTGATGAAGGCGTAAAACGCGCCGCCCATCTCCGCACAACTCAGGCCCGGGATCTCGGCGATCCGCTTGGTGACGAACTCGCGGCGTTTGGTGAATTCGATCAGCATCTGATCGACGCACGCCTGAGGACCCGTGACCGCCGCCAGCGCAGCGTATTGGCTGATGCTGCACGGGTTGGACGTCTGCTGGCTCTGCAAACTCCCCATCGCCTTGGCCACGTTGGCCGGCGAAAGGGTCCAGCCGATCCGCCAGCCGGTCATGGCGTAGGTTTTGCTCACGCCGTTGACGATCACGGTGCGATCTTCCAGCCCGGGGCGAACCGTGGCAAAACTCGCAAATCGATGTCCCGGGTAGACCAGCCGATCGTAGATCTCGTCGGCCACCACGATCAGGTCGCGTTCGATCGCGATGTCGGCCAATTCACCGAGTTCCTCCGGCGAGTACATACTCCCAGTGGGGTTAGACGGACTACACAGAAGTAGTATCTTGGTTTGGTCGTTGATCGCGTCGGTGAATTGTTGCGGTGTGAGCTTGAAGTCGTCTTCTTGGCGAGTTTCCACGACCACCGGAACGGCGCCGGTCAATTTGATCAGCTCGGTGTAGCTTACCCAATATGGTGCAGGGACGATCACCTCGTCGCCGGGGTTCAGCAGGACCGTGAAGGTGTTGGTCAGCGAGTGCTTGGCCCCGTTGGAGACGACGATCTGCGTCGGCTGGTATTCCAGGCCGTGGGCGGCCCTGTATTGCTCGGCCACGGCCTTCTTCAGCTCGAGGATGCCGCTGGCGACCGTGTAGTGGGTATGTCCGGCTTCCATGGCCTCCAGGGCCGCCTGGCAGATGTGCTGGGGGGTGGTGAAGTCGGGCTCGCCGAGGCTCAAGTCGAAGACCGTGTTTCCGGCGGCCTTGAGTTCCTTGGCTTTGGCTGCCATGGCCATCGTGGCCGACGGTTCCATGGCTTGGATGACGTTCGAGATGGTTAGGGGCATTGGACAACTCCACAAGACCACGGGCGGTTGACGAACAATTCCATGCGACGGACAATCATAAGGTGCCGGCGGTTCGCTTCCAAGTAGCCACCCCACCCTTTTTCCGCCGGCCGCGCTGCCGACGATGGCGGTGCATTAGCAACCCCCCCAAACGGAACGCTCAACGACACCATGGCGAAAGCTCGCATCGGGATTTGGCTCATCGGCGCCAAAGGCGGCGTGGCCACCACGACGATCTTAGGACTTCTAGCTCTGCGGAAGGGGCTCATCGGCAAGGCCGGCCTGGTCAGTGAACTGCCGCAATTTGACGAAATCGGCCTGTCCGATTGGAAGAGCTTTGTTGTCGGCGGGCATGAAATTCGCAGTACGCCGCTGGTCGAGGAGGCGAAGCGCTTGGTGACCGAAAGCGGCACGGCGTCGGCGGAAACGTTCTCGCGCTGCAGGGCGGAGTTGGCCGCCATCGACCGGCGGATCCGTCCCGGAACCGTTTACCGCGTAGGCGCCACGATCGCCGAATTCGCCGACGTGGACGTCCCCCGCCGCGAATCGCCCCGGCAGATCGTCGATCGTCTGCGGGGCGATTTGGCCGAATTTGCCGAGGCGAACCGGCTGGCCCACGTGGTGGTGGTCAACGTGGCCTCGACCGAGCCGCCGCCGGACGCCGGCGAGATTCCCACCGAATGGGACGCGCTCGAGCCGCTTCTGGCCAAACCGCGCAAGTGCCCCTTGCCGGCCAGTTCGCTCTACGCGATTGCGGTCTTCGAGGCCGGTTGTTCGTACGTGAACTTCACACCCTCGCTCGGCTCGACCCCGGTGGCCATCGACGAATTGGCCCGGCGCCAAGGCAGCCGCCACATGGGCTGCGACGGCAAGACGGGCGAAACGCTGATGAAGAGCGTGCTGGCGCCGATGTTCGCCCGGCGGAATCTCGACGTGATGAGTTGGGTGGGCCACAACATCTTCGGCAATCTCGACGGCAAGGTGCTCGACGACCCGAGCAACAAGCGAGCCAAGGTCACCAGCAAAGATCGGCTGCTGGGCGAGATCCTCGGCTATCGACCGCAGACACACGTCTCGATCGAGTACATCGAGAGCCTGGGCGATTGGAAGACCGCCTGGGACCACATCCACTTCACCGGCTTCCTGGGCACGCCGATGACGCTACAATTCACGTGGCACGGATGCGACTCGGTGCTGGCGGCGCCGCTGGTGCTCGATTTGGTCCGCTTCACGGAGCTCGCCCAGCGCCGCGGAGAGACCGGACTGCTGACCTTCCTGGGCAGTTTTTTCAAGAGCCCCTTGGGCGTGGAGGAACACTGCTTCGATCGACAGTTCCACGTACTCGAACAATGGGCGACCGCAGAGGCGAAGGCGTAATCACCGCAGGCCGCCGGCTGCCGCAAACCGACCGAATCAATCTCAAGGACAAGAAACCTTGGCTAAACGCAAACCGCGACCCGAAAAACCAACCGAAACCCGCGCCGAATCCGGCGAGTCTGCCCCGAAGAAACGCCGCAGACGACGGCGAAAGAAATCGTCGGCGAAGCCGGCACCCACCACGGCGTCCACGAAGGACCGTCTCAAGTCGTCGCTCGAAGAAACGGCCAGAGAGGAGTTCGAGGATCTGTTGGGAAAGGCGCCCTCCGGGTACATCCCGCCGGGAGAAGTGCCGTTTGACGATGACGACCTTCTCTTCGACGACGAAGAAGAGACCGAAGAGAAGAAGAAACCTGCCAAGCGGAGAAGGCGGAAGCGATCGTCGCGAAAGCCCGCGGCGAAGCAGCCCGAGAAGTCGTCGTCCGAGCAACCCGAAAAGACCGAACGTAAGCCGTCGAAGCAGGCCGCTCGCAGGCAACCCAAGAAGGCCACGCAGAAGCGTCCAGAAAAGGCCGCGCGGAAACAGCCCGACAAGGCGTCGCGAGGCCGGCCGGAAAAGGCCACACGAAGACAACCGGACAAGTCCTCGCGAAAGCAACCTGAGAAGACCGAGCAGAAGCCGCCCGAGAAGAAGGCACGCGAGAAGAAATCACCCGAGAAGAAGGTACGCGAGAAGAAGGCATCTGAGAAGAAACCGCGAGAGCGGACTGAGAAAGCGGCGCCAAAGCGGCAGAAGCGGACGCCGCGAAAGCAGCCTGAGAAGGCCTCGCAGGAACAGCCTGAGACGACTGCGAGGAAACGGACCGCGAAGGTCGCGCAGAAACCGCCGGCGACGGCCGAGCAGAAGCCGCCGGAAAAGACATCGCCGGAGCAGTCCGAAAAGGCGGCGTCAAAGAGGCGGAAGAGGACCTCGCGAAAACGGCCGGAGAAGGCCAAGCAGGAACGACCTGAGAAAACCGCCCAGAAACGGCCGGCGAAAACCGAGCCGAAGCCGCCCGAGAAGCCCGCGCAGCAATCGCCCAAGAAGCCGGCACCCGAGAAGCCGGCACCCGAACCGCGCGAAGTCGACAAACCCGAGCCGGCGGCGGCCACCGGCTTCGCCGACCTGGGGCTCTCCGACGCGATGCTCAAGACGCTGGCGTCGATCGACTATCTCGAGCCCACGCCGATCCAGGCCGGGCTGATCCCCAGGGCGCTGGAAGGCGTGGACCTGATGGGCCAGGCGCGCACCGGCACCGGCAAGACGGCCGCCTTCTGTCTGCCGATCCTCGAGCAACTCCATCCCCATAAGCGCGGCTCGCTGCCCCAAGCGCTGGTGCTCACACCCACGCGCGAACTGGCCGTCCAGGTTCGCGACGAATGCACGCGGTTGGCGTCCGGCCACAAGGCCTATGTGGTGGCCGTCTACGGCGGCAAACCGATCCGCCAGCAGATCGAAAAACTGACCCGCGGCGCCGAGGTCGTGGTGGGAACGCCCGGCCGGGTGATGGACCTGATGGACCGCGGGGCGTTGATGCTCGGCGACTTGCGATTCGCCGTGCTCGACGAGGCCGACCGCATGCTCGACATCGGCTTCCGGCCCGACATCGAAAAGATCCTCCGCCGCTGCCCCCAAGCGCGGCAGACGCTGCTGCTCAGCGCCACCATCCCGCCGCCGGTCAAACGGCTGGCCCAGCGCTACATGCGCGATCCGGAGATGCTCGACTTCTCGCCGGAGAATCCTGCGGTCGAGACGATCGAGCAGTTCTACTTCACGGTCGATCCGGAGTTGAAATTCGACCTCTTGGTGAAGCTCTTGCAGCGCGAGGAGCCCACCCAAGCGATCATCTTCTGCCGCACCCGCCGGGGAACCGACAAGGTGCAGCGGCGGCTGGCCCGCAAGTTGAAGTCGGTCGATACCATCCACGGCGATCTGCCGCAGAGCTCGCGGGACCGCGTGATGCGCGGCTTCCGCGGCGGCACCACGCGGATCCTGGTGGCCACCGACGTGGTGGGCCGGGGGATCGACGTGACGCGGATCTCGCACATCATCAACTACGACATCCCCCAGTTCTGCGACGACTACGTCCACCGCGTCGGCCGCGCCGGGCGGATGGGCCGCGAGGGCGTGGCCTACACGTTCGTTACGCCCGAGGAAGGCAATGAACTGACGCGGATCGAGATCCGCATCAACATACTCCTGAAGCGCGACGAGATCTCCGGCTTCGCCGCCCGCGAGAAACCCGAGCCGACCGAAACGATCGACGAACTCACCGGCGAGCCGATCGAGGAGCCCAAGCCCAAGCCCGTCTACGGCCGGCGGACGCGGCGTCATCGCCGGGCGCTGTAGGGTTGGCAGCAACTCGCTTCGCACGTTGCCCTGGGTGACGTGCGGGAAAGGGGCGAGACTGCGATGGAAGAGCGAGCCAGAGCGTCCCTCTGGATGAAGGTGCTGATGATGAACGCCTTGGCGATCGTCATCGCCATGGCGGCCGGCGTGGGCGTGTTTCGACTCTGCAACTTCCCATGGTACGCAACGGTCATCGCGACGCTCTTGTACGTCCTTCCTCCCACCATGCTTGTCGCCGCTTCGGTGACAGGATTCGCCGTTTGGACCCGCAGCGCCTTTGACGCCGCGGACATCTCGATGTGCGTATTCGCCATCGCCGTGCTGGGCACGTTCGGCGGCTTTGTCGTCTTGAGCATCCGCATCCTGTCGACGCTCTGGAAGCCGGGAGACCTCGATTTCTAGATGCAAGGTTCGGCCGACGCGAAGGGGGACGGGGCTCTCTTTCCCAATCGACGGCCGCGTGGAAGGACCGCTCGGACGTTCACGCAATCGCACGGCCGGATCGTAATGCCGATCGAAAGAGACCCCCGCCCCCACAGCAACACCACAACCGAACTCTGTTTCATCGCACCACCCGGTTTGGTACAATAGGCGGTACCCCAAAGGCCCGGGTTCGTGCATTGGGCCGCTTGTTGCTATCTGGAGGATGTGCGATGCGGATCGATTCGTGCCTGCCGCGGTGGGCTCGCCGTTGGACGCCGATGGGATTGGCGCTGACGTGCTTTGTGCTTTCGAGCGTTGCCGTCGAGGCCCCCCGTGCAGAGGCCGGGTCGTTGGTGATTCCGGCCTGGTCGTTCGCCCGCGGCAATGCCCAGGTGTTTGCGAATCCTGAGGAATACGCCGACGCCGGACCGATCGTGGGTGGCGGCCCAGAGCAGCCCTGGGGGTGGACGGTCGAATTCGATATCGACGTTCCGGTCGCCGCCAAGTACACCATGCAAGTCTGCTACGCCTCGGCCGAAGCCAGGCCGGTGGAGGTCTTCTTCGACGGTGTGGACCTGGGCAAGTGCTGCCTGGGCGTGACCTTTGCCCCGACGGCGTCCGGCCAACCGGGTGACGTCACGTTGAACAGCAGCGGGGCGAAGTGGGAAGCGTTGCGGGCATTGCACGTCTTCAACAAGCTCCAGCCGCTGGCCAAAGGCAAGCACACGCTGAAGTTCACCCGTAGCGGCCCGCTGCCGCACTTGGTGGCCATACGCTTGGACACGCCGACGGAATTCCCCGCCGACTGGCAGCCGCCGCAGTATACGGTAAGGGATATCGAGAACATCCCGGCCGCGTTTCGCGGGGCCTTCGCCAAGTTCGCGACACTGCCGCCGCCGCTCGATGCCACGGCCCCAGCCAAGGTCGCCGGCTCGTTGACGATCCCCGCCTGCACGTTCGACCGCGGCAACATCCGCATCTACGCAAGCCCGGACGAGTTCGCCGATGCCGGTCCGTTGGTCGGCGGCGGGCCGAATCAGCCCGAGGAGAGTTTGGCCGAATACGACGTCGACTTCCCCGTCGCCGGCGAGTACACCCTGCAATTTCGCTACGCCGCCGGTGAGGCACGGCCGGTCGACGTCTGGCTCGACGGCCGACACGTAGGCAGGGGCTGCACGGGCGTCACCATCGGCTCGCGGCCCACCGAAATCCCGGTCCGATTCTCATGGAATAGCCGCGAGGCAAAGTGGGAAGGGCTGCACGATCCAAAGCAGGGCAAACTCGTCACGCTGTCGGTCGGCCAGGGCAAACACACATTGAAGCTCTCGCGTCGCGGCCCGTTGCCGCACCTAGCGGCGTT
Source organism: uncultured Planctomycetaceae bacterium (assembly GCA_964472545.1). Classification (GTDB taxonomy): domain Bacteria; phylum Planctomycetota; class Planctomycetia; order Pirellulales; family Thermoguttaceae; genus CAYYNP01. Next base: position 5,675 of record CAYYNP010000042.1, on the reverse strand, counting down.
GCGTTTGGACTCCGCCACGGCGTTCCCGCCAGACTGGCAGCCGCCGAAGCGCAAGGTCGATCTGAGTCAGGTGCCGCCGCGGCTTCGCCCCGTCTTTCTCACGCCGGGTGCCGTGAACGTCGCAGCCCTGCGGCTGGCGGTCCAGGACACCATGGTAGCCTTCGGGCCGGAGTATCCCGGCGGGCTGAAGTACCTCGAAAAGTTGGCCGCGTTGGAGCAACAACAACGTGCCGTCGAAAACGCCGCGGCCGAAGAGCAGCAGAAGGTCGAAGACGCCCTGCAGGCTCTGCGGAGCGAGGCGATGCTGGCCCATCCCGCGTTGGCGTTCGACAAACTCCTGTTCCTCAAACGGCCGGCCGCAGGCTACGGCCATACCTACTCCGATCAGCACTCCAAGGAGATCGGCGGCAGCCTCTGCGTCCTCTCGCCGGTTTCGGCCGACGGCAAGGTCACCTCGCTGGTGCCGGAACTCGATGGCGGGCTGTTCGATCGGTTCGATCTCTCGTACGACGCCAAGAAACTCGTCTTTGCCTACCGCACCGAAGCGACGCCCTACCGCATTTACGAGATCGACCTCGACCGGGAGGCCGGCAAGATGATCCCCGGCAGCCTGCGGCAGCTCACCTTCGGCGGCGAGGCCGAGGCCGAGGCGATCCGCTGCCAAGTGGGCGGGGGCGAGCGCCGCTTTCACGACATGGACCCCGTCTATCTGCCCAACGGCAAAATCATGTTCGCCTCAACCCGCGCCCAGCGGATCGTCTTCTGTGCGCCCGGCGCGTCGGTCACCACGCTCTACGTGATGGACGCCGACGGCAAGAACCTCCGCCGGCTCTCGGAAAGCCCGGTCAACGAAACGGCCCCCTCGGTGTTGGACGACGGCCGGGTGATCTACACCCGCTGGGAATACGTCGACAAGGGGCTCGGCAACGGGCAGGGCCTTTGGGCGTTGCGGCCCGACGGCAGCGGGGTGGATCACGTCTACAAGAACAACACGGTCTATCCGGCCGGGATGAGCAACGCCCGCAGTATTCCCGGCAGCCAGCAACTCGTGACCGTGACCGGCGGACACCATTTCACGGCCATCGGCCCGGTGGTGTTGGTCGACGCCCGCCGCAGCCGCCGCACCACCGAGGCGATGAACTGCATCACGCCGGAGATTGGCTATCCGCCGTCAATGGGCTACCCCTCGACCGGCTTCGGCGTCTTCATGGACCCGTACCCGTTCTCGGAGCGGTTCTTCCTCGTCTCTCACGATCCCCGGGTGAAGAACAGCGGCCAAAACGGTTTCGGGCTCTACGCACTCGACGGCTGGGGCAATCGGGCCGAGTTGTATCGCGACCCGGACCTCTCCTGTTTCGAGCCGTTGCCGTGGCGCCCGCGGCGGCGTCCGACGGAGATCGCGCCGGTCGCCCAGTTCGCCAAAGCCGCCGGTTCGGCCTCCACGGCCGACGAGGCGACCTCGACGATCTTCATCCAGGACATCTACCAAGGCCTCACCGGCATCGAGCGCGGCCGGGTGAAATACGTCCGCGTGATGGCGGCCCTGGAATGGCCGTGGGACCAGAACGGCATCTCGTGGAGCCTGGGCACCGACCCGCATCGCAAGCGGATCTACGGCGTGGCCGAGGTCCACCAAGACGGCTCGGCCTACGTCACCGTACCGTCCGACCAGAACCTCTTCTTCCAGGCGCTCGACGAAGACTACATGGCGTTGCAACAGATGTCGACGTTCATCAACCTGATGCCCGGCGAGCAACGCTCTTGCATCGGCTGTCACGAACACCGGCGGATGGCCCCCAGCATCGCCGCCGCCCGGGTGCAGGCGATGGACTCCCCGCCGCAGACGCTCGCCCCGCAGCCCGGCGACGACGGCCCGCGGATGGTCGACTTTTCGGCCGACGTGCAGTCGACGTTCGACCGACAGTGCATCGGTTGCCACAGCGGCCCGCAGCCCGACGGCAACCTCGACCTGGTCGGCGTGCCGCAGGGCAAGTTCAGCCGTTCCTTCGACAACCTGGTCGGCAGCGGCCTGGTCAACTACCGCGCCTGCGGCTACGGCGCCGCCCATTTCCTGGCCGTCCCCCCGCTAACGCACGGCTCCCACCGCAGCCCGCTCATCGGCCAAATCCGCCGCGCCCCCTGCAAGGCGAATCTCACCCGCGAAGAGCAGATCAAGATCGCCACCTGGATCGACGCCAACGTCCCGTACTACGGCACGTACCGCGGGCGGCGCGACGTACGGGATAAGGACCATCCGGAGTTCAGGGCGTTGCCGTTGGCGGGGAGGTAGGACATGAACAACGAAACGCAGCAATTCGTCGATAATGAGGACTTCGACCGTCTCTTTAATGCACTGCATTCGACGCACAAGCCAAGAAAGGCCGTGCTGGAAGACGGAAAACTGGCGGCCTTAGGATTGGCTATTGTGAAGTTCCAGCGGCTCGAATCCACACCGGGCGACGCAGTCGCAAGAGGATTGTGTCGCCGGTTGGCCAAGGGGATAATGGCCCGGCGGCCGGGCAGCAGTGTTTCTGGCGGCTTGGCCGGCCTGATCGTAGGAGCGGAATCGACACGTCGGCGTCCCGTTGAACAGAATGTATCGAAGAGGATGTCGGATCATCCCGTTGCTGCGCAACACCGACGATTCTGCGAATCCGTTGAATGGAGTGGCAGAGTCGTCTCCGCAGAATCATCGGTGCCACCCACGATACCCAAGTGGGGCTTACGGCGTGGCCGAAGGCCATCTTCACTCGCACTACCTGTGAGTATGGCCTTCGGCCAAGACGGAAGACACACCAACTGCTTTCCTGGGGCGTTGCCCAGGCGACGATGAGTTTGGCCTTCGGCCAACCATCGATCGGCGGAGAGACTACCCCCACCCGGGGAAATCTCTTTCCGAGCCCGCCGGGCGGTGCTAGAATACCTGTGTGGCGACCGAGCCGTTGCGGAGCGATTCGGTAGATAGAACGGTGATGAGTTCTTGTTAGAAAGTACCGCCATGGGAGCCGATTTCGAAGTCGTTCTCGATAAGGCCATGCAATTGCCGGAGGCCGACCGCTTGACGCTCGTTTCGCGGTTGATGCAGAGCCTGCCGCCGAGCGACATGGGCGTCTCGGTGGATGACCCCGAGCTTGCCGCCGAGTTGGATCGGCGGTTTGCCGAAGGTGACGAAGGCATTGCCTGGTCGCAGTTGAAGGCGGAAGGCTGATGCCCGGCACCAGCGTGGTTTTTCATCGGCTGGCTGCCCGGGAGTACCGCTCGGCTCGCCAGTGGTATGCGGACCGTTCCGCGGAGGTCGCCGAAGAGATAAACGCTGCCACGCCGCGCCGGCCTCAGCGGCAGCACTTCTTGAACTTTTTGCCGCTGCCGCACGGGCAGGGATCGTTGCGGCCGACCCGCTGATTCCGGGCGACGGGTGCCTCCGCTACGGGCGGTCTTTCCGAGGTCAGCGACCGGTTGTAGTCCGCCATGAACTCGGCCAGCCCCGCTTCCGAGGTCATGTCGTAGCCGGCGTTCTTCCCTGACATAACCATCGACTTGGCCATGCCGAAGTTCGAGGAGTCGGACATCTCGGCTTCCAACTCGTCGACCAAGCCGTCCGCCTCGAGCCACTCGACGATCGATTTCGCCTCGGGCAGCTTGTAGACGCGATCGAGGTACTTCCAGAACATGGCCAGTTCAAAGACGATCGACGCCGCCGCATCTGGTCCGGACGAGACTTTGCGAGGCACGTAGTCAAAAACAAACTCCCTGACGCTTCCCAGCGTCATCGCGTCGACGATCTCGCCGAGATAGTTGAGGCCGAAGTCGAGAAGCATGCGAAACCACCCCAGGTCGCCGTCGCGGTCGACGACCTGCTGGGCCTCGCTCGACTTGGAAAACGTGTCGTACGCTCGCTCGTAATAGGCTAGCTCGGCATCGTGATTGGTCTCGCCACCCAAGAAGACGGGCCGATCGGAGAAGATGCCGACGCCCATCCGGGTTCGAAATCGTTCCATGGAATTGTGGGGGTTCTCGGGCATCTTCAGCCCCAGACCTTCCACCCCCAATTCGCGGCGGACATCTTCCCAGTCGCCCAACATGCCGACGTCAAGAAGGTTGCCTGCGAATGCCCGCTCGATCGGCTCGGCCGCCTCAACGGCCCGCAAATCGACCAATGCCATCAGCAACGTCGAGTTGAACTCGACGTCGTCATCGGCAGCGCCGGCCATCATCCCGGTCAGGCAGGCGACGATGGGATCGCGGGAGTCTGCGTGATAGCCGGCCACATGGCGCAGCCCACGCACGGCAATCGAGCGACCGACCTCCTCCTCACCGACGTCTTTGGCGAGGCGGGTCAGCGGGTCTACGGCGGACTGGCCGATCTTGCCCAGCACGTGCGGCAACTCCTCCGACATCCGGTCGTCGAACTCGTTGCCCATCTCACGCATCATGTCGACCAGCGGTTCCACCGCCGCTTCGGCCTTCAAGTCGGCCAGCGTCCTCCAGGCCGTCACCGGCAGCAATTCTGTTTCTTCCTCATCGACGCATTCCCCAGCCACGTCGTCCGGCCAGTCCGAATCGCCCCATCTTCCGGCAATGTCGATCAGCCCACGAACATCGTCGGTCGAAACGCGACATGCCGCCACGTAATAGCCGTCGCGGCCTACCCAGTCAAGCAGATTGCGAGGGCTCTCAGCCTCGCACAGACGCTCGACAAGCGATACTTCTTGGCGGGTCATGGGGGTACCTCCTTGACAGCGAACCTGGGCCGTGAGCCTCGATACCGACGGCCCCCAATTTGTAATCCCTTCCGCCGTATTAGGCAACCCGTACCACCGACACCATTTCGAGCGGTAACCGCGTAGCAGAAGCCCCGAGTCGCTACTACCCGGGGGTTGTCGGTGGCGGGGAACGAATTCAAACCGGTGGCCTCGAGGTTATGAGCGGGTAGCACCGATGATCTACCGCAGTAGGCTCTGCCCCCCGCGCGTCGCGGGAACATACCCCCCTGGGTCCGCCGCTGGCGGGCGCAAGCTCAGTCACCTACCATGATCTCGATCTCGTTGCCCTTGCCCTTTTCAACCACAAACTCCCGGTCTACTTGCTTGCCGTCGTACAGTGTCGAAAACGTGTAACGGCCATAGAACCCCCGGAAAGAGAAGACCCCCTTGTCGTCCGTGTCGCCTTTAGCCCTGGTGTTCCACTTGTTCTTCATTAAGTGGTGGAGTTTGTCGTAAGCCGGTTTTGGCGACATGTCCTTGCGTAACAATCCGGTAGGCGATCCCATCCAGGCATTCTTGTCGGTAAGACTGAAGTAGATGATCGCTTCGACATCCGGATGACTGAACAACACGGTGTAGAACTTCTCCAAGTACTCCGCCTGTTTTTGCTCGCCCTCTTCCGTCGTGTTCCAGTTCTTTCTATGCGAAAGGTGATCCGTGTCGCCCTTGTCCATGTAGTTCCCGCTCAGTACGGTCATCTCCGTCATATAGATCGGGAGTTTGAACTTGCTGTATTTCTCGCAGACCTTCCACGCAGTATCCAGCGGCCATTCGTCCGTGAGCATGTGTGCCTGAAAGCCGATGGCATTCCTGCCCGCCGCGTTGTCGAGAAGATGCTCGATCTGTTGTTCAAATTTGTGGCTCTTCCGTTTCTAGGTGCAAACTCCTGGAAACCTGCGAGCCAGCGTGACC
>CAYYNP010000041.1:0-45920 GCA_964472545.1 uncultured Planctomycetaceae bacterium | reverse complement strand
ATTGTCCTATCCACATGTTCGACGGTCAAGCGTATTGCCACCGGCAGGACGAGTCTCGTATTAGGGTAACTTTGCTGGGCGCCGCGATCTTGTCCAGCGTCCCCATCCCAGCAGTGCGATGACGCTCAGAACAGCCAGAGTTAGGCTGGGAGGCTCCGGCACGATGATGTCGGCCGATTGAATCTGCTGAAGCCAGCGGGCAGCGTGTGTGTCGAGTCCTGTCTGGTTGAAGTGCACCGTGTCAGCAAGCCAGCCGTTGCTGTGAAAGTCGTCGGTGAACGCCCCCTCGAACACTAGCGGGTCATCCGCGATTACCTTCTGCTGACCAGCGATCACCTGTGCCTCGTGCTCCGCCCATGAGTCGGGATGATACGACGCAAGAGCCACGCCCCATGGGACGTCGAACCCCGCGTCGACTCGGGATTGGCCGATGATTGCCTGAAGCCGACTCGCGTAGGTCGAGGCGGTTGTAGCAGCGAGACTGTCCGATTCACCTTGGTGCCAGAGCACGGCCCGAAAACCGTCGGCCCCAAGGGCCTGCACAGTGGCCTTGAGCCGGCTGTCATAGTGGTTGGTTCCGGGGAGCCATTGGCTGACCTGCGTGGCACCGACGCCGACGGAGACGAAGCCGACCGGCACGTCGTACTCGGTGGCCACCAAGTCGCCCAACTCCGGCCAAGGCGATCCGCCGGTGCCGGTAGCTATCGGCTGGGGGTCGTTGGCATGCCGCCAGACCGTCGCTGCGACACCTGTGGCAGCCGACACGCGATCGTCAGCAGGTGTTTGACGCGGCGATCCGTAGTTGGCAGAGTTCGACTGTCCGGCGGCGACGAACACTTCGCCGACGCCGATCCGCTCGACGGCCGCCGAGCCGACTTCCGTTGCCCCGTCAAAGGTCCTGACTTCGAGGTCGTACCAGCCCGTGCCTACCGTTAGCGAACTGGAGAACTTGCCGCCGGAGGGAGCGACGTCGATCACTCGCCAGCCGGTGTCCACGCCGGCATATCCGTCCCGCGGTACCGCCCTGGCTTCAATCCGCGTAACCGAGCCCGTGTAGGTCCCCTCGACCGACACGTCAGTCCGGTTCCGGTCGCCCCTCTGAAAGACGGCCCTGCCGGTCGGCCGGGAAAGACTGATCGGACCGCCGCCCGTGTCCTCGAACTTGAGATTCGCACCGAAATAGGAACCGATGTCGTCTCGGGTGATCGCGAACGCAGCTGTAGAGATCGGCAGCGGGCCGATACCGGCCGCCTTGCCCGCCACCCAAGTAATACTGGAAGCAGTCGTGTGTGGCGTATCATAGTAGAAATTCTCACCGTTGCGTTGCGCGGCAACGATGTAGTTTCCCGCCGAAAGGGTCAGCGGTGTGATCGGTTCATACAAGGTGCTGCCTACGCCGGAAGCCTCCGGCGGACTGGAGGGAAGGACGGTCACCGAGTCGAGCAACGTGCCGGTCGACACGCTCCAAATGCCCACGTCAGCGCCGTTCGCGATGCCGTTGTTCTGCATGTCGACGTGGCCCAGGTGCGATACCACAATCGGATTGGCTATGCTGAACTCCCAGCCGGTGATGAACTCCAGCGAGTTCGTGTTGCCGGCAGAGTTGAACGTGACCGCCTGCGTCGATACGGCAGCGGTGGTAGCGGGGAAACCGAGCAGCGCTCCAGCAAGGACGAAGGCGGAAAGGCGGAAGGTGATCGACTGTCTCATAAGCAGTGCCTCCCGGCTACGTGTTTTCGCACCGCCACGCTTCACAGAAGGAGCCTTGATCTTTGAGTTTGAGCGGCCGAGATGGCTTTGTCAATCAAACTCCTGGCGATATGCATTTCTTGCCCCCAAGCCGCTGGGGCGAGGTCAGAGTGTGTCTCGAAATACGTTGGATTGATCGGGCGCCCCGATCACGGCCCTGGCGGGGGGTCGTTCAACCGTGCCGAATTGCCTCCGGCGACCGTTTCTCGGCACGATCTGGGCGCTTCGTAAAACGTGTGCCGAGTTGCGGGGATTGGCCTCAAAGAGGCCAGCCCGCTGATGGTGGGTAGGGCAGTTTCAGTACGGTGGCATTACGAGACGCCTCGGAGGAGATTGAGTTGGACGCGTGGGCTCCCGAAATGCGGCTTTCCGGAGACCCTGGGATTCTGAGATCTAGTCGCCGGTGGCTCGATATAGGAAGGGTCGGCGGAACATACCGCCGAAGTGGTGTTCGCAGTTGCAGCGCAGGGCCAGCGTGTTCCTGCCTTCCTTCAGCTTGCCGCTGAGGTCCGCGTCCCACTGGAAACGGTAGTCGTTCAGCCAATACATCTTGCGCTGTTCGCGGTAGCCGACCTGCTGGCCGTTTACGTAGAGCCAGCACTCGTTGAACAGGCCGGGAAAGCAAATCTTGACGGCGCCGCGCGCCTCGCCAGCCGTGAGTTCTACATCGGTGCGGTACCACAGATCGCCCGTGAAGCTCTGCCCGTCGGGCGCGCGGACGCCCTGGGCCTGGGCGTAGAGGCCCGAGCGCAGCATCTCCCACCGATCGACCGGATAGTCCTTGAGGCTTTCCAGGTCGTACTCGTCCTTGTGGGCGTTCCAGTATTCGAGGTCGACCGGCTTGGTGTGGCAACCTTCCTCAACACCTTTGCGCTGGGGATCGCGGCGAAAGGCCCAATCGACCGGCAGCTTCGCGACAAGTGTGCCCTTGGTGCCGTCGATCAGCGGGAGCAGCTCTCGATACTGCCGCACTTCGCCCGGCCACCAGGCGTATCCGCGATGTTCGACCTTGTAGTTTCGATAGGTGGTGAAGATGCCGCTGGTGTCGGTCAACTGTTCGCGGATGGCCAGCGCCTGCTCGCCGTAGGAAACGGCCTTTGCGTAGTCGCACTCGGTTGCGGCCGCACGTACCATCGACATGTAGCCGGCCGTGATTTCGTAGCTGTAGCGAGTGAATCTCATGCGATCGACGTAGAGCTTCTCGTTGCGTGTCAGTGTCCTGGCTTGCACGTTGATGCCGCCGATGATCTTCTCGGCCTCCTGCAACTTCTCCTTGAGCACGGCTATCACCTCGGGCGTGTAGACGGCCGGGGCGACGAAGTGCTCGTGTTCGGTACAGATTGTCTTTTCCCACGCGTCGTAGATTGTCGACCAATAGACTCGCATCGGCTTGGCAGCGGGGCCGTAGAAGGTGGGGTAGAATTCATCCAGCAGGGCGTCCACGTCTTCGTCCGGTTTCCAGAGCAGTCGAGCGCGGACGTGGAGGTTGAGGAAGGTGGTCGCGATTGCATTGCGGCTTTCGGTATTCACGCCCAGGATGCCGGCCCGGCGGTAGTGTTGCACGTCCTGCTGGAACGCCTGGTGTGAGGGGTTGGGAATGTCGCGCCAAACGAGCATGCCCTGGTCGTAGTCGTAGATGCACAAGCGCCCCTGCATCACCTTGGCCCACTCGTACATCATGTCGCGATATTCCCGTCGCGGCGGCGAGCGGGCGTCGTTCATGCCGTGGATCGGGTCGATGTCGATGGGTGCCAACTCGCAATAGAGCGACCTTTCGGCAGTCATCTCGCGAACGGGTGGGATCGTCATGTTGGCGTAGGCCAGAAAGCCGATTTTGCCTTTGCTCGCTGGGTGCCTCTTCTGGAGAATCTGCGCCACGTTATTGTATAGCTCGAGCATCGGATCGGTTACCGACCAGCGCAGGAAGTACTTGTCCCATTGCAGCTTCATCAACTCCCGGTCCTTCGGGTAGTCGGAGTTGTACGAACCGTCTTCCATTCCCAGCGAGAAGGACTTGCCCTGGGCATACAGTTCCTCGACCTGCTCGGCCACGTGTTTGGCGGTCTCCGGGGCGGTTATGGGAAAGCTGAACGTGCCCTTGCCGAGGCCCTTCGTATACTTGCCAAGTGCATGGCCAGTGGACGGCATCGCGCTGCGACCGGTCATCATGTTGCGCATGCGGAACTCCTCGGCGCCCGTGTTGTCACCCACCCACGAAATCCAGTAGGAGCGGATCTCAAAGGGCGACGAGTAGGCGTAGTCCAAGTCGCCGACCTTCAGGTCACGCTCCTCGGGGATGCACTCGCCAAACTCGGTGGGCGTATACCAGCGGCAGCCCCATAGCCGAAGCAGTTCGGCGACGGCGAAGTAGTGGCCCAGGTCGTTGTTGCCGGCTAGGTAGACGCGGTTGCCCTTGCGGCGGAGCACGATGCCCTCGCTCTGCAGATGCGGATTCTTCTTCACTACGGCCATGAGTGCGTCGCGGAGCTTTGGACTGGCCGCAAGGGACTCCTGGCCCAGGACCAGAAGCGGCGACTTACCCCGCATGGCGGCGTCGATTGCCGGTCGTGTGTCGGCTATGGCGGGCTCGGCGCCACACATCAGGCGGATGTACTTGACCAGGTCATCGGCCGCGCGCCGCTCGCGATCTTTGGCGGTGGGCGAGACCACAACGACGGCCTGGGTCCGTCCGCCTGTGGCAATCGTCAACGCATCACCGCTCGGCTGCCCGGCCGTTGCCGCGATGCACACACTCATGTCGGCCACAAACAGGGCGACCACGCAAGTCAGGCAGATCAAGCAGTTCTTCATCTTCCCGTCTTTCTCACCAAATTGGCTTGAGACATTCCAGGTCCGAGGGACTCAAAACATGTTACCACGAGGCAAGTGGCCGGTCTCCGGCATTGCCGCATGCCGCATTGTAGTAACTCCCCTCCTTATTTGGAAATACCTTGGGAATCCGGTGCATCCGACAAACCGTGGTACGACGGCTCCACGGAACTACTCCCCGGCAGCGGACGGACCTTAACCGGCCCGATCTGCGCTCCAAGCGTGTCGCAGCCGGCCCATACGCTTTTTGGGGATTCGCGTCGGTCGATGTGACCGAGGCAGGTTCGCGGCATGTCCGAAAGCGCGTCGGCTGGGGCGACCCAGATCAATTGGTAACTCGCTCTTCCCCTCATCAGCGGGGGCGAACTGTGCATCGAATTGACCCTCCGCTTGCGCGCTCATGAACGCCCTCCTGAAGCGCTTCGGGCCTGACCGGCCATGGAACGGATGTCGCCAGTTCTACAGCGCTTTTCGCCCCGGTACTCCTAGACTGAGAGGTCGTACCGCAATTACAATTGTTGAAACCTGCCTCTCCAGATCGACGGCAACTTCGGCGCGGCCGTGGGTGTCGCCTTGATATTCCAGCAAAGCCACAACCGGTTGCCTTTAGAATCCTCCTGCTGCTGGCCCTCCCCAGCGATGGCTCGGTGACCGGATTGTGTGGAGCAGGACGAGGAATGAACGCCTCAAGTAGAGAGGTTGACAGAGGAGCTTTGAACATGAAGTCACTTGCCATCGGTTTGGTTTTCGTGCTTATACTCGTGTCTGTCACTGGTTACGCAACGGCAGGAGAGAAACCGAACATCGTCTTAGTGATGGCAGATGACCAAGGCTGGGGCCAAACCGGTTACTACGACCACCCGCTGTTGAAGACCCCCAACGTCGACGCCATGGCTGCCAACGGACTGCGATTCGACCGCTTCTACGCGGGCGGGCCTGTCTGCTCTCCGACCCGTGCTAGCGTGCTGACGGGCCGGACGCACGACCGCACGGGCGTCTATTCGCACGGTTGCTAGTGACGAAGCCCGCATCCTTCACTGCCACAGGCGATGAAGGATGCGGGCTACGTCACTGGCCATTTTGGAAAGTGGCATCTCAACGGGTTGCGCGGGCCTGGAGTTCCCGTGCTCGAATCCGACACCCATCATCCGGGGACCTTTGGATTCGACACGTGGCTGACCGTAACCAACTTCTTTGACATGAACCCCATCATGAGCCGCATGGGGACCTTCGAGCAGTTCCAGGGCGACTCGTCCGAGGTAATCGTCGCCGAGGCGTTGAAGTTCATCGAAAAGCAGGCAAAGGCTGGCAGGCCGTCATTCACGGTCGTCTGGTATGGCTCGCCTCACAGCCCGTTTATCGCCAGCGAAGCAGACTGTAAGCCGTTTGTGGAACTGGACAAAAAGGGGCAGCAGCATCACGGCGAACTGGTGGCGATGGACCGGAGCATTGGCGCCCTGCGCGAAGGCCTGAAGCGTCTGGGTATCGCGGAAGACACGTTGGTCTGGTTCAAGAGCGACAACGGAGGCCTCGACGGCGTCGGCTGTGATTCCGTCGGCGGACTACGAGGCCACAAGGGAACGGTGTATGAGGGCGGTCTGCGGGTCCCTGGTATCATCGAATGGCCTGGCCGGATTCAGCCGCGTATTACGAACTACCCCGCGGGAGTCATCGACATCTTCCCAACGCTCGTCGAACTGCTGGATTTGCCGATGGACAGCATGAGCTCGTTGGTCGACGGCGTTAGCCTCGTTCCGATCTTTGAAGGAGACGACGGGCAGCGACATAGACCGCTGCCCTTCCAGTTCGCGAGGTACACGGTACTTGTCGACAATAACCACAAGATCATATTTGACAGGGCGAAGGAGACCTTCCAGCTCTACAATCTGAAGACCGATCTGACGGAATCGCAGAACCTCGTCGATACCGAGCCGGAGACGGCCGAACGGATGGCGAAACTTGTTCGCGAGCTGGCGGCTTCCATAGAGAAGAGCGACCAGGGGCTGGATTATCCCGAAGGCAGTGTGGTGGGTGTCGACCCGGGCCGCCGCTTCTGGCGGGAAGATCCTGCCTACCAACCCCATCTCGAAATGCTGCTGAAGCGGCCCGAGTACGCGGGGCAAAAGAAACACGTGAAGAAGTGAGGCGGCGTATAGGATGAACCACCCTTTGACAACTGGGTCCTGAACATGCGGTGTCTATCCCTGCTCATGCTCTTCTGTTCTGTGACGCTGACCATTCTTCCCAATGCGTCCGAAGCTGCCCCACCCTGGCCCGAGAACCCGTTTGTCCGCAAGCAGGTTGAGGGTGCTTTGCCGAAGACGACGAGCACATGGGATGGTGCGGCGTATGCCCGAAGCGGCACTCGTGGGGCCTCTTACGCAGCATTAGGTTTGCTCTGGCGCGATGGAAAACACGATCGGGCGATGGCGACTGCAATCCTGCGGGAGCTTGTGAAACTCCAGTACGACGACGAACTGGGCGACGAGAAGCACGGCGTTTGGAGAACCAGGTTTGCGGAGACAAAGGTCGACTACAACTGGCGCGAGTTTGTTGGCTGCTCGCTAATCTTGACCCTCGAGGAATTTGGCGACCGCCTTCCTTCGGATCTGAAGCAGGAGATTCGGGCGACATTGCTCCGAGCGGCACAGGGAGCCAAGCAACGGAATGTGGGAGCCGACTATACGAATATCGCCATCATGAGCGCTTTCTTGATGGACTACGTCGGCCAGCATCAGCGGCGAGACGACTTGAAGGCGGTGGGACGCAAGAAAGCGGAGGATATCTTCGAGCGCTACTACGAGCACAAGACCTTCGACGAATACAACTCTCCGACTTATTACGGCGTAAATCTAATGGCGCTGGGCATGTGGCGCAAGCATGCGTGCTGGGAACGGATGCGTGCCATGGGCGAACGGATGGAAGCAGACCTCTGGCGCGATCTTGGCGAATTCTATCACGCGGATATGAGGAACATGTGCGGACCGTTTGTTCGAGCCTATGGCATGGATATGACGGAGTATGTGGCCATTACGGGTATATGGATCGGCATGGCGTTGGGAGATGAGAAGCTTGCTCCGCTGCCAACGGGGCCCGGGCGGAAGCGTGGGGAACGGAGCTACTCACCCGTCATAGCAGTTCTGAAGCCCATTGTCCCCAGTGAAGTCCGCCCCAGGTTGGCGGAATTCAACGGTGGGCCGCGAGTGCTGCAGCGCGTCTGTAGTCGCGGAACGGTTACAGCGCGAATTGACAAAGACCTGATGATGGGCGCCGTGCAACTGAAACGTCGCTGGGAGCAACACTTTCCCGCGACCGTCTATTGGAAGGCCGGTTCAGAACTTGGCTGGATCATGCTGCACGGGACGACAGAGCATGTGGCACCGGCCATCGTCGGACAAGATCTCCAGATCGTACGGACACAGGAAGCGAAGGATCCAATCCTGCTCTACATTGCTGCTCCAGCGATCGATGCGAACCAGGTCTCAGGCAAAACGTGGAATTTACCGGGGTTGACGCTCGATGCAGTATTCGGTGAAGGCGTCATGCTGCAGAGCGTCGAGAAGGTCGAACATCCGTGGTTTGGCCAATGCCTGGAAGTGAAGATCCAGGCACCGGCGACATCCACGCTCATACTAAGACCCAGTTGCCGCGGATGGGCATCGTGACGATAAGCGACTGCGTGGCCGGTTTGTGTGTAGTTGCCGGCTTCCGCAGGCCAGTGTCACGTAACAGTCGTTTGATGAGCCCCCGAGGAAAGCGGCCTGATAGAACGCCGGTCGTCACGGCTGAGCCACGCGATCCTGCGAGCCACGGTCCCGGTTCTTCTTGGGGAAGGAGGCGTTGGGCGTTATCGCGGCCAGAAGGACACTCATTCAGAAATCAACGAACTGGCGGTCATTGCCGGTGGTCTGGGCAAGCCCATCAATTCCAGCACTGTCAGCCCCACGTCGGAGAGACCCTGCTCCAGCTTCGCCAGGATCAACTCGCGGAACGGCTCGCAAGCGTTCGCCGGCCCCGAGCCGACCCGGAGATCGGGTTTGGCCGGTTTTGAATCCTCCCCGGCTACGTATCGTGCCACGGTTTCCCGGTGAACCCCAACAATCGGGCGATCTTCCGGTTCGAATGCCCCGACTGGTGCAGCGTACGGATCGTCGTCACTTCAGCCATCTTGAGTCGTCTTGCCATGGCCACCTCCTTTCAGGGGTTCCTGAAAGGAGAGCCAGCAAGACCGCTCCTCTTCAATGGCCGTTTTCAACCCGATCCGAAGTGGCCGGTTTTGCCCGATCCGTGACAGTAGAGCACTTCGCTATCCTGCCTGATTGCACACGGCTCCGCGCAACGCACTATTCGTCTTGCCCGATTCCGATTTTCCGCCGCCATGACAGGCAACTTTCGGAGCCAATGACAACATTGTCGTCGTCGCTGCATATGACAGGCCGATGCTCGTAGAACCGGCAGCGACGAGTCTCCATATCTAGCCAGATGCACGGGTCGCCATCGGGAAACCAGTGGACCCCGCCGTAAACAGCCATCTGCCTCTGTAGTTCCTGCTTTAGCTCTTCGAGAGCTTCTGGTGGCAGAGCTTTGATTCGCCGCCTATCTTCCTCATGCAGATCCCGCAACTTGGCCCCGCACTCCCCCTTCCTTGGTTCGAGTTCATGGGCCAGCATTATGTAGTTCGGCGGCGATTCCATCTCCATACAGCACGCGCCGCATCCGTCACAACTTGTCGGCTTGTCCATGGCGATCAACCCGTAACGCGTCCGAGACGGACGGTCGTCTTCTAGGAAGCTGGAGACCAGTGGATGTCAATAGCCTCGGCGGAAGAGCAACAGCACTACGGCGGTTTCTCAGGAATCGGCGTGCTGCTCGTGGTGATACCGGCTGCCATAGTCGGTGGTCTTCCAAGGTTCGAGCTTTCCGTCGGCACCCGACGCTTGGGTTTCGGCCAGGAGCCGTTTCATCTCAGCTTGAGAGATCGGCTTGAACGTCCGAGCCATATCCAAATCCTGCCGTAGGTCTGCCTGCGACTTAATGCCGCATACCAGAGTCGCAATTGGCAGCGACAAAGCAAACCGCCGGCATGTCGTGGCAGAGATGCCCAGCTCCTTGGGCAACCTCCCACCGCAAAGCGCCTTCATACCGATGACCGAGATCTTCTTCTGGCGGCAGGCAGGGACGACGTCCTTCTGAAAGCTGCGGTAGTGCGCGTCGAGCAGGTTGATCGGCATCTGCGCCGTGTCCCAATCGAACGCCCGGTCGATCATTTTCAGGTGGTGAGAGGGATCGCGGTGGCCAGTGAATCCTATGTAACGGACTTTTCCTTGACGACGAGCCTCGATGGCCGCCTTGATCCCGCCTTTCTCGAACACCCATTCGGGGTCGACGTCCCAATTGATCTCGTGGAATTGCCAGAGGTCGATGCGGTCCGTCTTCAGGCGGCGCAAGCTATCCTCGAGATGCCGCTTGGCGCCTCGATAGTCACGATCACAGACCTTCGTCATCAGGAAGACCTTGTCGCGGCGTCCGCCAGTGGAGAGCGCCTTTCCCATCACCTCCTCGCTGCCACCGTCGTGATAGTCCCAAGAGTTGTCGAAGAAGGTCATCCCCTGGTCGATCGCCTCGTGTATGATACGGATTGCTTCCTTCTCCTCCGGAACGCCGATGTGGTAGCCACCCAACCCAACGATGGGCACACGTTCGCCCGTTCGGCCGATCGGTCGCGTGGGGATGCCGCCGTCGCTGGTTTCTTGCATCGCGAGTGCCCGAGCCCCGAAGCCTCCCCAGGCCAAACTCGCCGTCGCCGCCTGCAGGAACTCACGTCGCCGCATCAGAACTTGACTCGTTCGATTATCCATGAGTCGGTCTCCAGAATAGCGAATAGCGCTGCAGTATGCGCCGACGATTCTATGCCACCATTGCCCGCTTGGCAAGCGCGGCGACGGTGGATTTTAGTTTTACAAGAGGGATTTCCGATGGGAGTTTTGGCGCGTGCCGGAATCTCAGGGCGAATCTGCTGCGTCGAGAAAGATAGAGGGTCCTTTTCCGAGGTGTATCAGCTCTGCCATACGATTCCTGAGAATGCTCCAGGTCGATTTGATCCAATCAGATTGGTAAACTGTGTTCGTGACCTGGGTCATGGGCACCCAAGCGCGCTAGCGCCCTGCCCGGAAGCGCTTCGGCGGGGGCGACCTGGAACAGTCACCAACTCGCTTTGTCGCTCTCTGGCGGAGGCATCGCGAGGGCACCGGATGTAGGCGTGTCGCAGCGGCCCGTACGCGTGACCGTCAGCAACTGCGGCCTCGTGGAGAGAGCAGTGTCGAGGTGCCGCTCGGGCTTCACGCTCCACGATTCTTGTGCTTCATGATCTCCTTGCATTGCTTGCCAAATTGTCGATCGGCCTGCCTCCGCTCATGGTACTTCTGGGCGTTCCGCTCACTCTCTCGGATCAGTTTGTGGTAGTTGGCCAAATCACCCTCGTCCACCGAGCCGCGAACCGCACAGCCGGGTTCATGCGTGTGCGTACAGTCGGAAAACCGGCATTCTGCCGCTCGATCAACAATACTCGAGAAGCTCTCCGAGATCCCGTCATCGGCGTCCAGGATCCCCAGTTCCCTCATGCCCGGTGTGTCCACGAGATACGCTCCGTTCTCCATCTCGATCAACTGACGCCGAGTTGTCGTGTGGATTCCCTCCCCCGTTGCCGAGCATGCCTGGGTCTCGTAGTCCGTGCCAAGTAAGCGATTGATCAGAGTCGTCTTTCCTACACCCGAGGATCCGAGGAGGCAGTACGTCAGGCCCGGCTCAAGCATGTCGGTCAGTTTGTCCAATCCTACCCCGGTCACATTCGAAATGCAGAGGACCTCCGCATTGATCCCAGCGTCCCGGATCCTCTGAATCATGCCAGCCAATTCGTCCTCGCTGATGAGATCGGTCTTCGAGAGAACGATCACAGGGTGGATCCCGCCGTCTCGGCAGACCACTAGGTACCGATCCAATCGCCTGACGTTGAAATCGAAGTGGCAGCCCTGGACGACGAAAGCAACGTCGATGTTCGCAGCGATCAGTTGGAAGTCGACTTCTCTCCCCGGTCGCTTCCGGCGAAGAACGGTATCCCGCGGTAAGACATCGTGAATCACGCCCGCTTCGGCAGAGATCTTGACCGCCACTCTGTCGCCTGCGCAGGGGAGTCTCGTCACGTCCTCGGCTTCATGCCGAAACCGTCCTGATAGCCTGGCCTGGATATCCCCACCGCCAACTGGCCGGACCGTGTAGAGATCCCGGTCGACTGCGATAACCCGAGCTGTCCTCATAGTGCTTGCCCTCAGAATGGGTTTGTCACCAAAGACACCGGACGTGTTGACGAGGTTCGCAGGGAATACCAGAGTGTTTCCCGATTGGGTGGCAATATATGGCCTTGAAGCGGAGGTTCGCCAACGAGACTCCCTGAACAGTTACCCGCGACAGGAGAGCATACGACTAGACTGCTGCATCTTGCTGATATCGATCTGCCCCAGGCACTTCTTGACTGTACCAGAACCTCCGAGGTGGGCGACTGGTGCATCTTGCCGGCGCAAGGCGCGACGCTCCCGACGATAGGCCTGGGCGGTTAGGGTGTCAACCGTAGGGAACTGTCGATCCGATAGTCCCGATCGGCCTCGGCATCCAGGTTGATGGTCTTCATGCCGTAGCGAATCTTCAAGGGCCCAGCAAGGCCTGATCGCAGGACCGCTTTCTCGAGTCTGCCGTCTTTCCAGGTCATGTCGATCTTCCAGCCGCGGCGCGCTCGCCAGCCGTGGATTTCGCCGTCAGGCCAGGCATCCGGCAGGGCAGGTAGGAGGTGAATGACAGGGCATGCGTTGGGGGCAGTCGATTCAGGATGCGATTGCAGAATCATCTGGGCTACGCCATATGCGCCACCGAAGTTGGCCTCCAACTGCATGCTGCCAGCCATCAGTTGTGATCTCATCAGCGACCGCAGTAGCTCCAGAGCCCGGTTGCCCTGATTGAGGCTCGCCCAAAGGCTGACCTTCCAGGCCCGCGACCATCCCGCACCGCCATCACCGCGATGTTCGAGCACGGCTTGGGCTGCAGCAGCCAAGTCGGGTGTGGCCTCAGGGGTGATCTCGTGGTACGGACACATCCCGTACATGTGCGAGATGTGGCGGTGCTGCGGATCCACCTCGTCGTAGGGTTCGAGCCATTCCTGGAGCCGGCCGTCGGGGCCGATCTGATTGGGGGCCAGTCGTTCTCGGATGGCCTCGACTCGCTTTCGCAGCGTTTCATCCACATCGAGCGTTCGGCTAGCCTCGATGAAGTTGCCAAACAACTCTCGCAGGATCTGCATGTCCACCGTGGGGCCCATGCAGACGGAAGCGGTACGTCCGTCCGGGAGCTTGAATCGATTCTCGGGAGAGTTGGACGGAGCCGTCACCAGCCATCCGTGTTTCGGCTCTTCGATCAGCATGACCAGGTAGCACTCGACGGCTCCTTTGATGATTGGATACGCAGACTTCAACTCATCGACGTTGCCCGAGTAGGCGTAGCGATTCCAGAGATGCTCACACGCCCACGCCGTTCCGGCAAGGAAAGAGCCCCACGAAGCCTTCTCGCCGGGCGCCGTATAGCCCCAGGCGTTTGTGATGGTATGCACGACCCATCCCTCGCCACCGTAGTAGGCCTTGGCAGTCCGCCGCCCCGGCTCCTGTAGAGACTCGATGAGTTGCAGGAACGGCGTGTGGCAGTCTCCCAAGTCGCAGACTTCCGCCGGCCAGTAGTTCATCTGCACGTTGATGTTCATGTGCCAGTCGGCGTTCCAAGGCGTCTGGATCTTCTCGGCCCAAACGCCTTGCAGATTGGCGGGCAACGTGCCCGGCCGAGAGGAGCCGATGAGAAGATAGCGGCCGAAGTTGAAGTACAGCGCCGGCAACGTGACATCGGTTGCAGACGTACGGCCAAAGGCCGTCAACCTTTGATCCGTGGGCAACGCGGCCTGGCGGCGACTCGCTGCATTGTTGTCTTGAAACGAAATCGAGACGCGATTGAAGTAGCGACGATGATCGGCAATGTGTCGCCGTCGCATCTCGTCGTAAGGCCGCGAGGAGATTCGGTCCAACACGGCCGCTGTCTCGCCGACTGGATCCTTCACCTGGCGAACTCGCGGCACGGGGCCAGGATAGTCAGTCTCCACGGCCAAGAGAATCACCGCTTGGTCAGCGTCTTGGATGCGAAGACGGTTGCCGTCCGCCGTTACACGGCCACCTTCGAGGACCACTCGGGCGCGAGCGGCATAACGCACGCCGCTGCCACCATTCTTGCCGTCGCTGAGTTGCCCGGTCATGAGCAAGTTGGCCTGACCGGTAGCTTTCGTTTCGAATCGTTCATGGCGATCCAGCCCCACATAACAAGTCAGTCCGCCGGGTCGACCGGATTTCAGCAGCACCACCCCCACCTCGTCCGGGGCGCTTACGAAGCTCTCCCGCAGAATCGTCTGGTCGTCGACGGCGTAGCTCACGGCTGCGATTCCGGTGCTCAGGTCGAGCGTGCGTCTGTAACGACTCGGCTTGCCTTGGGCATCGTAGTCGATCCACAGGCTGCCGGTCGTCTGAAAACAGCCGTACGGTTCGTGTCCGGCACGCCCGCTGGTACCGGTCCCCGTGCCGACAAAGTGTTGATTGACCAGTTCCTCCGCCTCGACGTTCTTGCCTGCCAGTAGCAGCTCGCGGATCTGCGGCAGGTGCTTGTGGGCGGCGGGGCGATCGTGCCGGACAGGAGATCCTGACCAGAGCGATTCTTCGCTGAGCACGATCCGCTCCCGGGGCACACCGCCGTAGACCATCATGCCGATCCGCCCGTTGCCGAGGGGCAAGCCCTGATGGAACCGTTCTGCAGGTTTGTCATACCATACAAGCAAGGAAGGGTCGAAATCGTATATCCTCTGTCGTTCCGAAGGCGGACGGTGCAAATCGCGTTGGAGGTCTAGCAGCCGCTCGTCGAAAAGCTCCAACTGCTGCGGCGTAAGAACTGCCCGTATCGGCTCCGGATGCCGTAAGAGTGAAGGGGCCGTATGCATGAAGACCTTCTTCTCTTTGCGGACCGTAGCCAGCCGCTTTTGATCGCCCGCCGTCTTGGCGACTCGAACTGCATCGGTGTGAGCAGCGACCTTCTCGTGGTTCACCTTGAACCACTCCCGCCACGCCGCGTGGCCGTCGGTGACGATTCTCGCCAGCTCCCTCTGCTGGTCATCGCTGAGTCCGAGCGTGTCAAGCACTTGGTGTACGTACTCGGCGTGCCCATCCAGGGGGCCACGCCTGGTGAATGCAGCACCGGCGCTTTCGGCCGCACTCCCCGTCGCAGAGGTCCCCAAAATCACGGCCCACGCCATCAGCACGAGCTTACACATAGCATCTCCCTTTGGGCTACTTCTCATTTCGAGCTGTTGGATGATATTGTACACAGATGCTCAATGGGATGCCGGCCGAGTTCCCGAACCCCCCGCCACTCATCAGACATGTCCGTATCTATCGGCTGACTGAGGGCACACCACGACGTGATAATTGAAAGCGCCAGAAGACAATTGTGCGTTCCCCGAACTCGAGGGTCACGGCCCAAGCTGGGCAGATCTTCTGAAAATCGTCGGCTGTAGCCGGTAGGTCGAAACGGCATTGGGTCGCTCCTTCTGCCGTTCACCGCCGCGACTCTTTCAGATGTCGTCGGCGGAGGCGACCTGGATCGGTTGGCAACACTTTCTTCCCCTCATTGGCAGGTATGGATTGCGCACCCGCGACGCGCCCAACTCGGCTAGTTGGCTTGAAGCCGTTGAGCGCTCGATGCGCGATCACCTCGCGCGCGTGGCAAATGGCCGAGTTGTGAATTTGACTGTGCCGCGCAAGTTGATTTCGGGAGAGCCGCAGACCACAATGACGGCAGGTGTTCGCGGCGCGCGGTATGCCTCACCACCACGCTGTACCGCTAGCCCGACGGAATCATCGATATCGCGACAGACATGGAGGGAGGAGGCGGCCTCGTCCGTCCGAACCTGAGCTGACTCCAAGGGCACTGAAAGAGACGCAAGAGCCACGAATGCGAATGATGCGTTGTCTTCCGCCGATTGCAATGCTGATTCTGTCCTGCCAGACGCTACTAGCTGGGGATCACTCCTGGCCGCTCGAGTCGGTCGACTCGTCCAAACTCAGCGTGCGTGGAGAGGTGATTGCGGCTCCGGGTGTGGAAGGCAACAGCGCCGTTCTCGATGGCGCATCTCTACCTTCGGTCAAAGACTCAGAACGACTCACAGGAAGAGAAGCCGGTTTCACACTGACCGCGTGGGTGAACCCTTGTCTGCTGGACGACCAGCAGCAGATGATCGCTGCGAAGAATCGCTACTCGCTGGGCGAACGCCAGTGGGGAGTGATGATTGACAAAGACAATCGCTTTCGACTGTATGTCTGGCAAGGTGAGTGGGCGACCGTCGGCTGCTCGACGCGACCGCAGCCGGGGCACTGGC
Organism: uncultured Planctomycetaceae bacterium; assembly: GCA_964472545.1. Classification (GTDB taxonomy): domain Bacteria; phylum Planctomycetota; class Planctomycetia; order Pirellulales; family Thermoguttaceae; genus CAYYNP01. The sequence continues at coordinate 29,836 of CAYYNP010000041.1, read as the reverse complement.
ATCTGATCGGCGTGGTGGTTCGTCGGGCGAACGCTGAGTTGTGGGTGAACGGGAAGCTCACTGGTCAGGTGAAACTCACGAAGGCAATCCCGCAGACCAGAGCCCCGCTCACGTTCGGTGGAGTCGATGACAACGGTTGCATCTGGCAGAACTTCGTCGGCGCACTCGATGAGATTCGCCTCTTCGACAAGCCACTCGATGCCGCGCAGATGGCGGCGGCTTGCAAGCCGGCGACGGCCACGCACGAGATTCCGGCGCCGCCGCAACCGTTCAAGTTGTGGGCCGGGCCGCCGATTCCGTCGGATGTAGAGGAGATTCCGTTTGCCGAAGGTGTCGAGCATCGCACCATTCATCGTCCTTCCGAAGACGGTTACAAGTTCCTGCACGGCGCGGCCATCGTGGAACACAAGGGCGTGATGTATGCCAACTGGGCCAACAGTCCGGTCAATGAGAACGGACCGCACGAGACGTTGCAGGGCAGACGCTCGATCGACGGAGGCGTCACCTGGTCGGAACTCGAAGTCATTGGGCCCGGCTTCGAAGGTAAGGAACGCCACAGTCACGGCGTGCTTTTCGTTCACAAGGACGAGCTATGGACGATCTGCGCGCGGTTCGGCGTTGGCACGCCTGGCCGGCGCTTCCCCGGACTACAGGCCGAGGCCTTTGTGTTGGACGAGCAAACCGATCGCTGGAAATCACGCGGCATCGTGATGAAGAACTGCTGGCCGTACGACGAACCGGCTCGCATGGCCAGTGGCGACTTCATCACCGGCGGGCAGGACAAAGACGGCCTACCGGTTGTCGCCATCAGTCACGGCGACGACCTGACGCAGTGGGATTCCGTTCTGATTCCCTATGGCCGCCGGCTGCAGCCGAGCTTTGCCGAGACGACCGTGTGGGCCGAGGGCGACCGCGTGACCGCCGTTATCCGCGGTGGCGGCGGAGTCGCGTGGGTATCGACGAGCGAGGACTTTGGCCGCACCTGGTCGAAAGCCGGCCCGAGCAATCTGCCCATGCCGCGGGCCAAGGCATACCTCGGCAAGCTCAGCACGGGGCAACTCTATCTGCTGTCCAACCTCGGCAATCGCGACACGCTCGTCATCTCCGTCAGCCGCCCCGGCGAGCAGACCTTGAGTCGCATGTTGCGGATCCGGCACGGCAGATCGATCCCGCCGCGATTCCCCGGTCAGGCGAAAGGAAAGCAATGGTCATACCCTTACGGTTACGAACACGACGGCAAACTGTACGTCGTCTACTCGGTCGGTAAGGAAGACTGCGGGCTCTCCGTAATCCCTGTGGCGTCGTTGAAGCCATGAATGGGTGAATCGGCAGTGCGCGACGTTGCCGGATGCAGCGATGGATTCTCTGGCAACACAGATGCCTGAATCCATGACGTTGCGTGGCCGGATTCCATTGACGACAAGGTGTCGCGGGGACTAGGGGCTGGCATGAGAGGAGACTGGTCTGGCGGGGACGCTTACGTATGCACTTTTTGATCTTCCACGCTCGTTTCGTACCGTGCTTCGTATTGCGGCGGAATGACGCTGGGTCACGTGCCGGAGACACAGACTATTATCAGGGACTACAGGGGATGGAAGTACGCCTCACGCGATCGTAAGAGTCCTTTCTCCCGCAAGTCCGACATTCCCAAGCAACTGGCCACATGCGGCGACGCATCGGCCCGGCTTGGCTGGACCTTCTGCTCTTCATGCTGCACAATGAGGTAAGAAGGGCGAGGTCGACGTCGCGATGCTGAAAATGACGCTGTCGCCGACAACCTCCATGCTCATCACCAACCCCGAAGAAGACTCGGAGAGGTGAATCGGGGCAGAAGACGAGATCAAGAAGAAAGGACATCTCATGACGTTTAGAATTGCAGCGGCTGGCCTATTCGGAGTCGCGATGACCGTATCGGCCGCAGCGTCGGGCTATCGGGACGGCAGACCGGCGGCAACGCTGAGGATGGATGCGAAAGACCATGGCATCGTGCTTCGGCATGGTGACGGACCCGACCAGTGCGACATTCTCGGTGCCCGGGACGTTTGGGTGTTTCAGGCCGACGGCGCCTACTACATGCACTACGATGCAGCCGGGCCGAGAGGATGGCTCTGTTCTCTCGCGGTAAGCACGGATCTCGTCACCTGGGAGAAGAGGGGGCCCGTTCTGGACTTCGGCAAACCGGGGGAAGAGGACTCGAAGTCTGCCTCGTATGGCGTTACCTATTACGACGGCAAGCGGTGGCACATGTTCTATCTGGGAACGCCCAACGTTTCGGGCCCGCCGAATCTGGTCCCGTCGTTTCCCTATCTCACGATGAAAGCGAAAGGGGCTGGCCCGGCCGGCCCATGGATCAAACAGAAGGACGGTGTTCCATTCCGAACGAAGCCTGGCACCTACTATTCGATAACGGCCAGTCCCGGACAGGTCATCAAACACGGTGACGAGTACCTGCAGTTCTTTAGCGCCACAACACGAAAGACCGGAAATCCGTGCGTTCAGCGTACGCTCGGTATCGCCCGCACGAACAATCTCGACGGGCCTTGGACCGTCGATCCACGGCCGATCGTGCCCATCGAAGAGCAGATCGAAAACTCATCGATTCACTACGAAGAGAGCATCAAGACCTGGTTCCTTTTCACAAACCACATCGGCATCAATCGCGGCGAGTACACCGATGCCATTTGGGTTTACTGGAGTAAGGATCCGAGCCGATGGGACCCGAATAAGAAGGCCGTTGTACTCGACGGCAAGAACTGTACGTGGTCGACAAAATGCATCGGGCTGCCCTCGGTTGTCCGGGTAGGCAATCGACTGGCGTTGTTCTACGATGCACCGGGGGGCAACAGCACCAGCCACATGAAACGGAACATCGGCCTGGCGTGGCTCGAGTTACCGTTGTCGCCGCCCCGGAGGAACGGAGGAGAGCTACGATGAGAAGCAGAGTGCTACCGGTGTTCCTTGCCTTCGGGGCCTTACTCAGCGCGGTAAATGGCGCCACGCTCGAAGAGGAATTTCGCAAGCCGCCCTACTCGGCTCGCCCCTGGGTCTACTGGACCTGTCAAGACGGGCATTACTCTATCGAAGGTACCACGGCCGATCTGGAAGCGATGAAAAGGGCAGGAATTGGGGGCGTACTGCGTATGGACTGTAATGTCGGTGGCATACCGTTCGGCGGCACGCCCTACCTCAGTGAACAGTGGCGCAGGCATTTTGTCCACGCCGTCCACGAATGCGAGCGTTTGGGCCTCGAGTTGGCCACCATCACGGGTCCCGGCTGGACCGGCACGGGCGGTCCCTGGATCAGAGCCGAGCGATCCATGCAGCATCTCGTTCCGGTGAGCGTCGCCGCCGAAGGGCCGGCGAAGTTCAATCAGATACTACCGTTGCCGCAGCCGCGCGTTTCCGGGTACCACCGCAATCAGACGCCGCAGATGCAGAAGGACGTGCGTGAATTCTACAAGGATGTAGCCGTGTTTGCGTTTCCTCGTCGTGAGCCGGTGGTTGCAGACATTCAAGAGAAGGCCCTGTTCATTCGCAACCCGTTCACTTCCATGCCGGGTGTGCGCCTCCGCCTGCCGTCACCAGCGAGTTATCCTGCTGCAACAGCAGCGCAGATCATTGCCCCCGAGGCCATCATTGACCTGACCGGCAAGTTGCAGGCGGATGGCCGACTTGCCTGGGACGTTCCGCCGGGCGAGTGGATGATCGTCCGACTCGCCGTGCGTTCAACCGGTGCCAATACGCGCCCGGCGCCGGCTGCGGGGCTCGGCTTGGAGTCGGACAAATTCAGCAAGGAGGCGCTCGGGGTGCATTTTGAGGCCTATTTCGATCCGCTGCTAAAGGCGATCGGGCCGCGTCCGGCCGACAGGAAGGTCGGGTTCGTGGCACTCGATGCCGACAGTTGGGAGATGAGTTCCCAGAACTGGACCCCCGGCTTTCGCAAGGAGTTCAAGAAGCGACGCGGCTACGACCCCTGGCTCTACTTTCCAATCTACACCGGCTGCGTGGTGGGTTCCCGAGAGCGAACCGAGCGTTTCCTCTGGGATGTTCGCAAAGTGTGCCAGGATCTGTTACTCGAGAACCATGCGGCTGAGTTGAGAAAGCACTGTCACCGGCGCGGGTTGCGGCTGATGATTGAACCGTACGACATGAATCCGGCCGGCGATCTCGACCTTGGATCGTATGCCGACTTCCCGGCCGGCGAGTTCTGGTTCGACACGTTTCAATCCGGATGGAGTTGCATGACCGCCGCCTCGATCGCGCACACGATGGGCAAACCTATCGTGCTTGCCGAGGGATTCACCTCCGGTCGCGGAGATTGGCAGCGCACGCCGTGGGTTCTCAAAAACCAGACCGACTGGGCCTTTGCTGTGGGTATCAACAAGTTTGCGATACACGGTTTCGCTCACCAGACGAACGACGATGCCCCCGGGATGACGTTCGGCCCCTACGGCGTGTTCTGGAACCGAAAGCAGACTTTCTGGCCGCTGGTCGGAGACTACCACGAGTATCTGGCAAGGTGTTCCCATCTATTGCAGCAGGGGGTGACGGTGTCGGATATTCTCTACCTGACGCCCGAAGGTGCGCCGCAGGTCTTTCAGCCGCCATCCAGTGCCCTCCATGCAGCCGGCTCAAGGCTCCCGGACAAGAAGGGTTACAGCTTTGACGGCTGCTCCCCGCGGATTCTGATGAATCGGGCCGAGGTTGAGGACGGGCGGATTTGCTTTCCCGGCGGCACGTCCCACCGGCTGCTCGTACTGCCGCGCTGGAAGACCATGACTCCGGCGTTGCTGAAGAAGATCCTTCAACTGGTCGAGTCGGGCGCGACGGTACTCGGCGCGCCGCCGACCTCCTCACCGAGTTTGCACAACTACCCGGAATGTGATGCCCAAGTGAAGCACCTTGCCGGAGAACTCTGGGGCAAGGCTCCGTACGCTAAGGAAAGAGCCGTCGGGGAGGGACGCGTCATTCTCGATTCCGCGGCAATGGGAATCTCTCAAACGCATCGTTCGGAAGATGCTCCGTTGCTTCCCCACACGGGAACCTGGATCTGGTACGCGGAAGGAAATCCTGCATTCAGTGCTCCCAGTGGAGACGTTTTCTTTCGCTCCACCCTAGAAATCGCAGGTAAGCCCCGTCTTGAAAGAGCCGTTGTCGAAGCGACAGCAGACAATTCGTTCACACTTCGGATCAACGGAAGACAGATACTGACAGGAGACAACTTTCATAAGATCTACTCGGCAGACATCACCTCTGCCGTGAAGCCGGGCGAAAACGCAGTTACGGTTGTTGCGAGCAACTCTGGCCCCGCTGCAAACCCGGCAGGACTCATCGCGGCGATTCGACTGACCTATGCCGATGGCACGACGAGAGTCGTTGGCACCGACAATAGCTGGTCTGCTTCCCGGGATAAGGCGAATTGGTCTGTTGCGCAGGAACTTGGGCGAGGCTCAATGGCGCCTTGGCGGCTGACTGCCAGCAAGACTCAAGGGCAAGTGGTCGACGAGATCTACCCCGACTACGCGACCGCCTCGGCCGTGCTTGCGATGCAGGACGTGCCGGAGGATTTTCTCGCCGACGCCCCTCTCCGCTATACTCATCGCCGCACGGCAGAAGAAGATATCTACTTTGTATCGAATACGATGCCTCAGCGAGTCGTGGCCACTTGTACGTTCCGTGTGAAGCTGGGAACACCACGGCTATGGGATGCGGTCACCGGGGCAGCCCGCAAACTGCCGCAGTTCACGCATCGAGAAAAGACGACGGTCGTTCCGCTCGTGTTCGAACCACACCAGAGTTTCTTCGTCATCTTCCCGCATGATGGGCAGAACAGGGGGGCGGCAGGAAACAACTTCCCCCAACTCACACCGATCGCGACCTTGCAGGGAGCATGGGAAGTTGCGTTCGATCCCAGGTGGGGTGGACCCGCAAAGATCACGTTCCCTTCCCTTCAGGATTGGAGCAAACGGCCCGAGGACGGAATCAAACACTACTCCGGCATCGCGACATATCGCAAGTCATTCGACCTGCCTGCCGGAGCGGGCAAGGAGATCTACCTCGATCTAGGAACGGTGCATGAACTGGCGGAGGTCTCCCTAAACGGCAAGAGGCTGGGCACGGTCTGGTGTGCGCCGTGGCGGATCGGTCTTTCCGGAAATCTAAGGGAGAAGGGTAACCTGTTGGAGATCAGGGTGGCCAACCTTTGGGCGAACCGCCGGATTGGAGACGCTTCCAGGCCCGAGCAGAAGCGTCTCACTCGGACGGCGATTCATGCCCGGATCGACGGCCCGTTGAAACCGTCCGGCCTGCTGGGGCCGGTCGTTCTCCAGGCAAAGGACACGCCATGAACCACGTCGAACGCTTTCGCGCCGTAATGGAGTTCCGGCCGGTGGACCGGTTGCCCCGCTGGGAGTGGGCCATGTGGTGGGACGAGACGATTGCCAACTGGAAACGGCAAGGGTTGCCCGCCGGTTTGGAGAGCGTTTACGACATCGCCGAGTACTTTGGTCTCGACCCCTATCAGCAATTCTGGTTCTCGACCACCGACGACACGATCGAGGCGGTCCAGCACCACGTGGAAGGGATCGTCTCGAACATGGACGACTACCTCCGGATGCGGTCGAAGTTCTTCCCGGATCACGACCGTGCGATCGAGGCGATGCGGCCGTGGGCCGATCGGCAGACCCGCGGTCAAGCTGTCGTGTGGATCACGTTGGAAGGCTACTTCTGGTTTCCGCGCACGTTGATGGGCTTCACCAAGATCAGTCTCGCGCTGTACGACCAGCCGGAGTTGATTCATCAGATCAACCAGGACTTGACCGACTTCAATCTGAAGATCCTCGACCGGGTCGAGCGGGTCTGCGTGCCCACGTTTGCGACGATCGCCGAGGACATGTCGTACAACAAAGGCCCCATGATTTCGGAATCCCATTTCGACGAGTTCATTGCGCCCTACTACCGGCAACTCGTCCCACGGCTGCTGGAGCAGGACATTATCCCTCTGGTCGACACCGATGGGGACGTGAGCATGATGGTGCCCTGGCTGCTGCGCGAGGGTATTCGCGGCGTGTTGCCCCTGGAGCGGCAAGCGGGGGTCGACGGCATGGACCTCAGGCGTGCCTTTCCGGGGGTCTGCCTCGTGGGACATTTTGACAAGATGGTGATGGGCAAGGGTGAAGAGGCGATGAGGAACGAGTTCGAGCGACTGTTGCCCCTGATGCGATCGGGTGGCTTCATCCCGAGCGTCGACCATCAGACGCCGCCACATGTGACCCTCGATCAATATCGCGTCTTCCGTCGCTTGTTGGACGAATATACAGCCGCGATCGAATGAAGTCGCATCTCTTCCAACGCCGGCAATCAACACACGACGGATGCTGCCTGCTCACCGTAGTGAAACCCGTCGCCGGTAGGATGACGTTCGCTTCCCGGCATATTGGCGCCGCAGTGCGCCAGGAAGGCGTGTCCTGAATGCTCAAGTGATATGACTTCCGGGTGTGCGCCGTCTTCGACAACATCGGACGAGTCCATATTCCAGCGCAACTGCTCTGGCTCGCGGTCACCTTTGGAATCCTTGAATGTGCGAGAAGTGCGTCGGTCCGACATGCCAAAGGTACCTCGGGCGATGTGACCGAGGCAGGTTCGCGGCATGTCCGAAAGCGCGTCGGCGGGGGCGACCGGCGCACGTTGGGAACGCTGAGTTCAGTCGCGGGCGGGCCTCGCCTCAGCGGCTCGCCCCGTTGAGCGACTCTCCATCTTCGTTTACTGTCGAACCATCAGACAGATAGCACGTCGGCCGCAACGAACCGGTTGGATATGGGACGCTCCATGAGGCGTGGCCGGCAGAAGCCAACGCACGGATCGATCCCTCAATTACGATTCAAATATCAGGTCTTCAGGTTCGACCGTCATTTGAATGACTCGGCCACTCTGTTCGATGACGTTATCGAATCCCGTTCGTTGGCCTCGCGAGATCACCGTAACCCGTTCATTCCCCTGTTCGAGCCAGTTCTTGAACCCAACAACACTGTTATGCGATTGCAGATACTCGGTAATCCGCCTGAACAGCTTGGGTAAGATCGGCCACCGGTTGCTGATTACCGATTGACTGGTGATCTGTATGCGTGCGCTTCTGTCGGATGGCCAAAACCCTCGCCCAGCGTTGTACGCGTCAACCACTGCGTCTGTCAGCGCATCACGAAGGTCGTAGTACAACGAGTCATAGTACATGGGATACGCGAGACCTGCTCGCACCAATTTGCAGTTGACACTCCGCCTTAGCCAATTCGTGTCGAGAAACACTTCGGCGCCGTCTGGCGCTGGAGGATCTCCGGCGAATACGAATGCTGCGGGCCGGCCGTAACCACCGTCATGGTGGGACAATACGTACCCGGGCGTGTTGTCACTGGCTTGAGTTACTCTTCGGGCTCCCCATTGAACGTTCGTGATGCCCACCGCAGTGAGATTGAAGTCGGCGGCGCCCCTTCCCCATGGTGCCGGTTGGTGCGTGCCTTTGTAGTGCGTCTCCAACGCGTCCATTCCTTCGTAGCGAAGCTGCACGGAGCCATTGTTAGGGTAAACCCGTATGTAGCCTTGAACTCGATCCCACAAACCCACATTGTTGGCCCGAAACCGAAGTGAATCTCCGTCTGGCGAAAAGCCTCTCGCCAGAAAACGACCTCGTATCACCGTGAACATTGTCTCGCCCTCGCAAAAAGAAGTTGTTGTTCAAGAGCTTCCGAGAAAACGACGTTTCATATGGTTCGAAGGGGCCGGCTTCGACGGTCGCGGGATGGGCTTGCGCCGCACGAAGCCCGGCTCAACCGGGCAGCGGCCCGCGACCATCGTACCCAACAGATGGCTCAAATACCATGTCGCGTGAAGGGTGGACGAGTCCATTATCGGCCAAACTTCGATTTGCATTCTGGACAACTGTACTTGCCGAAGACGGCAAAACGCCCGGTAAGCTCTTTGAGCACTACTAGCTGTTTATCAACTTCGAAGCATCGAGTGCAAAACGGACCGTCAGGACGGCCCTGTTGAGGCTCTGCCAAGAAGTAATAGCCGTCGCGAAACTCGACGTGGGCAACACGCTCTCCCTGCGCCGCGGACGTTGCCAATTGAGATTTCAACTCGAAGTTCTCGCTTTTCAGTTCCGCAGTTTCGATTTTCAGGTCAGCGAGCGCCAGCGATAGATCTGCAATTGCGTTCTTCGCGTCTGCATCCCTTAGCTTTTCGGACAACGCTGTGAGTTTCTTTGCCGCATCAATTGCCTGGCCAACAAGGCCCAAAACGTCTGCCACTTTTCAACCCTCCGTTTGTGGAGCAGTTCTTCCTCGCAGTCAAACTGCTTCGTATGTCCAGTCTTATCGGGCAGCAACACATCGACCTGCCGCTCTGCGGTGGGTTGAACTCAGTCCCGCAACCGAGAAAGGCGCCCGTAGATTCGGAGAAAGTGACTGTCCTGCCTGGCAATTGTCCTGCACGCTGCTGTCCGGTGTCAACCAGTATTAAGCGGGGTCTCATCTTCGCCAAAGTAGTATCCTCAAAGGTAGCCCCGCAAGCAGAACATTTGCCACCGCAAAATCCCCATTGACGCCGCCGGCCACAAATCCCTATATGGTACCCGCCATACTGCGGTACGGTCCCGGAAACGGGAATCGTGTCGCCTAGTCTCTCGACCTTATCCAGTTTCTCTCGATTGCATCAGCGAGATCGCGATGTTTCGGTCCAGTTGTCGAACGATGCGTGCCGTGCGTGCCCCTGCCGCCGCCCTCGTGGCGGCGAGTTTGCTGCTGGCGGCGGCAGGTTGTGCCTCGAAGGGCGTCAGCCTGCGGTCGGTTCCCCGGAACCCGCTTTCGGATAGTCTCAAGCTGAGCTCGTACTGGGGACCGGAACCGACGCCGCGGACGATGCAGGTCTTGCGGGTGAGTCATCTCGACGGGAAGCTCGACGGGCCGCGGCGGGAGTTGCTCGACGGGCTCCAGGCGGCGATCGACCGGGAGCCGTCGGCCGATAAGGTCTATGCGTTTGCCGAGCTGGCTTACTTAGGCGGCAAAGAGGCCGAAGAGGACGACCCGGCCCTGGCGGTCGATCTCTACGGGGCGTCGGTGCTCTACGCCTATCACTACCTGTTCGACGACTTCCTGGCCAACGTCCGCAACCCTTACGATCCGCAGTTCCGCGGGGCGTGCGATCTGTACAACGCGGCGCTGGAGGGCGCGCTGCGGCTGGTTTGCGATAGCGGCGAGTTGGTGCCGGGCCGTACGCGGACGATCTGCACGGCCGTGGGCAATTGGGACATCAACTGTGTGCTCTGCAGCAGCAACTGGCGGCCGGAAGATATCGACCACTTCAAGTTCGCCTCCGACTACGAAATCAAGGGCCTCAAGAACCACTACCGCCGCCACGGGCTGGGCGTGCCGTTGATCGCCGTGCGAAAGCCCTACGCCAACGAGCCGGCCTTGGCCAAGTATTATCCGCCCGACTTGAGCTTCCCGGTGACCGCCTTTGTGCGCCCGTCGCCGCATCCGGGGCCTTCGGCCGACGGCCAGGCCATGCACCATCAGGCGAGCCTCGAACTCTACGATCCGCTGACCACGCCCGACATCGCGGTGGCCCATCGCTACGTGCCGTTGGAAAGCGACCTGACCACGCCGCTGGCCTATTTCCTCTCGAAGCCCGAGCTGGACACGCTGGCCTGGATCGGGCTATTGTCGCCGGACTTGCTCTTGCGGATGCGTCCGGACCGCCCGGACCCGATCTCGGGCATCTACATGGCGCAACCTTACGAGCCGGGCAAGATCCCGGTGGTGATGGTCCACGGCCTTTGGTCGACGCCGATGACCTGGATCGAGATGTTCAACGACCTGCGCAGCTCGCCGGAGATCCGCGAGAAATACCAGTTCTGGTTCTATCTCTACCCCACCGGCCAGCCGTTCTGGCTCTCGGCGGCCCAGTTGCGGCGCGACCTGGCCGAAATCCGCCAGGTGCTCGATCCGCATTGGCAACAGCCGGCCTTGGGGCGGATGGTTTTGGTGGGCCACAGCATGGGAGGGCTCGTCTCGCGGCTACAGACGTTCGACAGCGGCAACGACTATTGGGCGTTGGCCAGCGAAAAACCGTTTCAGGAGGTCCAGGCCGAGCCCGAGGTGCAGCAGCGGCTGGCCGACACGTTCTTCTTCCGCCCCGATCCGACCGTCCGCCGCGTGGTCACCCTGGGCACGCCCCATCGCGGCAGCGATTTTTCCAACCAAACCACCCAATGGCTGTTGGGCAAGCTGATCACCTACCCGCAGCGGCTGCTCACCCGCCGCGAACGGCTCTTCCTCGACAACGAGGGCTTCTTCGACGACGATTCGCTGTTGCGGGTAGACACCAGCATCGACTCGCTTTCGCCCGAGTCGCCGATCTTCCCGGCCATGCTCGCCAGCCGCCGGCCGGGCGACGTCCGCTACCACAACATCGTGGGCGTGATCCCCGACGACAAATGGTGGCTCTCGCTCTTCTCCGGCGGCGACGGCGTGGTCGAAGAAGAGAGCGCCCGGATGACCGACGTCGTTTCCGAGGTCACCGTCCCGGCCGACCATACCGGCGTACACAGCCACCCGCTGGCGGTCAACGAAGTGCGGCGGATTCTGTTGCAGCACCTGCACGAGCTACAAGCCCCGGCGCCGGTCGCCAACGCCGCGCTGCCTTGGCCGACGCACGGCCCACAGCCGGCGGTGAATCCGGCCGGCGGCCACTATCTTCGGTAAAGGCAACCGCCGGGCGGAGTTCTTTTATGTTTCACGCAGTAAGCCGGGCGTCACTCCGGCGGGCGTTGGGGGCGATTTCGCTAAGGTGTTGCCGTTGCGTTGGTTACGTCGCGCCACGGGCCCTTGACTCCACAGCTCACATCGCCTGCAATCGCGTTTGTGGTCAAGTTTCAAGCGATTGCCGCCAAAGAGCTTACGGCGTTGTTTCCCGCCTTTTCCTGCCTCCGGGCAATAATCCACTGCCAACAAGCCCATCCCCAACGCGCCCTACAAGTCGTCCTCCTGCCACTCGACCACGTCGCGAGGGCCGAACTTCTTCTTCGGCGAATTGCCCGGGGCTTTGTCCAATATCCCGCAAACCAGGCGATAGAGCGCGTCGCTATCGCCCTGTTGCCAATCGCGCATGTCGACCCACAGCGTCTGCCGTACAAAAAGCGGCAGTTCCGGCGTTTTTTCGGCGCCGGGCAAGATGATCGGGATCATCCGCGCGTCCTTGGCGGCCCATCCCTCCAGATAGGCCCTGATCTCCATGATGTGCCACTTGCCGATATCGGCCGGGCCAAAGCAGAGACCCGCGCAGGGGATCGTCTGGATGGCCTCTTCCAGCGCGTCCGTAACCGGTGTCCCGGGCGGCAGTTGCCAGACGTCCAGCCAGGGGCGAATCCCCTTCTTGAGCAACGCCTCGGCGATCTTCAGAACCGCCGCCTTGTCCTTCGAGTTGTGGCTGAGGAAGAGGTCGAATTTCCCTTCCGCCTCCTTCGCCCTGATCACCAGCGACGCCGTCATCCGCTGGCGGCCCGCCTTGGCATCCGTATCGATCTCTGCCGCCACCGACTTCGCGGCCTTCGTCGGGGCCTTCAGCAAGTCGACCAGCGGTGTGCTCTTCCGGCAATACGGGCAGAGCAGATCGCGGTGCCGGCGGTCTAGGCTTACCGTCACCACGCGATCGTCGAACTGCTCGCCACACTTCTCGTTCCCGCAATGATACGCATGGCGCTTCGACACGCTGCCCAGCGTGCTCTTGGCCTGAAGATGCCGGCCGACGAACTCTAGAAAACCCTGCCGCACCGGCGTCGGCGTGTCGCCGTCGAAGAGCACCTCCAGCTTCGCCTCGCCGCGCCCTCCGTCCTTGAACCGCACCAGGCAGCGCCCGCCGGATTCTGCCCGATAGGCGGCGGCGTCCTTGAAGAACTCTCGCTTGTCGAAGCCCTCGTAGTGCGCGAGCTGCGCGATCAACGTGGCGTAGATGCCCCGCACGGGCCCGGCAAACTCGAAGGCCACGCCGAAGGCCGCCGCGCCGGGAAACTTCATGGCCGCCGTACACTGCGACGGGAAGACCACGTAGTCCTTGCCCCGGATCTGCTCGCGTAGCGCCAGATCGCGCGACAACAGATACTCGATCACGTACCACAGCACGTGGGCCTCCGACTCGCGATCCGGCATCCGCTCGTCGTCGTCGAGCTTGAAGTCGCCCTCGCGCACACGCGATTCGAGCAGATGCCCCGGCCCGTCCGGTTCGTCCTTGGCGGCCACCAACAACGCGCTGGCGTACGCATCCAACCGCGTCGAGTCGAGCAGCACCATGCTCTCCGGGCCCGGCTCCTCCTCGGCCGTGCGAAACACCAGCAGGGCCAGCGCGTCGGTGGCCTCCAGACGTTCCAGGTGCGAGACAAACTCGTCGAAGGGGACCTTCTCGCCAAAGTACGCGGAAAACCCCTCGTGGAGTGCCGCGATCGAAAGCAACCCCGGGCGAACGGGCGGCCCGGCGTCTTCGGCCTCCGTGTCGTTGTCCGGGGCCTTGCCAGGATCCTCGCCCGGGTCCTTCAGCCGGATAACGTATTTGCGCAACGCCGCCAGCGCGTCGGTTGTGGTCACCGTCGGCAGGCCCTCCCAGGGAATCTGCGTGCCGATCGCTTCGAGCAATTCCGGGCAGCCGTCGCCCGTGCTGGCGCTGGTGGGGATGAACAAGGCGAAGCCGTTATCGCGTGCGAAGTCCTCGATGCGCTGCTTGCTGGCGGGCAGGCCGCCCACGTCGATCCGCGAAGCGATCAACAGCTTCTTCAGCTCCGTATTCGTGCGTGCCTGGTCCAAGACCCGCGACCAATAGGCCGCACCCTCGAAGGGGTCCAGCTCGTTGCGGCAGTCGAACAACACGCAGGCCAGCGCGGCGTCGTCCATGCTCAACTGGTGTACCAACCGATAGGCCGGCTGTCCGGCCAGGTCCCAGAGGATCGTCTCTCGATGCACGGCGACCCCGCCCTGCTGTACGATCTGGCTGTCGAGGATGTGCGCCCTGCGGGCGTGCGACGATTTCGTCTCGACGAATCGCCCGTGAACCAGCCGTTCGGCCATGCCGCTCTTGCCGACGCCCGTGTCGCCGACCAGCAGGACCTTGGCGTTGGTGTACTGTTCGTCGCCCGGCGCGGGCGGAAGGACGGGGATTCCAATATCTTCCGGAGGCGGTTCCGAGGGCAGGCCGGCCAAATCCCAGATGCGGAGCACGCCGTTTGCGGCAGCCGAGAAGACGCGGCGTCCGTCGTGGATAAGCGCAACACTAATGACATTACCGGTGTGCCCTTCGAGTACTTGCTCGCATCGACCAGTATCCACGTTCCAGAGGCGAACGGTACTGTCCTCGGCCCCGGACAGCGCGCGGCTTCCGTTGCTGCTGAGCGCTACGCTGCAGACCGAGCCCGTATGTCCTTCGAGCACTCGCTCGCATCGCTTTCTCCGAACGTTCCACACGCGGAGCGTACTGTCCTCGCCGGCGGACAGCGCGCGGCTTCCGTCGTGGTTGAGCGCGACAGCATACACAGTACCCGTGTGTCCTTTGAGCACGCGCCTGCATCGTCCGGTCCGCACGGTCCACACGCGGACCTTCTTGTCAGCGGCCCCAGACAGTGCGAAGCTCCCGTCGCGGCTGAGCGCAACGCTGTAGACGGAACCCTTATGTCCTTCGAATACTCGCTCGCATAGACCGGTCCGAACGTCCCACACGCGGACCGTATTGTCAGCTGCCCCAGAAAGCGCGCGACTTCCGTCGTGGCTAAGCGCAACGCTGTGGACGAAACGCGTGTGTCCTTCGAGCACTCGCTCGCATAGACCGGTCTGAACGTTCCACACGCGGACTGGGCCGCTACTGGTTCCGGACAGCGCGCGGCTTCCACCGCGGCAGAGTGCAACGCTACTGACCCTGACTGTCCGCGCTTGGGGCACTCGCTTGCATCGGCCGGTCCGAACGTCCCACACGCGGGCTGTGCCGTCGTCGGCTCCGGACAGGGCGCGACGTCCGTCGCAGCTGAGCGCAACGTCACGCACGGTTCCGGTGTGTCCTTCGAGCACTAGATCGCATAGACCGGTCTCCAAGTTCCACACGCGAACCGTCCTGTCATTGGCCGCGGAAAGCGCGCGGCCTCCGTCGCGGTTGAGCGCAACGCCAAGAACATGATCCGAGTGTCCTTTGAGCACACGCTCACATCGACCGGTCCGAACGTCCCACACGCGGACCGTATTGTCGCTTGCTCCGGAAAGTGCACGGTCGCCGTCGCGGCTGAACGCTACGCCAAATACGCGACCCGTGTGCCCTTCGAATACGCACTCACATAGCCCGGTCTGAACGTCCCACACGCGGACCGTATTGTCCGCGGCCCCGGAAAGCGCACGGCGTCCGTCGCGGCTGAGCGCAACGCCGTACACGGTGCCCGTGTGCCCTTCGAGCACGCGTTCGCATCGGCCCGTATCCACGTCCCACACGCACACCGTATTGTTATAGTCTCCGGACAGCGCGCGGCGCCCGTCGCAACTGAGTGCAACGCTGCGGACCCAGATCGCGTGTCGTTGAAGCACTCGCTCGCATCGGTTGACCTGAAGGTCCCACACGCGGACCGTCGTGTCATCGGCGCCGGATAGCGCGCGGCGTCCGTCGCGGCTGAGCGCAACGTCATACACGGTACCTTTGTGTCCCTTCAGCACGCGCTCGCATAGCCCGGTCTGAAGGTCCCACACGCGGACCGTCATGTCCTGGGCCCCGGACAGTGCACGGCGCCCGTCGCGGCTGAGCGCGACACCATGCACAGCACCCACGTGTCCTTTGAGCACACGCTCGCATCCGCCGGTCTGAACGTCCCACACGCGGACCGTCCCATCATTATTGCCTGAGATGCTCAGCCGTCCGTCGCTGAGCGCAACGCAACCGACTGGGGCCGCTTGTCCTAGCCAAATCACCCGCTCCTCAAACCGTCCTCGTGCGCCCTGTGCCCGCGCAGCGTCCGGTTTCTTCGATGGCCGGCAGGTTTCCAGTAGCTTGGCGTACTGCGGCTGGCGGTCGTCGGTGCGCCAGTCGATATAGACGAATTGGCCCAGCGAGCCGGGGATCTCCGCGTCGTCAAGCCGCAGGGGGATGAAGCGGCGGTCTTTGTTCAGCGGATCGCGGAAGCGGAACGTGCCGGACTCGAGCCGGGCCCAGTCGGAACCGAACGCGGCGGCCGACATGCAGAGGACCAACACACGCGAATGTTCCAGCCCGTGCTCGATCCCCGCCGGGATGCTGTCGCCGGGCCCGAGTTCCCACTCGTCGAACCAGACCTTCAGCCCGTCGCCACGGAGCCGCTCGGCCAGCGCGAGTACGGTTTCCTGGTCCTGGGAACTGTACGAGAGAAAGACATCGAACTCGAACTGCGTCGTCGGCATGGCTGGTCATCCCCGCAAGTGACCGGGCTTCAGAAGTGCTGCCCGATGCCCTCAGTGTAACGCTCCGGCACGGGGCGTCAATGTCCGCGGCACGGCGGCTGAAGCCATACGGCGAGAACGCCCGTGAACGGGCGTCGAGTTCTTCGGTGGAACATAGGGAAGAGCTAGTTGGCTTCCGGCTACCCGGCGTTCAGAGACCGTCCAACTTCTATGGTGCGGTGTCCAAGGGGGTTTGCATCTGCCGGGTAGATTCTGTCCTTTCCGGAGGGCCGCGACTGACGACCAGCAGGTTACGGGCCAGGACGGCCAATCCGATTTCTGTCCGGGCGCGCTTTGGGCCGCGACCGGAAAAACGACGTAGCATGCGGTGCTCCTTCAGATCGGCAAACCCTAACTCCACCGTCTGGCGACGTACCATTTCCATGCCTCTTTGCATCGGAGAGCAGAGTAGTGTGTCTACTTGCGTACTCTGCACAAATCCCCCGATTGCCGGGAGGCCAACTATCCTCGCTAGTGCACCCTCCATAACAACAAGTTGGACGGTCTCTAAACGCCGGGCCTGAGACCGCCTCGCGGAAAGGGCCGTAAACGACTCTGTTGACGATTGCAGATCGACGGATTCCCGGCCACACGATACGAAAGGCGTGTAGAATGACGAGGCTCTCGGCCGGCCTAGGCTTGAACGGATCGCTGCGGTACTCGACAATAGATGGAACGTGGGGCGTGGGCCGCCGCGTCTTGCCGTGCGGTGGTAGCCCGGGATCATTGCAGCAGGAGGATCGAACGTGCGTTGTGCAATCGCAGCTTTGATTGTCGTGGCGATTCTGGCGTCGTGCGGGCTGGCCGCAGACGGCCGTGTGCCGCTGAAGACGGAGATGCCCGAAGAGATCCTCGCCGGCACGCCGCCGGACGTGCTGGCGATGCTCTTTCCCGGGCTGGAGAAGCTGCCGGAAGGCAGGCGGCCGGATTTCATGGTGCCGGAGGGAACCGTGAATCTCGCCTTGAAGAAGCCGATCACCGCCAGCGACGACAATCCGATCATCGGCAAACTGGCGATGGTCAACGACGGCGTCAAGAAGGGCACCACCGACGCCTTCGTCGAGCTTTCGCCGGGCACGCAATGGGTACAGATCGACCTGGGGCAGCCGTCGAAGATCTACGCCGTCTTTCTGTGGCACTATTTCCGTGAGGCCCGCAGCTACCGCGACGTGATCGTCCGCGTGGCCGACGACGCGGCGTTTGGCGAGAACGCCCGGACGATCTACAACAACGACGTCGACGTCTCCTCGCGATTGGGTCTCGGACGCGACCGGCCGTATATCGAAACGAACCTCGGCAAGCTGATCGACGCCAAAGGTGTCACCGCCCGTTACGTGCGGCTCTACAGCCAGGGGAACACGGCCAACGGGATGAATCACTACGTGGAGGTCGAGGTGTTTGGGAAGCCGGGCGAGTAGTGGGGGTGGGATTGCAGATTGAGAATTGAGAATTGCAGATTGCAGATTGAAGAGCAGAATGGGAAACGCTCGTACCGACAGGATGCCGTACTTCGTATCCTGCATTTTTCGATCTGCAATTCGCAGTTTCGCCGATGAATGACGGCAGCGATCGTCAGGGCCGTCCCGTCAAAGGAGAGAGGTGATGAGCGTGAACTCGACCCGAAGGGTGGCTGGGGAAACTCGCAGCGGTACTCCGGGAAGCCTCTTCATCTGGGGACTGAGGACTTGGGGCTGGGGGCTCGGGAACGGCCGGCCGGCGGCGGATAGTAATAGTAGTCGTCTCGCTCCGCGAGACGTCGTGACATCTCGCGGAGCGAGATGCCTACTATGGGCCACTCTCGCACTGATGGTGACTCCGGTTCATGCAAACGAAACTACCCCGGCCGTCACCCCCGAACAAATCGAGGCCGATTGGCTCCTGCAAGATGTGGTGCGGAAGCTCTCCTCCTCGCCGAAATACGGCCAGCCCGCGGCCGGCCGGGTTACCACGCAAGACGACGCCGCCGGGGGCTGCGACGGCGTGAAGGACGGTACCTTCGGCTTCCACACCGATCGTCAGGAGAATCCCTGGTGGCAGGTCGACCTGGGGACATCGTTGCCGTTGGATCGCGTGGCGATCTACAACCGATGCGACGGGGAAGTCGACGGCCGTGCCGCCACGTTGACCGTTCTGCTCTCGGCCGACGGCGAAGCCTGGACCACCTGCTATCGGCACGACGGCTCGAGGTTTCTCGGCCAGGCCGACAACCGGCCGTTGGTCGTGACGCTGCGTGGGGCGAAGGCCCAATTCGTGCGCGTGCAACTCGCCGCCACCGACTACTTTCATCTCGACGAAGTGGAGGTCTATCGCACGGGCAGCAAAGAGAACGCCGCGCTGCGCCGGCCGGCCGACCAGTCGAGCAGCAGCCAGTGGTCGACGCAGAGCCTTGTTGTCTCAGAGACCGAATTGCCGGAGCCGGCGTATGCCCTTGAGGAAGTCCTTGACCGGGGATTGAAGTCGGCCGACGACTTGCGTGCCCGCGGCGTGAACGTGAATGCAGAACTCGACGTCCTGCTGTATATATCGGCGACTATGTATGACCGCAAGGCCACACGACGAGCACGCTATCTCCGCGCCCGCTGGGCCATCCGCCGACTGGCCCTGAAGAACCCGTTGTTGGACTTCGACGACCTGCTGCTGGTCAAGCGCGTGCCGGGTACGTTTACGCACATGTCGGACCAATACTACGGCTGGTTCTCGCGGCCCGGCGGCGGGCTGTTCGTACTCGAGAACTTCAAGACCGACTCGCCGCGGCTGCGTGAGCTTGGTCACGGACTCCCCGAGGGCAGCTTCCTTCGCCCGGATATCTCCTACGACGGCAAGCGAGTCCTTTTCGCCCATTGCCGATACTATCCGGGCCTGCGCGACGAGCCGAACAAGTACGACAAGGCGAACGTCCCCGAAGACGCCTTCTACCACCTCTACGAAATGCACCTCGACGGCAGCGGCTTGCGGCGTTTGACCCGCGGAAAGTTCGACAGTTTCGACGGCCGCTACTTGCCCGACGGCCGGATCGTGTTCCTTTCCACGCGGCGCGGCCGGCACGTGCAAAGCGGGCCGGATCGGGTCTGCATCGACGGGGCCGACGGCGACGTCTACGTGCGCTGCGGCGGCGGGCCGGAACGCCCGGTGGCCGTCTACACGCTGCACGTGATGGACCGCCACGGCGAGGCGATCGAGCAGATTTCGCCGTTCGAGATGTTCGAGTGGACGCCCAGCATCGACAATCACGGCCGGATCATCTACGCCCGCTGGGACTACGTCGATCGGCACAACATGCCGTACATGAGCCTCTGGTCGACGATGCCCGACGGCACCACGGCCCGGGCGGTCTACGGCAATTTCACACGCAACCCGCATTGTGTCTTCGAGGCTCGCAGCATCCCCCATTCGCAGAAGCTCATCTTCACCGCCTCGGCCCATCACGCGATGACCGGCGGGAGCCTCGTGCTGCTGGACCCCACGCGCGGCACCGACGGCGAGCGGCCGATGACGCGGCTGACTCCCGAGGTCTGCTTTCCGGAATCGGAAGGCTGGCCGGCGACCTACTTCGCCAACCCGTACCCGCTTTGCGAAGAGCATTACCTGGTCGCCTGGAGCGCCGAGCCGCTGCCGCCGGGCACGCCGCGTCCGCGTTGGGGGATGCCCGGGCCGCCGAACGATCTGGGCGTTTATCTATTCGACCGATTCGGCAACCTCGAGTTGCTCTACCGCGACCCGGCCGTCAGCAGCATGTATCCGCTGCCGATCCGCCCGCGTCGGCGTCCGCCGGTGGTCAGTTCGCAGGTGGTCACGGCCGGCCCGCAAGAGGCCGAGATGCTGTTGATCGACGTCTACCGGGGGCTCGATACGATCCCGCGCGGCACGATCAAGAACCTGCGGCTGGTGGGCGTGCCGGCCAAGACGCACCCCACGATGAACTACCCGGCGATGGGTGTCACGCGCGACGACCCGGGCAAGTTCGTGCTCGGCAGCGTGCCGGTCGAAGAGGACGGTTCGGCCTATTTCCGCGCGCCCTCGGGCGTCACGTTCTTCCTTCAGGCACTGGACGCCGAGGGCATGGCGGTGCAGACGATGCGCAGCGCGACGTACGCCCAGCCGGGTCAGCGGATGAGTTGCATCGGCTGCCACGAACATCGCCAGACGGCCCCGCCGAACGTGATTCCCGCGGCGGCCCGACGCGAACCGTCGAAGATCACGCCCGGCGTGGAAGGCTCTTGGCCGTTGGACTTTCAGGCGATGGTGCAGCCGGTGTTACAGCGGCGCTGCGTGAGTTGCCATCAGCCGGGCGGGAAAGATCCGTCGTTCGATCTGACGGCCGCCCGATCGTACGACGCACTGTTGGACTACGGGCAGCCGAGCCTTCGGCAACACGTCCGCGCCCGCTACGACGCCGGGCGTTCGGTGGCCGGGGCGTGTGCGTCGCGGAGCAATTCGCTGTGGAAGTTGCTCGACGCCGGGCATTACGACGTGGAACTTTCGTTCGACGAACGCTTGCGGCTAATCACATGGATGGACACGTACGGCCAGCGGCTGGGCTCCTTCGACGAAGACCAGCAGCGCCGGCTGCGCGAGTTGCGGCGGCGGATGGCGGCGATTTTGACCAACTGAACGGTGATGGCCGTCGCGCATAAAGCCGCGACCGGTGGTCGCGCCCGAAGTTGAACACACTTATCATCGTGCGAAACACAGACATGGAATCGTCGCTTGCACTACCGCGACGGGCGCGACCACCGGTCGCGGCTTTATGAGGAGGATCCGATGAGCCAGAAGACCAGCAACGCGCTGACGTATTATATCTGTGGGGCGATTGCCCTGGCGATCGGAGTGGCCTTGGTGGTTCCACATTTTGCCAAGGGGCTCGACGTCGGCGGGGAGATCTTCCTGGCGCTGTTGAAGATGATGGTCGTGCCGCTGGTCGTACTCAGCGTGATGCACGGCATCCTGGGGCTCGGCGACGTGCGGAAATTGGGGCGCCCCGGCGGTGCCACGGTGGCCTACTACCTGGCGACGACGGTGTTGGCCGTAATCGTCGGTCTGGTGGTGGTGAACATCATCCAGCCGGGTGTGGGAGCGACCGTCGAAGCCAACGTGGAGGCCGACGAGCGCGTCGCCGAGGCCGGCGAACCGCCGTCGATCGCCGAGGCGCTCGAGAAGGTCGCCTTGATGCTCTTCACCGACAACCTCTTCCGCTCCGCCGCCGAGGCGCAACTGCTGCCGCTGATCATCTTCTCCGTCCTCTTCGCCGGCGTGCTCTCGACGATGGGCTCTCGGGTCAAGGCGCTCACCGATCTGATCGCCCAGGCCAACGACGCCATGATGACCTTCATCCTGCTGTTGATGAAGCTGGCCCCGTTGGGCATCTTCTGCCTCGTAGCCGCCCGCTTCGGCGAGGCCCACGCCGAGGGCGAGTTTGTGGCGGAGCTACGCAAGACGGGCTCGTACGTGGTGACCGTACTGGTGGGGCTGGCTTTCCACGCCGTGGTGACGCTGCCGCTGATCTACTGGGCGGTGACCCGCAAGAATCCCTTCCGCTTCGCCTATCAAATCTCGCAGGCCCTACTGACCGCCTTCTCCACGGCCAGTTCCTCGGCCACGCTGCCGGTGACGATGGACTGCACGGTACATCGGGCCGGCGTGCCGAAGCGGGCGACGGAATTCGTGTTGCCCTTGGGGGCCACGATCAACATGGACGGCACGGCGCTCTACGAGGCCGTCGCTGCGATCTTCATCGCCCAGGCCGTGGGCTACGATCTGAGCCTCACGCAACAACTGATCGTTGCGGTCACCGCGACCTTGGCGGCGATCGGCGCGGCGGGCATCCCCGAGGCCGGGCTATTCACCATGATGATCGTGCTCAGCGCCGTCGGGTTGCCCACCGAATACGTCGCGCTGATCCTCCCGGTCGATTGGTTCCTCGACCGCTTCCGCACGGCGATCAACGTCTTCGGCGACTCCGTCGGCGCAGCGGCCGTGGGTACGGTCTTCAGCGACACGTTCGACGACCCGCAGAAGGCGTCAACCTAACCGAACGTGTTGAGCGTGCCACTGCTTCGCCGAAGCAACGGCACCCAGTTTCGCCGTTTCTCAACGGGATGTCAGGCTGTGGCGCCGCATAAGGCGGCCTACTTCCGCCGCAGCGAGAACGTCATGTAGTGGATGCCGGTCTCGTCGTCGACGACCATCGCGCCGCTGGGGGCCAGGTACTGGCGCACCACGCTAAACGGCGGCAGCGGATTGTCTTTCAACGCCTGGTCGACGCCCTTCATGAAGGGATTGTTCTCGGCCGCCTGGGAAAGGCCCGTTGTTACGGCCTCGCCGCTGGCCATCTCGTACAGCCACCGCAGCGCCTCTTCCGGCCGGTCGAAGCTGATCATGCCCGGCTTGGTGGCGCCGGCCTCGCTGCGGATCTTGCTGGCGATCAACTTGAAGTCCAACTCGCCGGCAAGCGACTTCCCGCTGCCGCTGGCCGTGCCGATGACCTTCTTGTAGAACGCGTCCTGGTTGCTGGCCAGCACGTAGTCGTCGAGGATGCCGAAGCAGGGCATCTGCGGGCGCTCCTCTTCGGGCCGCTCCTGGAAGAACTCCGGCATCTTGGGCTGGTAGTAGACGTTGCTGCCGAACTCCTTCTTTTCCAGTTCGGAGTCGGCCAGTTCGGTGATCTTATCGAGCACTTCTTTGGCCTTCTCGACGTTGGAGAGCTTGGCTCCGACGAGGAACCCCTGGGCGCGGGTGAAGCTGGCACCGTGCTCGATCCGCGTGAGGATCGTCACGCGGCCCTCGAGCGACTGCAAGATGTCCTCTTCCAGCTTGATGCCGGTGGGGCCGAAGAACTCTCGCTCCAACTCCCCGGCCAGCGCCCCCTCTCCGTTGATCGCGTCGTAGACGTAGGCCAGGTTGTCGAAGGTCTTTTGGAAGTCCCAGTGGAGCGTCGAGTAATGGGCTACGTCGGCGGGGACCCACGGCTCGGGCTTCACCTCGCCCGGCTTCAGGGCGATCATCTTCAACACGCCGGCGCGCGGGCTGCGAAGCCCGACGTGCAGGTGCATGATCGAATCGTACTGTCCGGCGTCGAAGAAGACGCTCGCGCCGACGCCGGTCAGACCGTCGAGCCCCAGGATCGGCAGCATGTTCAGCACCAACGGCGAGCCGCCGTCCTCGCGGATAATCATGCGGAAGATGGCGATCGGGTCGGCGAAGGCGATAATCTGCGGCGGTTCGTCGTCCAGCCCGCCGCAGCGTTGCATGATGGCCGCGAATTCCTGGTTGTCGGCCAGCGAGTCGGCCTCGCCGCGGTTCCAGAGGGTCAACATCGTCTTGAGCACCTCCACGCGGGTGCAGACGACGATCGTCGAGTCCTTCTCGAAGTAGGCCAAGTCTTCTCCGTCGGGCCCCGCCCCGTCGTAGCAGATGATCTTCGTGTCCGAGACGGTCTCTTCAGAGCGCTCTCGGTTGGAGTTGTCCAGCGCTTCGGTACCCCGCTTCAACAGGATCTGGGCCTTCGAGAGATGATCGCCCGTGTCGATCATCAGCACGATCGCCGGAGGGCCTTCGTCCGTGCCAACCAGGGCAATCGTCAGTTCGCCTTGGGGGATGGAGAGGATGTCCTCGAGGCTCAGCCCGGCCTGCTCTTCCAGCTCGGCCGTGCTCTCGACGACAACGGCGAAGAGTTGGTCCAGCAGCGGTTTGAGTTGCGGGTCCTGACTCATTCGCCCCATTGAGGTCTTCATGAACTTCTCGACCAGGGTCGGGGCGTCGGTGATCGACGCCATGGCCAGGGTCGAATGGGGCAGCAGGCGGGCAGCGGGCGGGCGGGCGGCCAACGCCGGCGAGCAGACCACGGCCGCCGCCAGCACGATGGCCGCGGCAAGCGTCAGCCGGCCGTGTCGAGATCGTGTTCTGAAGAACATACTTCGGCTCCTTCGGTAGAAAAATGTGCAAGTGCCGGCGGCCGGCTCCGGGTATCGCTATTCGCCGCCGGGACCTCCGGATTGGAAACGGCACTCCGGCAACCCCGATTTAGCTTCAACTGCCCCCTCACGGGAGCTATTCCGGGCAAGTCTTCTTCGCGTGGTCAACTCCACTCGGCCTTGAAAGCGTACGATAACGCCGCAAAAAGGCCAATCCATTGCGGACGGCCCTTTACGGAGAACCTGGGCCGATTAGAGTAGTTATTATACGGGATACACTAATCGAATGCGTTTGGTTACGCCAGGGAAAGGGTTGGTACGGTGCCGATCGAGATCAATTGTCCCGAGTGCAGCGGCCGGTTTCGGGTGCCCGACAAATACGCCGGCAAACGGGTGAAATGTCCTAAGTGCCAGGGGGGGGATAACGGTCCCCACTGAAGAGCCACTCGCCGCCGCACAAGCTGCCGGTCAGCCGGCTGCGACCAAACCGGCAGCTCCACAGGCACCGCAACAGCCGGCCGCCGCCAAATCGGCCGACAACGAGCAGTGGCACCTGCAGACCGAAGACGGCGAACAGTACGGCCCAATCTCCAAGAAAGAGATGGACGAATGGGTGGCCGACAACCGTATCGACGCCGGCTGCCAAGTGCTCCGTGACGGCTGGGGGCAGTGGAAATGGGCCGAAGAGGTCTATCCCCAGTTGGCCGAGTCGGCGTCGCAGCCGGAGCCGGAGCCGGAGCCGCCGCAGGAAGACTTCGGGCTTGCCCCGGCGATCGACGCCGGCCCGCCTGCCGTGCCCACCAACGACAATCCGTTTGCCGGAATCGGCCAGTCGCCCGCTGCCTCGGCCAATCCGTTTCAGTCGCCCCAGACGTCGGCTGCGGGGCCCGGGCTGCCGAGCACGGGGTGGTGGTGGATTCTCACAGCCGATCATGCGGGCCTTGGATCAAACGAAGCCGTGGGTGCTGTTCCTGTCGATCTTGGGGTTCATCGGCTCCGGTTTCGCGGCCCTTGGGGCGATGGTTTGGGGAGCAATGGCCATGTTTTTCAGCGACTTCAGCGGTGGGTTGGGGGCCATCATGGGCATCACCGCACTGACCGGTGCGGGTGGGGCCGTGCTCTATTTCTTCGCCTCGTACCACCTGTTCACCTACTCGTCTGAGATATCGAAATTCCTGCGTACCAAAGAGTCGCTCGACCTCGAACGCGCACTGTCGGCCCAGAAGTCATTCTGGAAGCTGGTCGGGATTGTCACTGCGGTGGTGCTCGCCCTGTACCTGCTGCTGATTCCGCTGTCGATCATGATGGGATGAGGCTGACCAAGTTGTAGCACACGTATGTTCACGCCGGGAAAAGGGTTGGTCCGGTGCCGATCGATGTCAATTGCCCCGAATGCAGCGGCCGGATTCGCGTGCCGGACAAGTATGCCGGCAAACGCGTGAAATGCCCGAAGTGCCAGGGCGGGATTGCGGTCCCCGGCGGCCAGACGCCCCGCGCGCCGGCTCCCAGTCAGCCCGCCGTAGCCAAGCGGGCCGCGTCGAGGGCCGTGCCCGAGGAACAGTGGCACGTGCAGACCGACGACGGCGAGCAGTACGGCCCGATATCCAAACGAGAACTCGACCAATGGGTCGTCGACAACCGCGTGGACGCCGGCTGCCAGGTACTCCGCGACGGCTGGCCGCAATGGAAGTGGGCCGAAGAGGTCTATCCCCAGTTGGCCGAGCCGGCCGCGGAGCCGGAGCCTGAGCCTGAACTAGGGCCGATCATCAACGCCGGCCAGCCCACGACGCCGCCCGACGACAATCCGTTTGCCGGCATCGGACAGACGGCCACGGCCGTTGGCGGACAAGTGAACTCCTTCGCGTCGCCGCAGACCATCTCGCAACCCCCGGGTCTGCCGGCCACGGGCGGGGCCACGGCGATTCCCTCCGGCGTTACCCGCGAACTGGCGAAGACCAATCCCTCACTGATGACCGCCGGCATCGCCGGCCTGGTCGGCAGCGGGCTGGGGCTGACGATCAGCATCATCGAACTGGTTCGAGCCATCAAGGTGATGAACCGGATTTCCGATGCGCAGAGCAGCCTGGCGAAATTCGGGGCCAGCGCCAGTTCTGCGCTGAGCGACGTGAAGGGCTACTTGGTCGTGATCATCATCACGGCCTTGGTGGGAATCCTCGCCTCGCTGTTCTATGCTGCGTGCTCGGGAATGCTGATCAACAACTCGCTTCGCATGGGGCACTTCCTGCGAAACAAACAGGAGCACGCGCTGACCCGTGTCCTCGCCGCGCAGACGTCGTTCTGGAAGATGGTCGGAATTGGAACCGCCGCGATCGTCGGCGTCTTCCTGATCCTGTTTATCATCGAACTCGCTACCGAACCCTCCACCGGCATGTTCTAGTCGTAGGGTGTTCTAGTCGTAGGGTGCGTCTGGACGCACCATGAACCTGAGGATGTGCCCCGTCTCATGGTGCGTCCAGACGCACCCTACAACCATCCCGGCATACACGTAGAGTGTGCGTTACAGAATGAACTTGCTCAGGTCCTCGTCCTGCGACACCTCGTCGAGCCGCTCGCGGACGTAGGCGGCGTTGATCTCCACGCGGCCCATCTTCATGTCGGGGGCCTCGAAGCTGAGTTCCTCGAGCATCCGTTCGAGGATCGTGTAGAGCCGCCGGGCGCCGATGTTCTGGGCCGATTGGTTGACCTCAAAGGCGTACGTGGCCAACGCCTCGACGGCGTCCGGCTTGAAGACCAGATCGACGCCCTCGGTCTTCAGCAGCGCGTGATACTGCTTCGTCAGCGCACCCTTCGGCTCGGTCAAGATCCGCACGAACTCGTCCTTGCCCAGGTCGTTCAGTTCCACGCGGATCGGAAAGCGGCCCTGAAGCTCGGGCATCAGGTCGCTCGGTTTCGAGCGGTGGAACGCGCCGGCGGCGATAAACAAGATGTGGTCGGTCTTGACGAAGCCGTAACGCGTCTGCACGGTGGTCCCCTCGACGATCGGCAGCAGGTCGCGCTGCACGCCCTGTCGCGAGACGTCGGCCCCGTGGGCGTGCTCGCTGGCCACCACCTTGTCCATCTCGTCGACGAAGATGATGCCCAGGTCTTCGGCCAACTCGATCGCCGCAGCTTGCACCTTCTCGCGATTGACCAACGCGTCGCATTCCTGCTCGAAGATCACTTTGCGGGCTTCAGCCACGGTCATCTCGCGCCGCGCGCTGTTCTTGGGCAGGATCTTCTCGAACATCCCCTGCAAGTCGAAATCCATCTGCTCCATGCCCACCCCGGTGAGCATCATCGGCACGGCCTTCTGCTCGAGCTGGATCTCGACCCGCCGCTGGTCCATCTCGCCGGCGACCAGCATCGCCCGCATCTTCTCCCGGGTGCGCTCGTAGCGCTCGGGCGAGTCGGGCGAGTCGGGCGCGGCGTCGAAGGCCGGCGGGGCAGGCGCCAAGAGGTCCAGCAGCCGTTCTTCCACGCGGCGCTGGGCCTCTTCCCGCACGCCCTGCAACTCGCGCTCGTGGACCAGGCCGATGGAGTTTTCGACCAGCTCGCGGACCATGCTCTCCACGTCGCGGCCGTAGTAGCCCACCTCGGTGTACTTGCTGGCCTCGACCTTGATGAACGGGGCCTCGGTCAGATTGGCCAGCCGCCGGGCGATCTCGGTCTTGCCCACGCCGGTGGGGCCGATCATGAGGATGTTCTTCGGGGCGACCTCCTGACGCATCTCGTCGTCGAGTTGCTGCCGCCGCCAGCGATTACGGATCGCCACCGCCACGGCCCGCTTCGCGTCGTCTTGTCCTATGATGTGTCGATCCAACTCGGCCACGATCTGCCGAGGCGTCAAGTCTTGCACGCCAATTCCTCCACCACGATGTTGGTGTTCGTGTATACGTCGATCTCTGCGGCGATTTCCAGCGCCGTGCGTACGATCTCAGCCGCGTCAAGGTCGCTGTGGGCCAGCAGCGCCCGGGCGGCGGCCACCGCGTAGCTGCCGCCGGAACCGATCCCCAACACGCCGTCGGTCGGCTGGATCACGTCGCCGTTGCCGGTGACCAATAGCGTGTGCTTCGCGTCGACCACCGCCAGCATCGCCTCGAGCCGGCGCAACACGCGGTCGGTGCGCCAC
This sequence comes from uncultured Planctomycetaceae bacterium, assembly GCA_964472545.1. Classification (GTDB taxonomy): domain Bacteria; phylum Planctomycetota; class Planctomycetia; order Pirellulales; family Thermoguttaceae; genus CAYYNP01. The sequence goes on along the minus strand of CAYYNP010000041.1, from coordinate 1,313 downwards.
TCTTTGGCTAGTTCGGTCGCAGCGCGGGGAACATTGGCCGGATAGTCCTTCAGTTTGGCCTCAAAACGTTCCAACAGCGCAAAGGCATCGGCGCTGGCCCCGGCAAATCCGGTCATCACCTTGTCGTCCAGCAGCCGGCGGATCTTGTTCGAGTCGGCCTTCATGATCGAACTACCGACGGTCACCTGTCCGTCTCCGCCTAGAGCAACAACTCCTTTGCGGCGTACGGTGAGAATCGTCGTGGCGCGCGTCTTCATCGTTCCCTCGGCCTACGGCTGATGTTTCGCACCCTACAGCGTCGCGTGGTGCCAATCCCACAATATGGCCGATTCGCGGCCGCAGTGCCAGGGTCCGGTCGCCGCAGAATCTTCCCAAAAAAGGCTAGGCAACCGGTTTCCGATGAGCGATAATGGGAGTCCCAGGCTCGGCAACCACAAGGACGCCATTGCACCGTCCCTCCCGCCAGCCAAACAGACGGGGCCCGAAACACGCCAAACACGCCTCCCACCACTGACACTTAAGGGTGTAGACGCACCACCCGAGTTTAGGCAAAAAAGGTTGCTAGCGCGGTTCGCGCGGGCTAGTCTAGGGAGTCAAGGGTGCCCGTTTCTTAGTAATGCGATAATTGCAACAGCAAGACGGGCTGAGTAAAATAACACCTGCCTGACAAGATCTGAACACTGCATCTTGACACTGCGGAGAAAGTAAGTCGCGCATGAAGTGCATCTCGATCGGCTACGACCCGGCCGCTTGACAACGCAGCGCGACTTTGGCGTTTTCACTCTTTCCCTTGGGAACAGGAGGATGTTCAACATGGGACGACGACTGGGAATCATGTTAGTCGTGGGCGTCGTGACGATGTTCGTCGCGATCGAATCGGTTTGGGCCTGCAAGTTCCTCGACAACTTGCTGGGCCGTTGCCGCGCCCGCAAGTGCTGCTGTGCGGTCTGTTGTGAGCCCGCCGCGTGCGAGCCGGTGCAGAAGCTTCCCGATGCTTGCACCCCGGCAGCCTGCGATGCGGTCGACGACATCGGCATCGGCGCAGAAGGCGTCGGCGGAATCGAGAATCCGGGGGACCCGACTCCGGCCGATCCCGATCCACCGATCGATCCACCGATCGATCCGCCAGTTGATCCGCCGATCGATCCGGAGCCGCCGGTCGATCCGCCAACCCCGCCGGAGCCGCCGATCGATCCGGAACCGCCGGTCGATCCGCCGACCCCGCCCGAGCCGCCGGTCGATCCGGAGCCGCCGGTCGATCCGCCGACTCCGCCCGAACCGCCGGTCGATCCGGAGCCGCCGGTCGATCCGCC
>CAYYNP010000040.1:31467-46967 GCA_964472545.1 uncultured Planctomycetaceae bacterium | reverse complement strand
CCCCACTCCCCACTCACCACCCACCACCCACCACTCACCACCCACCACTCACCACCCACCACCCGCTCAATACCCCCCACACTCCCTCAACGTCTCCGCCATCGCCAGCAGATTCTCGGGCCGGACCGACGAATGGATGCTGTTGGAACTCGATAGCATGTAGCCGCCGCCGGGCTTGGCGATTTCGATGGTCTGGCGGGTGACTTCGCGGACCTCTTCGACCGGGGCCTGGCTGAGCAGGTAGCCGCAGTCGATGTTGCCGACCAACGCGATGCGGTCGCCGTACTTCTCCTTGATCAGGCCGATGTCCATGCCGGCTTGGGGCTCGAGCGGGTTGAGCGCGTCAATGCCGGTCTCGACGATCATGTCCAGCACGCCCATCACGTTGCCGTCGGTGTGTTTGACGACGTAGGCCCCCGCCTCGTGGGCCGCGTCGACGCAGCGCTTCAGCCCGGGCAGGACGAACTCGCGAAAGTGTTTTGGCGACATCAGTGTGGCGTTCTTGTCGGCGTAGTCGTCGCCGAAGACGACCACGTCGGCCCCGGCGGCCACCATCCGCTGCATGGCCGGCAGGTCGTAGCTCAGTGCGACCTCGATCAACTCGTGGACGAACTTCGGCCGCTCGATCATGTCCATCAGGAACTGCTCGGTGCCGCGCAGAAAGGCCGGGTTGAAAAATGAGTCGCGGCAGATGGCGCTGATCGCCTTCTCGCCCCCAAAACGCTCGACCACCTCGGGCAAGTGGCCCAGCACGTCGTCGGCGTTGGGATCCGGCGGCTGATAGGTCTTCAGATCCTCCGGCCGTTTGATGGGCCCTTCGATCGGCGCCGGCGTGCTCTCGGGGCCGAACGCCCGGATGACGCCCCATTTGTCGCGAAACAGCCCCCGCTCTTCGTCGATCATATCGACGTTTTCCCGGCTCCACGAGCTGCGATTCTGGCTGGCGTTGTCCAGGCCGATCCATTCGTTAAATGCAAAGTAGTCGCAGCCCGGCAACATGGCGTCCATCACGCCGGCGTCGATCACGCATTCGAAGAAGGGCACGCGGTCGGGCTGTTTGCGTTCCAGGGCTGCGGCGACGCGTTGCAGGGAGTTCATGGCAGGTCCTTTTCACGAAAACGGCTGGGCAAGACGGCTGTCGATCTTCGGCCATGGTAGCCGCTCTTGTGGAGAGTGCAAGGGTGATGTCTGTCCGTATCTGGACTCGCAAGAGTTCAGGCGCGGGAGTGTGAGCGCGACGATGTCTGAACTCTTGCGAGTCCAGCTACCGTTTCCCCGCGCCCCGCTTGCCCGGTTCGCATGCGGCTTGATACGATGGCAACCGGAGACGCACCATGGACACCACCCACCTGCCGCTGCTGATTGTGATCCTCTACGTCGTGGTGCTCTTCGCCGTGGGCTACGGGGCCAGCCGGTTGGTGCGGCGGGGCAACGAGGGGTTTCAGTTGGCGGGGCGGAGGCTGTCGACGCCGTTGGTGGCGGTGACGCTGACGGGGCTGGCCGTGGGCGGGGCGTCGACGATCGGCGTGGCGCAGAAGGCGTTCGCCGGGGCGGGCATGGCAGCCGGATGGTACGGGGCGGCGTGGGCCGTTTCGGCGGCCGTGGTGGGGCTGGCCGTCTGCCGGCGGTTTCGACGCCTGGGCGTGGCCACCGTGCCTGAGGCCTTCGAGCGCTATTACGACGCCAAAGGGCGGACGGCTTGCGTGGTGGTGCAGGTGCTCGTGCAGATCGTGATCACCGCGCTGCAATACGTCGCCGGCGGGGCCATCCTGCATGAACTGCTGCCGGACGTTTTTGTCACGCCGACGCAAGGCATGATCTTCAGCGCGGCGGTGTTCATCGGGCTGACCACCATCGGAGGCCTCTGGAGCGCCAGCCTGGGCAACGTACTCAACGTGATCTTGATCTACGTCGGCGTGGTGCTGGCGGCCGCGTTGAGCGTCCGCTACACCGGCGGGTTCGGATCGATGGCCGACGCCCTGCCGGCCGACGGCGTCTTCCTCCGCCCGGTGGCCGGGTTGGGATGGCTGGCGATCGCCGCCTACACGCTGACGATGGTCACCTGCAACGTCTCGTTTCAGGCGACCGTGCAGATCGCCTGCGCCGCACGCAGCGAGAAATCGGCCCGCAAGGGGTTTCTTTTGGCGGCGCTGTTGATCCTGCCGGTGAGTTGCTTAGCGGCGTTGATCGGTGTGGCCGCCAAGGCGAATTTCCCCGACGTTGCGGCCGCCGGCAATGCCCTGCCGAAGATGGTCGGCAGCCTGAATCCGGCCGTCGCGGGCATCACCCTGGCGGCGCTCTGGGCGGCCGATGTCTCGACCGCTTGTGGGCTGCTGCTGAGTTCCTCGACGATCGTGGTCCGCGACGTCTTTGGCCGGATCTCCCGCCGCGAGATGAGCGACGGCCGGGCGTTGCGGATCAATCGCATCGCCGTGCTGGTGATCGGGGCCGTTACGCTGGTGTTGGCCTTGCAGATCGGCGATATCCTCGGGGCGCTGATGAGGGGGCTGGCGCTGACCACCGGCCCGACCGTGGTGATCCTCTTCACGTTCTACGCGCCGCGGCTCTGCCGCGTCGGCTCGGCCTTCTGGACGATCGTGGCCGGCATCGTGATGATGGGACTCTGGTTCCTCTGGCCGCCGATTCGCGTGTTGCCGCACGTAATCTATATGGAATGGGCCGTATGCGTGGGCGTGTTTCTTGCTGTGCCGCTGTTCGATTCCCGGCGTATCGCATAAAGCCGCGACCGGTGGTCGCGCCGAAAGCGGGACCACGTGCCGCGCCGGAGGCGGATCGCATCCACGGCGTATCCCCGCGTGGAACACGAGCTGCCGCCACGGGCGCGACCACCAGTCGCGGCTTTATGTTGATAAGGCTCGAATTCTTCGGCATTCTCGGCTAAACTGAGAGTTACCGACCCAGCCGAATCCTCGCAAGAAGGCCGCCATGGGACACGCTTCACACGGTATGTGGGGCCATCATAACCGCCGCTGCCGTTTGCGGTTCGAGCCGCTCGAGCCGCGATGCCTGCTGGCCGGCATGCCGGTGATCACCGAGTTGATGGCGGTCAACGGCGGTACGCTCGACGACGAAGACCGCGAATCGTCGGACTGGATCGAGATCCATAACCCCACTTCCGAGGCGATCGAACTTCAGGGCTGGCATCTGACCGACGAGCCGGACGAGTTGACCAAGTGGGAGTTCCCAGACGTCACGCTCTCGGCGAACGATTACCTCGTCGTCTTTGCCTCGGGCAAGGATCGCGCCGTGCCGGGGCGTCCGCTGCACACCGACTTCAAGCTCGCCGGCGGTGGCGAATACTTGGCGCTGGTTGCGCCCGATGGTTTGACCGTCGCCAGCCAATTCGCTCCGGCGTATCCTCGGCAGTATGAAGATGTCTCCTACGGCCTGTTGCAGGAAGGCCGCACGTTCTTCTTGCCCGACGGGGCCGAGATGACCTACCTGGTACCCGAGGCCGGCGATGCGGCGTTTGAGAACACCTGGATGAACGCCGAATTCGACGACTCGGCGTGGCCGGCGATCAGCCAGGAGTCGCGCCTGTTGATCACCGAGGCCGGTACGGAAGACCCCGACTTCGTGGAAATCCAGAACGTGTCGAACCGCGTGGTCGGCGCGTCCGGCTGCGTGGTGGCGGTCAACAACTCCCGGGCGTACAACGTGAACCACGTCAACGACGGGCTCTGGTCGCTGCCGCCGTTGATCGCCCCGGGCGAGACGCTCTACCGAACCGACAAGCCGGACGACAACTACTGGGGCTTCGATATCTTCTGGCGGACCACCGGCGCCGGCTGGGTGATGATCGTCGACGACGAAGGCAACGTGGCCGACTTCGTCGCCTGGGGCTATCTCGATGAGCATCTCGCCGAACTCGACGTGACGATCAACGGCCATCGGATCACCAGCGAGAATCTCTGGGAAGGTCCGCCGGTGGCCGCCGGCGGCGCGCCGAGCAATTCGCTGCAGCGCGGCGGGACGGCCGACCACAACACCAACGCCGATTGGACCTTCATCGCACCGCAATCGATCGGCCAACGGAACGACGGCCTGGAGGCTCCCTTCGACGCCGGGATTTCCTCCGGCCTGGGGTTCGATGTGGCGGCGACCGGGCTGGACGGGACATTCCGCTTCGATTTGGCCGAGGCGATGCACGGCCAGAATGCATCGCTATGGTTGCGGGCGCCGCTTCAGATCGAAGACCCGGCCGTGTTGGATACGTTGCAGCTTGACGTTCGCTACAACGACGGCCTGGTGGCGTATCTCAACGGCGAACCCGTGGCCGCATTGAACGCGCCCGACGTACCACATTGGAACTCCACGGCCACCGAACCCCGCAGCGTCGCCGAGTCGAAGTCGACCGTGCCGATCGACCTGACCGCATACCTCGACCTGCTTCGCCCCGGCGAGAACACGCTGGCGATTCACGCGCTGAATCACACGGCGGCCGACGACAACTTCCTGATCGTGCCGGAGGTGCTCGGCACCAGCGAGCAGTATTTCCCGCAGCCTACGCCCGGCAAGGCGAACGTCGAGGGGATGGTGCCTTGGGGGCCGGTGGTGGTCGACGTGACCGAGAACCCCACGCCGCCGGCCGACGGCCAGGATCTGGTGATCACCGCCCGGGCAATCCCCACGCTCAGCCCGATAGGCTGGTTGGCGATGGACTATCGGGTGATGTACGGCGCGGAAGTGACGGTGCCGATGATCGACGACGGCAACGGCCCGGACGCGGTGGCCGGCGACGGCGTCTATTCGGCCGTGATCCCACACACGGCCTACGCCCCCGGCGAGATGGTCCGCTGGTCGGTCACCGCCAACGACACCTCCGGCCGCGGGTCGCGCGTGCCGCATTTTGCCGATCCGTTGGAGTCGCCGGAGTATCTCGGCACGGTCGTCGTCGACACTGCGACGGCCGACAGCCAACTTCCCGTGCTGCACTGGTTCATCGAGAACCCTACGGCCGCCAACAACCGCAACGGCACGCGGGCGTCGGTCTTCTATCTCGACGAGTTCTACGACAACATCCGCGTCGATCTGCACGGTCAGTCGTCGGCCGGGTTCCCGAAGAAGAGCTACGACTTCGACTTCAATCGCGGCAACCGCTTCAAGTTCGCCGAAGATCAAGGCCGCGTAAAGGACTTCAACCTGTTGACCAACTGGGCCGATAAGGCCAAGGTCCGCAACACGCTGGCCTACGAGGTCTATCGCGACGCGGCCGCCACGCACCACGTGGCCTTTCCGATCCGCGTGCAGCAGAACGGGGGGTTCTTCAGCACAGCCGACTGGGTCGAAGACGGCGACGATCGTTATCTCGAACGGCTGGGGCTCGATCCGAACGGGGCACTCTACAAGATGTACAACCGGCTGGAGAATACCGGCGGTGGAGAGAAGAAGACCCGGCGTTGGGAAGGCAAGGGCGACTTGCAGGCGTTGATCAACGGCCTGAACCTCTCCGGCGACGCCCGTACGCGGTTCGTTTTCGACAACGTCGACGTGGCCGCCACGGTGAACTTCCTGGCGGCGACCGTAATCATGGACACCATCGACTACGGCCACAAGAACTACTACGTCTATCGCGACACCAACGGCAGCGGCCGCTGGCAGATCACGCCCTGGGACGTCGACCTTTCGTTCGGCCGCAATTGGACCTCCGCCCAGCATTACTACGACGATCGCGTCTACACCACCAACCCGCTGTTCATCCACCACGACAACCGGCTGATGCGGGTCTTCTTCCAAGTTCCCCTGTTGCGAGAGATGTATTTGCGGCGGGTGCGGACGTTGATGGACGAGTTGCTCCAGCCGGCGGATACGCCCATAGCCGATCGGTATCTGGAAGGGCGTATCGACGAGTTGGCGGCGTTGATCGACCCGCACTACGACCAAGATCCGAGACTGGGCAGCGACGATGCCGATCTCGACTATCAGCGTTGGAACTCCTGGGGCAACAACGACGACATCCGCCGGGCGGTCGAGGAGTTGAAGACCGTTTACCTGCCCGCCCGGCGGCGTTTTCTCTTCGAGACACAATCGGTCGACAACGGCGGCGAGATCCCGCTGGCCCAGATCGATCTGGCCGAGTTGCCCGCGCAGCAGCGGAAGATCGAATTCGGCCGCATCGAGTTCTCGCCGGCCTCAGGCAACCAGGATCAAGAGTATATCGAACTGGTCAACCGCAACGACTTCGCCGTGGATATCTCCGGCTGGCAACTCTCCGGCGGCGTGCGGACGATCTTACCCGGCGGCACGGTGATCGGGGCCGGCAAGACGCTCTATCTTACGCCCGACGTGGCCGCGTTTCGCAGCCGGACAATAAGCCCCCGCGGCAACCAGAGCCTCTTCGTGCAGCCCTACGACGGGCACTTGTCCAGCTTCGGGGAAACGATCACACTCTCCGATAAGGGCGGCCGGGTGATTGCTGAGGTAGATTACGAAGGCAATCCCTCGCCACAGCAACTTCACCTGCGGATCACCGAGGTGAACTACAACCCGCACGACGCCGACACGGCCGCCGGCGAACTGCCGGTCGACCACAACGAGTTCGAGTACATCGAGTTGCTCAACACGAGCCAGCACCAGACGCTCGATCTGCGGGGAGTGCGCTTTACCGGCGGCGTGACGTTCGACTTCACCGACTCCGCCGTTCGAGATCTGGCACCCGGACAACGCATGGTGGTCGTCCGCAACGAGCCGGCTTTCCGCTCGCGATACGGTGACGGGCCGTCGGTCGCCGGCGAGTTCGTCGGCGGGCTGCTCAACGACGGCGAGCGGATCAAGTTGGAGGACCCGAACAACGACACGATCGCCGATTTCGACTACAACGACGGCGAACCCTGGCCGGGCCGGGCCGACGGCAAAGGGGCGTCTTTGCAGATCGTCGACAGGGCCGGTGACTACGATCGGCCCACCAACTGGCGCTCCAGCGCGCAGTTCGGTGGTACGCCGGGCGAGCGTCTTGCGACGGAACCCGGCGTTGTGATCAACGAGGTTCTCACCAACACCGACCCGCCGGAAGTCGACGCGATCGAGTTGCTCAACACGACCGGCGATCCGATCGACGTCGGCGGGTGGTATCTGAGTGACTCCTGGGGCTGGGCGTCCAGTACGAACAACGGCGACTACCGCAAGTTCCGCATTCCCGACGGCACCACGATCCCCGCCGGCGGCCACGTGGTTTTCTACGAGGGGCATTACGAGGGCGGGGAGTTGGCGTTCGATCCGGCCGTCGAGTTCGGCGGCGTCGGTCAGCAGGATTTTGCACTCAACGGCGACCGGGGCGATCACGTCTGGCTGATGGAAGCCGACGAGGCCGGCCGGCTGACGCGGTTCGTCGACCATGTGAGCTTTCCCGCGGCGGCAACCGGGGCCACGCTGGGCCGCCGGCCCGACGCCACGGGCATGATCTGGCCGATGACGGACAACACGCTCGGAGAAGCCAACGCCGAAGCGCAGTTCGGTCCGATCGTCGTCGGTGAGGTGATGTATCATCCGGCCGACGGCGGCCACGAATTCATCGAGCTTTACAACTCCGGCAGCGCGACTGTGCCGTTGTACGATCCGGGCCATCCGGCGAACGCGTGGAAAATCGACGGGATCAGCTTCGATTTCCCGCCTGGCGCCGAGATGCTGCCGGGCTCCGTGGCGTTGGTGGTGCCGATCGGGCCGGAGGCGTTTCGGGCGGCCTATGAAGTCCCCGTGGGCGTGCCGATCTTTGGGCCCTACCGTGGCGCTTTGGACAACGCCGGCGAGACCGTGCAGTTGTTGCGTCCGAATACCCCCACCAAAGACGACCCGCCGGTGATCCCCTATCTGTTGGTCGATCAGGTTGTCTACTCGCCCGACGGCGATTGGCCGGCCGCGGCCGACGGGCAGGGCGATTCGCTGCAACGACTCGACGCGGCCCAATTTGCCGGCGATCCGGGCAATTGGGCGGCCGACGTGCCGACGGCGGGCGTGGTGCCGTTCGAGCCGGTGCCGCATGTGGTCGACCGCCGCGTCTTCTACAACAACTCGTCCTTCGACGGCAGTGAGCCCGGCGTGAGCGAAGCCGACGACGACGCGATCGCCACCGACAAGACGGCCCTGCTGCCAGGCCAGACGGCCACGTTTGCCAACTACACGAGCTTCGACGCGGGGATCAACGGAATCCTGGTCGACGTGGCCCATCCGGCCGCGGCGCTCAGCGATAGCGACTTCCACTTCCGCATCGGCAACAGCGACGATCCGGCAAGCTGGCCGCTCGCCCCGGCTCCAGCCAATTTCGCGCTACGTGAAGGTGCTGGAATTGGCGGCTCCGATCGGGTGATGATCACCTGGGGCGACTACGCCATCCTCAACGGCTGGCTCGAAGTCACGCTGGTGGGGCAGCGGCTGGGCCTGCCCGGCGACGACGTCTTCTACATCGGCAATGCCGCGGGCGAGGCGGGCAACTCGACGTCCGACGCCCAAGTGACCACCACCGACGTACTGCTGGCGCGGAACAATCCCCGCAACTTCCTCAACCCGGCCGCCGTCGACTTCCCCTACGACTACAACCGCGACGGCCGCGTGACCACCACGGATCTGTTGCTGGCGAGAAACAACCAGACGAATTTCCTCACGCGACTGCGGCTACTGGACCTTTCGCAAGCGAACGCCCAGGAGCGGCCCCCGAGTGCGGAAGCGATCGATCAATTGCTGGCGGCGGAGTAGCAATGAACTACTTCGCCCACGCGATGCCGTTCCTCGATCGGCCGTACTTCGCCGCCGGCAGTGGCGTGCCCGATTGGCTGGTGGTCGCCGATCGCCGCTGCCGAGTGCGAGCGCGAAACGTGGGCCCGTTGCTCGAGGACGCCGACCCGCGGATCGTCGCCGTCGGCGAAGGCATCCTACAGCACATCGCCGACGACGCCCGATTTCATCAAACGCGGGCGTTCGTCGAACTCTCGCTATCGATCTCCAAGCGGACCCGCGAGGCGCTGGACTCGGAGTCGGGCTACCGGCCGAGCTTCCTGGGCCATCTGTTGGTCGAGGTGTTGTTGGACGCGACGCTGATCGCTGCCGATCCGGACCGGCTCGAGGCATATTATCGAGTGCTGGCGGAAGTCGATACGCTGCTGGTGCAGCAGGCGGTCAACCGGGTGGCCACCCGGCCGACCGACCGGCTGGCGGCGCTGATCGACGGATTCGGCCGCAAGCGGATCTTGTCGAACTACCTCGAAGATGACAAACTGTTGGGGCGGCTGAACCAGGTGATGCGTCGGGTGGGGTTTGCGCCGTTGGGCGATTCGTTCGTTGCGTTGCTGCCCGAGCTGCGCAATTGGGTGGCGTCGCGGGCCGGGGAGTTGTTGGAGTCAATGAAGCCGAATTGAGTTTGCGGGTGGCTGGGGCAAAGCGCAGCGGTGCCCCAGTGCGTCGCGTGAGCACCGGTACCTCGGGCACCGCGGCGCTTTGCCCCAGCCACCTCGCGGAAGAGTTCATGGAGCCGACAAGGCACGATAATGCTATTGGATCGTGAAGAATACGTCGAGCAGGCCTACTTTTTTGCCACGCTCCGCGACCGGATGCAGCGGGACCTTTCCACGCAGGACCTGCTGGCGTCGCTCGGCCAGGAGTTGCTGGCCACCACCGGCCTGCCCCATGCGGTCGATTTTATGGCCAGCGAACTCCGTCTGACCGGCGGATTCGCCACGGCAATGGGCCGGCTGTCGCACTACTTCACGCCGTTTCAGACCTACGTCGTGGCCGAGGCCGAAAACGAAGGCGGGCGGTTCGACTTTCGCATCGCCATGCAAATCCTCGAACGCGAAGCCGACTATCGCAGCAAGGAGCCCACGCCGCAGGGGAGCTTTCTCTACCAGTTCGAGGTCCTCTGCCGCAATCGCCTGGGATACGACTACGGGCTCGAGGCGGTGTCCGGCGATCCGATTTTCGACGACGGATGGCGGGAGTGGATCCTCACCGTCCGGCGCCAGATCGGGCTGATCGAACTGAGCGACTTGATTTACGTCCGCAGCGAACTCTATCGCCAGACGGACAAAGGGCGCAACGACGTCGACAAGCCGGTGCTGTTCGGGCTGAAGGAAGGCCGCATTGCGCTGGCCAATCGGCGCAAGGATCCGCTGTTTCTGTTCTCCGCGTTGGCGCGCCACTTGGGCTATCCGGGCGTGCCCCGCCACAAGCCGGAAGATACCAACGTGAACATCGTGCCGATGTTGCAGCGGAAGGTCGAACAGCTCGACACGCGGATCAAGCTGCTCGAAGAGGAACTCCGTGGGGGCATCAATCTGACGCGGTTCTACCAACAGGACGAAACGCCGCCGGGAGGATAGCCGATGGCCGACGGAATGGCAATTCACTTGGGTGCCATGCCCACGCTTGCGTGGGCATGCCGGGAGTTCGGCCTACATGCCCACGCAAGCGTGGGCATGGCACCCGCGGGGCCGTTCCGGCAAATCGGACCTGTCCCCCTTTTTGCCTCCTGAGGAGGATGGCTTATGGCCGAGGGCAAGCGCGTCGCCGAGCAGACCGTCGCGGTGATCCTGGCCGCCGGCAAGGGCACCCGCATGGGCCGGCCTTTTATGGTCAAGGTCTGCTTCGAGATCGACTCGGTGCCGGCCATCAACCGCATCATCTCCTGCCTGAAATCGGCCCGTTTCACGCGCTTCCTGCTGGTCGTCGGCTCCAAGTCAGAACAGGTGCTGAAGGTCGTCGCCCGGGAGCATCCGGGCGTGATGGCCGTCTATCAGTCGCCGCAACTCGGCACCGGCCATGCGGCGCAGGTCGCCGCCGAGGTGCTTAAGAGCATCGATCACGACGGCAACGTGTTGGTGACCATGGGCGACAAGTACCTCGAACGTCCGGCGGTCGATGCGTTGGTGGCCGGGTTCGTCAAACAGCAGGCCGACCTGGCGCTGTTGACGTTGCCGAAGTCCAAGATGCCCAACTCTGCCGCCGGACGCGTGGTGGTCGACGGCAACGGGCAGGCGCTGGACATCATTGAGCCGGCCGAACGCAGCCTCTCGGAAAATGAAGAGCACGTCGAGATCGGCGGCAAACGCTACACTGTCGCCCGACTCGAGAAGACCGCCAAGCGGGTCAACCCGAGCCTCTATCTCTTCAAGGCCGAGGCCTTCTACCAGGGCGTGGCCAAGATCGACAACGACAACCCGCGCGGCCAATACGACCTGCCCGACGTGGTCCGGCATCTTTCCGGCATCCGCGACGGCAAGGGCGGCCGGCGGTTTCGCGTGCGGACGGTTCCCGTGGAGAACCCCGATTGGATCCAGGGCTTCAACTCGCCCGACGAGTTGCTGGCGATCCAGGACTACGTACGACGAACCAAGGCCGAAGGCCGGCAAAACGGCGCGGCGGTTCGGCCGCAATTGAAGTCCAACCAGTATGCGACCGTCGGCCAGTGGCTGGCCAAACTCGACCGCCGTGGCGCCGGCCTCGACCGCTGGCTGCGGAAGATCTACGGGCGCCACGAAGATCTGCACCGGCAGAAGTGCAAAGACCTCGAGGCCGTGCTGCAATGCTACGGCAAGCGGTTCGGGCTCGACCAGAAGGTCTGCATCGTGCGGGCGCCCGGGCGAATCAACCTCATGGGACGGCACGTCGACCACCGCGGCGGGCTGACCAACTTCCTGGCCATCGACCGCGAGACGCTCGCCGTGGTGGGGCTCCGCGACGACCACGACGTGGTGGCCGTCAACACCCGGCCGCGGAAGTTCAAGCCGGTGCGGTTCAGTATCTCCGAACTGATCGGACGGTTCGCCTGGAGCGATTGGCTCAACTTCGTCAACAGCGACTGGGTTCGCAAACTGCTCTACAGCGCCCAGGGCGATTGGGGGAATTACATCAAGGCCGCCGTGCTCCGGCTGCAACACGGTTACCAGGACGTAAAGATCCGTGGACTGAACGTGGCACTCTCGGGCAACGTGCCTATCGCCGCAGGCTTAAGCAGCAGCTCGACGATCGTGGTGGCCACGTTGCAGGCGGCCATCGCGCTGAACGGTTTCGAGTTGACCAGCCGGCAGTTTATCGATCTCTGTGGCGAGGGCGAGTGGTTCGTCGGCTCGCGTGGCGGGGCCGGCGACCACGCGGCGATCTACCTGGGCCAGCGCGGCAAGATCGCCCACGTCGGCTACCTGCCGTTTCGCGTGGAGAAGATCATCGACGCCCCGGCCGATTATCAGGTGGTGATCGCCAACAGCCACATCCGGGCGACCAAGAGCACCGACGCCAAACACACCTTCAACGCCCGGATCGCCGACTACAACCTCGGCTTCGCGCTGTTGAAGCAGCGCTGCCCGGAAATCGCCGCTTCGCTCGAATACGTCCGCGACATCGACCCCAAGACGCTCGGCCGCGCCACCAGCGACGTCTATCGCTGGCTATTGCGGGTGCCGGAGTCGGCCGACCGCAAGGAGTTCACGGCCATGCTCTCCGGCGAGCATCGCGAGCTGATCGAGGCCAACTTTGCCACGCACGACGAGCGAACGCGGTATTATCCGCGCGGCGTGTTGCTTTTCGGGGCGGCCGAGATCCACCGCAGCGCGATGTGCGTCGATCTGTTGGCCGCCGGCCGGGTCGAACAGTTCGGCCGGTTGATGGGCATCAGCCACGACGGCGATCGGGTCGCCCGGGCGGATGAGCGGGGAGAGTATCGCGCGGCCGAGCCGAGTTGTTCCGACCGCTACCTCGAAGGACTGATTGCCGATCTGGCCAGCGAAGACCCGGACCGCGTGCTGGCGGCCCAGCTCTACATGCAACCGGGCAGCTACGCGTGTAGCACGCCGGAGATCGATCGGATGGTCGACGTTGCCACGTCGGTCCCCGGCGTGGCCGGCGCCCAAATCGCCGGAGCCGGCCTGGGCGGGTGCATCATGGTGTTGGCCGGAAAGGAAAGCGTCGAGGCGGTTCGCCGCGCGTTGGTCAAGCACTACTACCGCCCGACGGGGCTGAAGCCGGCCGTCTTTCCGTGCATCGCCGTGGAAGGGGCTGGCCTGATGGAATTCTAGGTTCCGTCGGGGAACTCGCGAACTCGCGGATAGTAGCGGATAGTAGCGGATAGTAGCGGATAGTAGCGGATAGTAGCGGATAGTAGTCGTCTCGCTCCGCGAGACGAAGTGACATCTCGCGGAGCGAGATGACTACTATGACGTTTTCCGACAAAGCCCGAAGCGTTCTTTGTTTGAATCGGCGGCGCGTTCTGCTATGCTTAGAATTCGACTGCCCCGAGCACCGGGGCCGCAATCCACCACACACAGCCGATTATTCCTACCGAGAAACAGGAGAAAGCTTGCCATGAGCGAAACCGGGAATCGCGTCAGCTCCCGTCGTGAGTTCCTCAAGAACACCGGCCGGGTGACCGCGGCGACAGCCCTAGTGGGGGGTGCCGCGCAGCACGTCCACGCCGCCGAGGACAACACCATCAAGGTGGCCCTGATCGGCTGTGGCGGCCGAGGTACGGGCGCCGCGTCGAACGCCCTGTCGGTCGACAACGGCCCGATCAAGCTGGTCGCTATGGCCGACGTCTTCGAGAACAAGCTCAACGGCAGCCACGGCCGGCTGGCGAGCAGGTTCACCGATAAGTTTGACGTGCCGAAAGAACGTATGTTCCTCGGCTTCGACGGCTACAAGAAGGCGATGGATTGCCTCGACCCGGGCGACATCGCCATCTTTGCCACTCCGCCGGCCTTCCGCTGGGTCCATTTCACCTACGCTATTTCCAAGGGCCTGAACGTCTTCATGGAGAAGCCGGTCACGGTCGACGGCCCCACCACCAAGCGGATGATCGCGCTCTCGGCCGAGGCCGATAAGAAGAACCTCAAGGTGGGCGTGGGGCTGATGGTTCGCCACTGCCGCGGCCGCCAGGAAATGATCGAGCGGATCCGCGACGGCGAGATCGGCGACCTGATTGCGCTGCGAGGCTATCGGATGTGCGGCCGGGCGTGCGTTTGTGGCCCACCGCCGGAAGGTGAAGACGAGTTGATGTATCAGATCCGCCACTTCCACAAGTTCCTCTGGGCGTCCGGCGGCATCTACAGCGACTTCTATATCCACCAGGTCGACGAGTTGTCGTGGGTCAAGGGCGACTGGCCGGTCAAGGCCCACGCCGTCGGCGGCCGCCACTTCCGCGGCGACTACGTCGATCAGAACCTCGACAGCTACGGCGTCGAATATACTTTCCCCGACGGCACCAAGATGTTCTACAACGGCCGGGCGATCCCCGGCTGCCACAACGAGTTTGCCAGCTACGTACACGGCACCAAGGGCGCCGCGATCGTCTCCACGTCGTCGCACGCCCCGGGCCGCGTTCGTACGTTCAACGGCCACCACTTCACCTCCGACGAACGGATCTGGGGTCCGCCGAACGAGCCGAATCCCTATCAGTTGGAATGGGACGACCTGATCGAGGCCATCCGCGAAGACAAGCCTTACAACGAGGCCAAGCGCGGTGCCGAGAGCAGCATGGTCAGTTCGATGGGCCGGATGGCGGCACACACCGGCCAGATCATCACCTACGACGATATCCTCAACTGCGAGCACGAGATGGCCCCGGGCGTGGCCGATTTCGCCGCCGATTCGGCCGCTCCGGTGCAGCTCGACGCCACGGGCAACTATCCCTATCCACAGCCGGGTGTGAACAAAGAGACGGAATACTAGTTCGGCCCAAATGCCAGCCTTAGCCGGGGGCGGAAGCCCCCGGAAGGTCGGCGGCCGTGAGAGCCGACTGTTCGTTAAGAGCGACCCCTCCCGGAGGCTTCTGCCCCGGGCTTGGGGTCTTTTGGTTGGGCTGCCCGCTCACTCGGCTTCCTGGCGTTGGCCACCGCGGCAGTTGACGGGCGGACACCGATTGCCTATAGTTGGTCGGCTTTCGGGGGCCCCAAGACCGCTAACCCAACGGTACCGCGGCAATGAGTATCGACCAAGGTTCGACGACCGGCTTCTCGACCATGCGCGGCCGCAACTATCCGGCCATCCGCCAGTTCACGGTCTTTCTGGAGAACCGCGTGGGCCAGCTTCTCGAGGTGGTCCGCCGGTTCGAGGGCAGCAAGGTGCGGATCGTGGCCCTGTCGATCGCCGATTCGGCCGAATGTGCCTTCGTCCGCTTTCTGCTGAGCCACCCGGAGGAAGGCCGCGAGGTTCTCGAACGGGCCGGGTTGGCGATCATCGAGAGCGACCTGATCGGTGTGGAAGTGCCCGATTCTCCCCAGCCGCTGCTGGCGATCTGCACGGCGTTGTTACAGGCCGAGGTGAACATCATTCAGGCCTATCCGCTGCTGGTGCGGCCGCACGGCCGCGCCGCGGTGGCGCTGATGGTCGACAACATCGACATGGGCCAAGAGACGCTGGCCGGCAAGGGCTTCACGATGATCACCGAGGGCGACCTGCAAGAGGACGAGTAGCCCGGGGCAGTGTGGTCGTTGCCAGCGGGGTGCCATGCCCACCCAGGGGGGGGGAGTGAGAAGGCGGGCGAAAAAAGCCCCCCCAACGGG
>CAYYNP010000040.1:0-31457 GCA_964472545.1 uncultured Planctomycetaceae bacterium | reverse complement strand
CGCTTGCGTGGGCATGACGAAGCGTCGACCAACATGCCCACGCAAGCGTGGGCATGGCACCCAACCTGGAACTCCCCGACTACCTCAGCGTCTCCGCCGCCGCCAGGCAAAGCCCAGCAGGCCGACGGCCCCGAAGATCAGCATGCTGACCGTGCCGGGCTCGGGCACGAAGGCCATGCCGCTGAGCCCCACGTTGCCACCGGCCTCTCGGGGAATGAACTGGATGATCACGTCCTGCGTGGTGCTGTTCATGAAGTTGAGGTTGGCTTCCGTCGGCGCGGCGTCACCAGTGGACGGTGTGATGCTTCCCCACAACTCCATCGGACCGCCGTCGACGCCTATGTAGACGTCGACGTCGGGATCGACGCCTCCGACCGACGACTGATGATGGTAGGTCTTCAGCATGTGGCTGTCGGCAAACAGATCGGAAAGCACCAGTTCGATTCCACCAAGCGCCTCGACGCCGTCCTTGCGAAGTGCCAAGGCAACGCCGGAGGTCAACAGTTGCTCGACCGGCGTCAGATCCTCGCCTGCTTCCAGCGCGGCCACGGTGATGGTGACAGGATCCGCCCCGATCACACCGAAGAGTTCCGGATCCTGCGTGGTGGAGAACGACGGCTGCGGCGTCGCTCCCACGACCCATTCGTCGAAGCCGGGCGCCAACTCGCCGGCATTCACACCGATGTCCAAACGCGGGTAGCCCTCGCCCCAGTGGGCGTGGTTGAGAATCATAAAGTCGTCAAAGGTCTTGGCCGTGTCGGGCTGGGTCGTGACGGCCGAGAGCGAGACCAGGTCGCCAAGACTGATCCGTTCGCTGCCGCCGAACGAGCCCAGATCGCCGATCACCTCGACGTCGACGTTGGTCCCGTTGGCAATGTCGCTGTGGGGCCGGTTGACCCACACCCGCAGCCGCTCGTCCTGGCCGGAGAAGTTGAAGTCCAACTGGCCGAACATCCAGTAGAAGACGTCCGGCTCGACGGGCGTGCCCACGTCGGCAAACTCGGTGTCGGTGCCCAGAGTGCCGAAGAAGAGATCGTCCTCGATTCCCATCGCGGCGGTGGTGCCGGCGCCGTCGCTGAAGATCACCGAGGCCACGTAGTCGTTGTGATTGTCGGTCACCTGGGTCAACTCGACGGTGAACTGAACGCTCTGGTCGACGTTGGTGGCTCCGGAGAGGTCGAATCCTCGCGAGACCTGGTAATCGATCCCTCCCGTATTCCCGATGGTCGGCTTACCGCCGAAGGTCGCGAACGCGTCGCCCGGATCGGCCCCCGAACCGGTCCATTCCCACGGCGACGTCCAAATCCCCGCCGGGGTGCCTCCGCCGGTTTGCCCAACGAGGCTGGTGCCGTCTGGGTGGCCAAAGTGATCGGAAAGCACGGGGCACGCCAAAGCCTGGTGCGAAGCCAACACGGCCGCCATGCACGCCAAAACGACGTACGCCAATCTGCCGAATCGTTTCATCGGAGCGTTCTCCTCGGGAATTGTCGAAAGTGCGCCTAAACAGCCCTACACACACTCGGGGCGCATAAGATCGCCCAAAGCGAGCGGGGGACCGCCAAAAAGAAGAAGCCATCACCCGGTTGGGATGACGGCCTTCGAGAGGGACTTCTTGTGCCTCAGTATGCGCGATGCGCAGGTGCGAGAATTGTAGATATAGGCTAAGTTTAGACGGGTGCGACGTTCTTGTCAAGCAATCCCGATCGTGATTTCGGGATTTCCCGTGCGTTTCCCCCTAGTCAATTCCGGGGCGACATAACCCTACTGCATGGTCGGTGAATCCCTTCCGGCAACCGGCTCCGCCACCCGACGGCAGTTTGGCAACGATGCCAGGAACTGACGCCCATACGCCTTGCTGCGGATGCGGGGGTCGAGGATCACGACCATCCCCCGGTCGTTGGCCGTGCGGATCAGCCGGCCGAAGCCCTGTTTGAGCTTCAGGATCGCCTCGGGAAGCTGATACCGGGCGAACGGATTGCCGCCGGCGGCGCGGATCGCCTCGAGCCGGGCCTCCAGCAGCGGGCGATCGGGCACACTAAACGGCAGCCGCGTGATAATCACGTTGACCAGCGCGTCGCCCGGAACGTCGACGCCTTGCCAGAAGCTGTCGGTGCCGAAGAGCACGCAGCGAGGGTTGGCCTTGAATTGGGCCAGCATCCGGCTCCGCGGCATGCCGTCGGCCTGGCAGAGCAACGTCAGGTCCTGCTCGGCCAGCCAGCCTCTGAGTTGCGCGGCCGCCTGCTTCATCAGTTGATAACTGGTAAACAGCACGAACGCCCGGCCTTCGGTCCGCTTCACGTAACGCCGGATCATCTCCGCCACCCGGCGCTCGTACAAGGCCTTCTGCGACCCCGGGTCGGGCATGCCGGTGGGGAGGATCAGTTGGGCCTGACGCTGATAGTCGAACGGGCTGCCCAGGCAGAGTGTTTCGGCGTCGGTCAGCCCGATCCGTGACTTGAAAAAGTCGAACTGTCCTGTACCGGTGGCCAACGTGGCGCTGGTCATCACCACGGTGGGCACTCGGCTGTAAAGCTGTTCCTGCAAGACCGGCCCCACGTCGATCGGTGCCCCGGCCAGTGTGATGCGGCGGTGGTGACGGCGCAGCGAGCGTTCGATCCAGTAGACCGAGTCGGGAAGCTGTTGGCGGCGCCAGTTTTCGATTTCGCCGGCCAACGCTTCGAGCCGGCCGACCATTGAGGCGTAGTCTTGGCGTTCCTCGGCCGATTTCAACTTCTCGCCTTCGTCGCGCACTATCTTGGCCAGTTTGCTCAATCCCTCGCTGAGCGGATTCGGCACGATCTCCGGCTGGCGGACGCGGCCGTTGCCGGTGGGATGTTCGGCGAGCCAATCGTCGATGCCGTCGAAGAACGCCGAGGCCCGATCGCGGCAGTCGTTGACCTGCTTTTGGGCCTCGCGGAACTCGTGATGCACCAGCAGCCCGCGATTGGTCCGATCGTTGTAGAGCCGCCGCAGCACGTAATCGACCTGCCCGTTGCTGACGCCCAGCCCCAGGTGATCGCCGGCGACCGCTTCGACGGTATGGGCCTCGTCGAGGACGACGCCGCCGTAGTCGGGCAGGATGCTCGCGCCTTGCCGCCGCAGGGCCAGATCGCTGAAGAACAGCGCGTGGTTGACGATCAGGATTTGGGCGTTGGCCACGCGTCGCCGTGCTCGATAGTAGAAGCACTGCTGATAGTTGGGGCACTTTCGCCCCATGCAATTGCCGTGATCGCTGGCCACCTCGTCCCACACGGCCGGACGCGGCCGGAAGTTGAGATCTGCCAGCGATCCGTCGGTCGTCTGGTCGGCCCAGTCGCGAATCTGCCGGAGCTGTTCGAAATCCTCGTGTTGCGAGAAGAGGTTGTTTGCCCGGCTCAGTGCGTTGTTCAGCCGCCGCCGGCTGAGATAGTTGCCGCGCCCCTTGACCAACACGGCGGTGAATTCCAGCGGGATCACGCTGTTCAGCAGCGGCACGTCCTTCTCGATCAGTTGCTCTTGCAGGCTGATGGTGTGCGTCGAGACGACCACACGGTGGGGTTTGTCGCCGGCCGGCGCGCCGGAGGTGCTCGGTGGCGACGATTCTCCCCGGCGCGAGGCGGCCACCAGGATTGCCGGAACGAGGTACGCGAAGCTCTTTCCCACGCCCGTGCCGGCCTCGACCACCAGATGTCCCGGCCGCTGGATGGCGTGGGCAACCGCGTCGGCCATCTGGAGTTGTTCTCGCCGATGTTCGTAACTCGGCAGCCGTTTGGCGATTCGGCCGTTTGGGCCGAGGATTTCCTCTGAGGTAAGCATCCTCGCAAGCGTACCAGGTTGCTCTGCCACCGGATAGGCTCGCGAATGGGAAGGCCCCCGTGACAACCATTGCACGCCCCTCGGCCATACCGGTATGATGGGTGGTGAGCGGTTGGCAACCGTGGGCTGCTGCGGACCGTCAACCGCGCTCGAGGCGGCGTCGCCGGTTCACGCGGCATTGGTATTGGGGGCCGTTCCATCAACACAGCAACCGTATTGGGGAGTCATCCATGAGTATCAATCTCAGTTGCGAGTGTGGTCAACAGTTTCGGTTGGGTCCGCAGTGGGCCGGACGCCGGGCCAAGTGCCCCACGTGCAACCGCGTGCTCGAGGTGCCGCAGCAGGCGGTCGCACCGGCCAGCCCGGCCAGCCCAGCCGGAGCAGACCCAGCCGGCACGCGTCCGCCGTCCTCTGCGTCGCGTGGGGAAAGTCCGGCAGCCCCGCCATCGCAGCGAACGGTGCCCTCGTATGGGGCGAGCCCCGACACGCCTCGGCCGCCGCGTGAGGCAGAGAATCCTTACGCTGCCAGCCAACTGAGTTACACCGAGCACGCCAAGCCGCACGATTCGCTGCCTTCACGTGCGGCGATGACTCTGCGTCAACTGCCGCGGCTGACCGGAACCCGCGATCACTGGCCGTTGAGCGAGGGCCAGTTGGCCGATTTGGCCGAGACGGCCCGGCTGCGGCGCCATATCCGGCGTGCGGCGGTGGCCACCCGGGTGGCGGCGTGGATCGCCCTGGTCTACCTGGCGATCTTCGGGATCGCTTTTCTGCCCCTGTTGGCCTTCGCGCCCCGAGGAGCGCGCGATCCGCTAACGGGACTGTTGGCCCTCGTGTTGGTCATGGGCGGCCTGTGTCTGTTGTTTTTCCTTTCCCACGGCGCCACGTTGCGATGCCGAGTGTGGGCGCCGCTGACGGTGGGGATCATCTTCTCGTTGCTGGTGGTAGTTCTCGGGATTTCGTTGGCCGGCAATCTCCTCATCGGCGGCGGACCCGGCGGGCGAGGTTTCCCGGCGGAGATGGCGATCGGGATGACGTTTGGGATGATCTTCATTGCAGGCCTGCCGGGCGTCATGGCGGTGATGAATTTCGTCGGTTTAGCAGCCATCCCGAAGTTCCTCGCTCGGCCGGCGTGGACGGTGGAGGCGTTGATCCTGAGCAAGTTCTAGGGCCGATGGGGCATCGTTGAGAGATTGCAGTTTGAGAAAAGTGTTGTTTCGTCGGAAACCGTTTGGGGAGTGAAGCATGAGCGTCGAAGCACACTGCAAATGCGGCATGCAGTTTCCGCTGGGATCGCGGTGGATTGGGACCGAGGTGAAGTGCCCGGCGTGTGGCCGATTGATCGAGGTGCCGCCGCAATCCGCCTCGCCGGCAGAGGAAACGCCCGTCGCCACAAACGTCGCTAGGGTTTCCCCTACCGTCTTACCGAAACCGAGTCGAGCCGATCCCGTCGACGAAGCCCATGCCGACGGGCAACTCCCGCCGCGAGCGAACGTGATCCTGGGCCACCTGCCACCGACGTTTGGACTCCGCGATCGATGGCCGCTGGACGACGAGATGTTGGATGAGTTGGCCGAGACCGTCCGGCTGCGGCGGCAAATCCGTCAGGCCGCGATGGCCACACGCGCCGCGTTCTGGCTTCTGGTGATCGATCTGGTGGTGTTCGGAGTGTTTCGGGTGGCGTGTTGGGCAGCGGTCGGAGTAACGGCCGGCGAGCATCCCACGCTCGTTCTCTTGGGGATGATGTTTGCGGGCACGTGCTGCGTGTTTTTCTACGCTGCCCAAGATGCCACTCTCCGCTGTGAACTGTGGGCTCCGATGGCGGTCGGTTGCGTGTTGTTGGCGTTGGTATGTATAGCCGCCGTGTGGGCGTTCGGCTGGGTGTTCCTGACCGACGAATTCGGCGGCCCTCGCACGAGAGGAACGCCCGGGCATGACGTGAGCGTCTCCAAAATCTTCGCTGCTCTGGTCGTATTGGCGCTGGTGGGGATGCTGCCAATCGTCTTTGCTGCCTTGAACTTCGTTGGCTGGTCCGCGATCCCAAGATTCCTTGCCCGGCCTGCCTGGACGCTGGAGGCGCTGATCTACAGCAAGCTGTAGGGCGTGTTGCGTCCGGCGCCCTTTTGTGGTTCGATAACGGCTTGAGCCGGCACGAAGACCCGCAAACCGGCTGGAGTTGCCCCCATCGATAGGATTAAGGCATGCAACGAATACTCCTTTCCATCCGCGCGTTCTTCGCCGTACTATTCAGTGCCCGGGCTGCCGGCCAGGTACGGTTGGCTCTAGGGCCACCGGAGCCGGCCAAGGCGGACGCCGGCAAGTCGACCGGCCCGGCGAAGCAAAAGCCGAAAAAGCCGGCTGCGCCGCCCAAACCGGTTCGAAGCGAGGCCGTCTCGTTGCTGGCCACGCTGCAACGGGAGGCCCGACTGGTCGACTTCATCCAGGAGCCGCTGGACGCCTACAGCGACGCCCAGATCGGCGCCGCCGTGCGCGACGTGCATCGCGACTGCGGGAAGGTGCTCGATCGGCTCTTCGCGATGCGTCCGGTATTGAAAGACGAAGAGGGGGCCGAGGTCGAGGTGCCGGCCGGTTTCGACTCGGGCCGATATCGCCTGGTGGGCAACGTCACCGGCCAGCCACCCCATCAAGGTCGCATGGTGCATCACGGCTGGGAGGCCGCCAAGTGCGAGTTGCCCGCCTTCTCCGGAAGCAAATCGGCTGCCCGAGTGATCGCGCCGGCGGAAGTTGAATTGTCGTAGGAACGACCGGGCTACTGCGTAAACCGCAATACCGACCACCAGCCGTTTAGCAGCCGCCGGCACGGCGGCTTCGGATCGTGACACGTCGGGCTGATGAAGCCGCCGTGCCGGCGGCTGCTAAACGGGGAAAAGAACTACATGTCACCAAAATACGTCATCGGAATCGACCTGGGCACGACCAACAGCGTGCTCGCTTACGCGTCACTTCAAGCCGAGGAGCCGCAGATCGAACTGCTGCCGATTCCGCAGCTTGTGGCCGCCGGCACGGTCGAATCGCGGACCACGCTGGCGTCGTTTCTCTATCTGGCGACCGAACAAGAGGCCGGCGATGGAGCCTGCGACCTGCCTTGGTCCGGCGGGGCCGACTTCGCCACCGGCGAGTATGCGCGGCAGCAAGCGGCCGAAGTGCCCGACCGGACCGTCTCGGCCGCCAAGTCGTGGTTATGTCACAGCCGGGTCGATCGCCATCAGCCGATCTTGCCGTGGAACGCGCCGGAGGAGATCCCCAAGATTTCGCCGGTGACCGCCGCCCGCCGCTATCTCGAGCACCTCGTTTCCGCCTGGGAAGCCGCGTTTCCCGAGTCGCCCGTGGCCGAGCAACTCGTCGTGTTGACGGTTCCCGCCTCGTTCGACGCCAGCGCCCGGGAATTGACGCGGGAGGCTGCGCTGGCCGCCGGACTGCCGCGCGATCTCGTGCTTCTGGAGGAGCCCCAGGCAGCCGTCTATTCGTGGTTGGCCGCCAGCGGCGACCGTTGGCGAGAGTCGCTCACGGTGGGCGATACTCTGCTGGTCTGCGACGTCGGCGGCGGCACGACCGACCTGACGCTGGTCGGCGTGGGCGAAGAAGCGGGCGACCTGCAACTCAAGCGTCTCGCCGTGGGCAATCATCTGCTGGTCGGTGGCGACAACATGGACCTGGCGCTGGCCCACCACGTGGCCGGGCGGTTCTCCGAGAAGAACGTCAAGCTCGACCCGTGGCAGTCGGTCGCGCTGTGGCATTCCTGCCGCAATGCCAAGGAGGCCCTGCTGGCGGCGGAGGGAAAAGAGCAGTTTCCGGTTTCCGTCCTCGGCCGGGGCAGCAAGCTGATCGGCGGCACCGTGTCGGTCGACGTCGAACGTGCGGCCGTCGGCGAGTTGCTGCTGGACGGCTTCTTCCCCCGCTGTGCGGCCGATGAACGGCCCGAGCGCCGCCGGGCGTCCGGTTTTCGCGAGATCGGCCTGCCGTTCGAGTCCGACACGGCGGTCACTCGCCACCTGGCGGCGTTTCTTCAGTCACACGGCTCCGAGCAAGACACGCCGGCCCGGCCCACCCGCGTGTTGTTCAACGGCGGCGTGTTCAAGGCCGACGCGTTGCGTTCGCGGCTGCTCGAGGTGCTCGGCGAGTGGTTTCCGGCCGATGCAGCACCGCAGCTCTTGCAGGGCGAACACGACCTGGATCACGCGGCGGCTCGAGGCGCGGCCTACTACGGCTGGGCCAAGGAGTGCGGCGGCGTGCGGATCCGTGGCGGCACGGCCCGCTCGTACTACGTCGGCATCGAGACGGCCGGGTTGGCCATCCCCGGCGCCCCGCGTCCGCTGCGGGCGTTGTGCGTGGTGCCGATCGGCATGGAAGAGGGCACCGAGACGGACGTGCCCGGCGACGAGATCGGGCTGGTCGTCGGCGAGGGGGCCCAATTCCGCTTCTTCAGTTCCTCCACCCGCAAGCAAGACGCGCCTGGCGACGTGCTCGATTCGTGGGCCGAGGAGGAGTTGGCCGAAACCGACTCGATGGAGGCCCTGCTGCCGGCCGACGACGCGATCGACGAGCCCTACGTGCCGGTGACGTTCCACTCGCGGATCACCGAGTTGGGGACGTTTGAGCTGTGGTGTGTCAGCACCAAGACCGACGGGCGTTGGAAGTTGGAGTTCAGCGTTCGGGAAGATGCCGATCGATAGGGAGTTAACGCGTGTGCCGCATACTATCCGGCGTTGGCGTGACGATTTTGATCACGACCGTGGCGGTCGCCGAAGCATCGGAACCGACCGCCGTGCTCGACTGGGAGCAACTTCCCGCCCTACCCGACCCCGAGGGTTTCGCCGCGGCGTACGTGGGCGTGAGCAACGACGCGCTGATCGTCGCCGGTGGGGCCAACTTCCCCTACGGACGGCCGTGGGACGACGACCCGCATAAGAAGACGAAGGTCTGGTACGACAAGGTCTTCGTGCTCAAGGCCAAACCGGGCGAGGAATCGGAAGCCGAATGGAAGACCGTACGGGCGCTGGATCGGCCCTTGGCCTACGGCGTGTCGATCACCACCGACGAAGGCGTGGTCTGTCTCGGCGGTGGCGACGCGGACCAACACTACGCCGACGTGTTCCTGCTGCGATGGACTCCCGGCAGCGACGATGCCCCCGGCACGCTCGATGTCGAAACGCTCCCGGCGATGCCCTCCCCGGCCGCGTTCTTCTGCGGGGCCATGATCGACCGGACGATCTACGTCGCCGGCGGCAAGGACCGCCCGAAGCCGTATTTGCCCGAAGAGGGCGGGGAGATGAAACTGCCGGTGGCGATGGACACGTTTTGGGCGTTGGATCTCTCCCAGCAGGAAGACAAACGAGAATGGAAGCAACTCCCCACATGGCCGGGCAAGCCGCGGATGCAAGCGGTGGCCGCCGTGCAGCGGGGCAAGTTCTACCTGATTGGCGGAGTCACGCTCGATAACGACGAGCCCGGCGACGACAAACGGGTCTTCCTCAACGACGCCTATTGCTACGACCCCGCAACGGCCCGGTGGACGCAAATCGCCGACGTCGAAGTCGACGGCCAACGGCGATTCACCGCAGCCGCTCCTTCGCCCGCGATGCCGCTGGGCCAGGCGAGTTTCGCGATCGTCGGCGGCGACGAAGGCGTTAACACGTTTCGCGATCTCCGCGACGACCACCCCGGCTTCCTGCCCGACGTGCTGGTCTACCACACGATCACCGACACTTGGTCGGTCCGCGGGGCGTTTCCCAAAGAGACGTCCGAAGGCGATTGGCCGCCGGTAACCGTCAACGCAACGACTTGGCGCGGCCGCTACGTGGTGGCCAGCGGCGAGGCCCGGCCGGGCATCCGCACCCCCAACGTCTTCTGGGCCAAACCGCGCAAAACCCCACAGTCGTTCGGACCGCTCGACTACGGCGTACTGACGGTCTACCTCGGCGCGCTGGTGGCAATGGGCTTCTACTTCTCGCGGCGGGAGAAGAGCACCGAAGACTTCTTCCTCGGCGGACGACGCATCCCCTGGTGGGCGGCCGGGCTGAGCATCTTCGGCACGCAACTCAGCGCGATCACCTTTATGGCCATTCCCGCCAAGGCCTTCGATACCGACTGGGTCTATTTCCTAGGCAACATGATGATCGTGGCCGTGGCCCCGGCGGTGGTCTTTCTCTATCTGCCATTTTTCCGCCGGTTGAACGTGACCACGGCCTACGAGTACCTTGAGCGGCGATTCAACCTGGCCACGCGATTGCTCGGCAGCGCGGCGTTTGTGCTCTTTCAACTCGGGCGGATGGGCGTGGTGCTCTATCTGCCGGCCGCCGCGCTTCAGACCGTCACCGGCATCGACATCTACGTCTGCATCCTGCTGATGGGCGCCCTGGCCACGCTCTACACGGTCCTCGGCGGCATTGAGGCGGTGATCTGGACGGACGTCTTGCAGGTCTTCGTGTTGTTGGGCGGAGCGATGCTGGCGTTGGTGATCGTGGCCGTGAACATCGACGGCGGCGTGTTCGGCGTGTTGGCCGATGCGCCCGAGCAGCAGAAACTCAAAATGGCCAACTTCACCTGGAACGCCACGGTGGCCGCGTTCTGGGTGATCCTGCTGGGCAAACCGTTCGAGATCCTGGTCTCCTACACGGCCGATCAGACCGTCGTGCAGCGTTACCTGACCACCGACAGCGAGAAGGCCGCCGCACGCAGCATCTGGACCAACGCCGTGTTGACCGTGCCCGCCTCGATCCTCTTCTTCGGCGTGGGCACGGCGCTCTGGGCCTTCTATCGGACCAACCCCCAGATGCTCAACCCGGCCGGGACGATCGATCAGATCTTCCCCTGGTTCATCGCCCAGCAGTTGCCCTCCGGCATCGCCGGCTTGGTGATCGCCGGGCTGTTTGCCGCGGCCATGTCGAGTTTGGACAGCAGCATGAACTCGATGGCCACGGCGATCACCACCGACTTCTACCGCCGGGCCGTGCCCGAGGCTTCCGACCACCGCTGCCTGCGGCTGGCCCGATGGCTGACGGTGATCCTCGGCGTGGTCGGCACCGCACTGGGGCTCTACATGGCGTGGCTCGAGAGCACGTCGATGTGGGACCAATACAGCAAGATCATCGGGCTGTTCGGCGGAGGGCTAGCCGGCTTGTTCGCCGTGGGGATCTTCACGCGGCGGACCACCGCGGCCGGGGCGTTTTGCGGCTTCCTGGCCAGCGCCGTGGTGTTGTACTGCGTGAGGAACTTCACCGGTCTGCATTTCTTCCTCTACCCGACGATCGGCTTCGGCAGTTGTTTCCTGATCGCTTATGCCGCCAGCCTGGCGATCCCCGGGGGGCGGCGCAACGTGGACGGATTGACGTGGCAGACGCTCGGCAAGTAGCGTCGCGTTGCGACCATCCTTCAGGGTAGCCGAAGTCGCCAGACTTTGGCCTCTTGGTCATTCGGCCAAAGTCTGACGACTTCGGCTACGATGGCTGGAGGCTTGTTGGCCAGACAGAAGCCCGATTCTCACGCAGCCTCTTGCCCCCGAGCAGCCAACGCCGAGTCTTCCGCAAGCACCACCCCGTCACCAAACCAGCCCTGCGTCCGCAGACAAATCCGCACCAGCATCAACATCACCGGCACTTCGATCAACACGCCGACCACAGTGGCCAGCGCCGCCCCGGACGATAGCCCGAAGAGCATCGTGGCCGTGGCGATGGCCACTTCAAAATGGTTCGACGCCCCGATCATTGCCGAGGGGGCCGCGTCGCGGTAGGAGAGCTTCAGCCACTTGGCCAGGCCGTAGCCCAAGGCAAAAATCAACACAGTCTGAAGAAACAGCGGGATCGCGATCCACAGAATCGTCAGCGGGTGTGCCAGGATCGTCTCACCTTTGAAGGAGAACAGCAGCACGAGCGTGGCCAGCAGGGCGAGAATCGTAATCGGCGTGAGCACGTGGAGGAATCTCTCTTGGAACCACTGACGTCCCTTGACGGCGATCAGCCACTTGCGCGAGAAGTAGCCGGCCACCAAGGGCAGCGCGACGTAGACGCCGATCGACAGCAACAGGGCTTGCCAGGGAACCGCCAGGTGGCCAATCCCCAACAGAAAGCTACCCAGCGGTCCGTAGAGCAGCAGCATGGCCAGCGAGTTGATGGCCACCATCACCAGCGTGTGTCCGTCGTTGCCCTTGGCCAGAAATCCCCAGACCAGCACCATCGCCGTGCAGGGGGCGATGCCCAGCAAGATGCAGCCGGCCAGGTAGCTTCGCCAGAGAGGGATTTTGAGTTTCTTGACGGCCGTGTCCGGCGCGTTCTCGGTGGCGACTTCCTCACGGGTCTGTGGGTCCCAGAGGACGACCGTTCCGCCACTGTACGGATCGCCCGCCTCGAGGCGCTCTCCCAGCGGCATGTTGACGTAATCGGATTCGTCCGGCCCGATGAAACCCAGCAGCAGCGTGCCCAGGAAGAAGACCGAAATCGCAAACATCGTAAACGGCTTAACGGCCCAGTTGATCAGCAGCGTCAATCCCACCGGCTTGAGACTCCTGCCGGCCTTGAGCACCTCGGCGAAGTCGATCTTCACCATGATCGGGTACATCATGAAGAACAGGCAGATTGCGATCGGGATGGAGACAATCGGGGCGTCGCCTACGCTGATCGCCATCGCGTCGAGCGCCGTGGCGATTCCTGGCGCGGCTTTGCCCAGTGCAATACCGGCCACGATGCACAGCAACACCCAGACGGTGAGGTATCTCTCGAAGAAGCCCAGCCCTGCGGCCGGCCGGGGGGAATCGGATTCGCTTGTCATGCGTTTGGTCCAGTGGTTGCCCCGTGATGTGTCGGGTTTGCAGTCGTCGGCGGCGGGCAGCAGCATTCGCCCGAGGCTCGCAACGCCCGGGCCCTCTGCTGGTCGGCCTTCAGTTCTGGCACGTCGGCGAAACAGTTGGCCAGACATTCCAGCAACTTGGCGTGGAAGGGCGTTTCGGCCGGCCGCAGCGAGTAGTAGCTCCACTGCCTCGACTTGCGGACGGTCACCAGGCCGGTCTTACGCAGGTAGCCCAGATGGCGTGACGCCCGCGGCTGCGGCACCTCGAGGATCTGTACGATGTCGCCCACGCAGGTTTCCCCACCCAGCAGCAGTTGGAGGATTCTCAGCCGCGTGCGGTCGGAAAACGCGCGAAACATGCCGTCGATGTCTTCCGAGAGGACGGCTTGGCAGGCCGCTGACACAACCGAATCGGCGGGGTCGCCTTCCGCTGATTGAGGGTATTCTGACTTGAGATCCATGTTCTGTCCGTCCATTAGCTGGCGTTCAGGGAGATTATATTCGCCTAAGCGAATATAGCAACCCCTCTGCCACATCTCCCGCCGCTTGGGAGTAACGCACAGCCATCATCGGCGGGGAAATTGACCACCCGGACGGGGACGGTTATATTTCGAGGTTCGTGTCCTGCCGGTCGATTTCGACAATTCCCTTTACGTCTGACGGGGCCGTACGTCCCAGAAGGAGAAATCACGATGTGCAGTTGCCGTGTTGGTGTGGTGCCGCTGTGGCGGCTTTCGGTGTTGGTTGTTGTGGCCGTTGGCCTCGGCGGTTTTCATTTTGCCGGGCTGGCCTCCGCCCAAGACGATTCGGCCCTGGTCGAACCGCAGTTGCTGGCCACTTTGCCGGAAATCTGCCCCACGCCCGACGGTATGGCCATGGACAAGGACGGCAACATCATTCTGGCCTGCCCGAACTACGGCGACCGGACCCATCCGGCCGTGCTGATGAAGATCGATCCCGAGAACAACGTCCGGCTGCTGTGTATCGTGCCGACGCATCCGCAGACCGGCCGGGCATGTCCGATGGGCGTCGACTTCGCGCCGAACGGCGATCTCTACATTGCCGACAACCAGGACTGGGGCCAAGACGAGCCACAGAGTCTCGGGCGCATCCTGCGGCTGACCTTCAACGAAGAAGGCCGGGCCGCGTCGGTGAGCGTCGTGGCGTACGGCATGGGCCATCCCAACGGCGTGCGGGTACACAAAGGTCAGGTCTACGTGACCCACAGCCTGTTGAAGACCGAGGAAGGCAAACCGCTCGTCAGCGGCGTCTATCGCTTCCCGCTCAACGCGGCTCCGATCAAGGTGGACAACACGCTGAAAGACCCCAATCTGGTGGCCACGTTCGAGACGCAGAACATGGACGTGCAATACGGTGCCGACGGACTGGACTTCGACAGCAAAGGGAATCTCTACGTGGGCAACTTCGGCGACGGGACCGTACACAAGATCACTTTCAACGCGCTGGGCGGGGTAACCAGAAACGAACGCTGGGCCCAGGACGAGTGTCTCAAGAGCATCGACGGCCTGTGCGTCGGCCTGGACGACACGATCTACGTGGCCGACTTCTCCAACAACGCCATCTGTGTCGTTACGCCCGACGCCAAAGTCAGCGTGCTGGCCAAGAGCCCCGATTGCGACGGCTCCAAGGGCGGACTCGATCAGCCGGGCGAACCGCTGGTACGCGGCAACGAGTTGATCGTCTCGAACTTCGACATGGTCACCGGCCCCGATAAGCTCAACTCCGGTCACGATGACGTGCAGTCGCTTTCGGTCATCCCGCTGAAGCCGCAAGAGCCCGCTCCCACTCCTGAGCCCGACCCGACGCCCGAGCCGGATGACAACTGACGCGGCGTAGCGAGCTGTCGTTTCCCCCGTTCGCCCAGATTCGGTACTTGGAGGATCACCCCGGTGAGCAAGAACATCCTCGCGCTGGACGTCGGCACGCAGAGCGCCCGAGCGGCGGTCGTGGGCGAATCGGGCGATATCCTCGGCATTGCCCAAATCGCCCACGAAGTCGATAGCCCGGAACCCGGCTGGGCGCAGCAGCGGCCCGACGATTGGTGGGACGAGACTTGCCGGGCGATCCGCCAGGTACTTGCCGAAACGGGCGTCGCGCCGGAGTCGCTTGCGGCGGTGGCCTCCTGCGGCCAAATGCATGGCCCGGTAGGCATCGACGAACAGGGCCAGGTGACCACCGAGTGGGTGCAGCTTTGGTGCGACAAGCGCTGCGGCCCGCAATGCGAGCAAGTCCGCCGAGCCCACGACGAGCCGCAGCTTTCGGCCGTGGCCGCCAACCCGATCAACCCCGCCTGGATCGGCCTGAAGGTCCGTTGGTACAAGGAGAACACGCCGCAGGCCTACGAGCGAGCCCGCTGGTTCCTGGTGCCGAAGGACTTTATCAACTTCAAGCTCACCGGCGTTGCCGCGACCGATCCGAGCGAGGCCTCCGGGTCGTTTCTCTGGGATTGGCAGCAGGACGCCTATTCGGCGGAGATGGCCGCGGCGGTCGAGGTCGATCTGGAGCGATTCGCACCGGTTTCGCCGTCGCATGCCGTCATCGGTACGGTGACCGAGAGTTCTTCCACCGCCACGGGCGTTCCGGCCGGCACGCCGGTGGTTGCCGGCGGGGGCGACTTCCCGGTCTCGATGCTCGGCTTCGGCATTGTCGGCGAGGGGATCGCGTCCGACGTGACCGGCACCAGCTCGTTGTTCGCCACCCACAGCGCCAAGCCGCTGATCCATCCGGCCGTGCAGAACCTGCGGCACGTGGTCGACGGCTGGATCCCGTTCACGATCCTCGATTGTGGCGGGCTAAGCATGAAGTGGTGTAAAGACCTCATTTCCTCGGCACGCGACGGCGACGACGAGGTCTCGTTCGAGAAGCTGATCGAGATGGCTGAGGAGATTCCGGAGGGGAGCGAGGGGCTGGTTTTCTATCCCTATATGCTCGGCGAACGGCGCCGCGAGAACACGTCGGCCCGCGGCGGGTACTTCGGTATCACGTTGAACCATACGGCGGCCCATTTCGCCCGCGCGGCGATGGAAGGCGTGGCGTTGGCCCTCGGACGCGACGTGGGGTTGTTCCGCAGCCTGGGGCTGGAAGTCGATCGCGTGCTTTGCGTCGGCGGGGGCGCCCGCAACGAGCTTTGGAACCAGATCAAGGCCGACGTGATCCGCGCGCCGCTGAAAATCTCCGAGGAGCCCGAGGCGGGCATCAAGGGGGCCGCGTTGCTGGGGGCCGCCGGCGCCGGGCTGATCGACGACCCGGCGGCCGTCGCCCGAGAGCGGGCCACCTCGAGCAAGACCGTCGAGCCGCGCCCCGAGAGCATCGAGCGTTACGGCGACGTCTTGCGAGATTTCACACGCATCTACGACCACATGCTGGGATACTGGCAGCAGGAATCGAAAACAGAGGAGTAGCCACCTTCAGCCTATGTTCATATCCGAACCCTTTTCCGACGTCATCGATCGCCAGAGCGGCACGCTGGCCGAGCCGGACAACGTCTACGAGCGGCACCTCAGCGCGATGGCCGACATGTACGAAGACGCCGGCGCCGCCCGGGCCGCCCTCGACGCCGGCGACCCGGTGATCTATAAGGTCTACGAAAAGAAGATCCCCGAGATCGCCGGCGAGTTGCAGTGGTGCATGAGCGTTACGCTGCCGGGCAAGATCGGCCGCGAATACTACATGACCAAAGGCCACTATCACGAGGTCCGCGACACGGCCGAGATCTACCTCTGCGTGCGAGGCCAGGGCTACATGCTGATGGAGACCGAAGAGGGCGCGACCAGCGCCGTCGCGATGCGGCCCGACGTGGCCGTTTACGTGCCGGCCCGCTGGGCTCACCGCTCGATCAACACCGGCGACGAGCCGTTGATCTCCTTCTGCGTCTATCCGGGCGACGCCGGCCACGACTACGGCACCATCGAAACCGAAGGCTTCCGCAAACGAATCGTCGAGATCGACGGCCGGCCGCAAATCATCGACAACGCGCAGGAGAACTGACACCCATGGCTTCGCTACCGCCGAAGGCAACCCGGCCGACGATGTACTTCGTGGGCGTGACGACCGGCAAGTCGTCGATCATGAACGTGTTTCCGCGTTGGGCCGAGGCCCTGGGATTGGACGCCGTGCTGGTGGGCATCGATCGGACCATCCACGCCGATCCGGAAGATTACCGCGAGGTGGTCGACTTCATCAAGCACGACCCGCTCTCGCTCGGGGCGCTGGTCACCACCCACAAGATCGATCTGTTGACCGCCGCCCGCGACATGTTCGACGGGCTCGACACGTACGCCGAGATCCTCGGCGAGGTGAGTTCGATCTCGAAGCAAGACGGTCGGCTGATGGGCCACGCCAAGGACCCGATCTCCAGCGGGCTGGCTTTGGAGGCGTTCCTGCCGGCCAATTGGTGGACGAAGACGTCGGCCGAGGCGTTGGTCTTTGGGGCGGGCGGGTCGGCCTTGGCAATCTCGATGTATATGATGGACCCGCGCCACGGCGAGAACCGCCCGCGGAAAGTGGTGGTGACCAATCGTTCGCAGCCTCGGCTGGAAGAGATGAAACGGATCCACCGGAAGTTGGATTACGGCGTGCCGTGCGAGTATCACCACTGCCCCACGTTCGAGGAGAACGACGCCGTGACGGCCACGATGCCGGAGCGTTCGCTGGTGATGAACTCCACCGGCTTGGGCAAAGACCGCCCGGGTTCGCCGGTGACCGACGCCGCCCGCTTCCCCAAGCGGGGGTTGGCCTGGGACTTCAACTATCGCGGCGACCTGAACTTCCTGGTCCAGGCCAATGCCCAACGGCAGGAGCTGGGTCTGACGGTCGAAGACGGCTGGATCTACTTCATCCACGGCTGGACCCAGGTCATCGCCGAAGTGTTTCATATCGAGATCGGTCCCGAGCAGATCGACGAACTCAGCCGGATTGCGGCGGACGTTCGCTAATACACTGTAACCGTGATCTTGGCAGTTCGGTGGCTGGGGCAAACTTGATTGACGCGAGCCGGCTGCCTGCTTGTCAATCGCCCCTGGCCGACCTATCATGCCCAGGGGTGAACGGCGGCGCACCTCACACCTCGCCCCCCTTATGCACGGAGCACGGATCGCCATGGCAACCGTCGAACGCGTCGACTCCGGAGGTCAGCCTCCGCGGGTCAGTTCCGAGATCCTCGATCGGCTGCCGCCGCAGAATCTCGATGCCGAAAAGGGGGTACTGGGCAGCCTGCTGATCGACGCCCAGATGTGTGACGAGGTGGCCCCGATCTTGCGGGCCGACGACTTCTACGCCGACGCCAATCAGAAGCTCTTTGCGCATCTGATGGCGATGCACGAAGAGGGCAAACGGATCGACACCACGCTGTTGATCGAGCGGCTCCGCCGGGCCGGCGATTTCGAGGGTGTCGGCGGAGCGGCCTATTTGGGGGAGGTCGCTACTTCGGTGCCGTACGCGGCCAACGCGGTCCACTACGCCAAGATCGTCCGCGACAAATCGACCCTGCGGGCGTTGATCCACGCCGGCACCGAGATCCTTCGCGACGCCTACGACTCGACGGTCGAGCCGTCGGAAATCCTCAATCAGTCGGAACAGAAGATCTTCGCGGTCCACGACGACCGCAGCGCCGACAACGTGACCAACATCCGCGATCTGCTGGTCGAGGCCTTCGACCGCATCGACGCCCGGCTACAGGGCACCGAGGGCGTGGGGATCTACAGCGGCTTCACCGACCTGGACAACCTGACCGGCGGTCTGCACGATTCGGAACTGGTCATTCTGGCCGCCCGGCCGAGCATGGGCAAAACGGCCCTGGCCACCAACATCGCCGAATACGTGACGATCGAGTCGAACGTCCCCACGTTGTTCGTGAGCCTCGAGATGGCCCAGTTGGAGTTGGCCCAACGTATGCTCTGCTCACAGGGGAAGATCGATGCGGGCAAGTTCCGCAAGGGCCTGCTTTCGAGCCAGGACCGCAAGGAGTTGGTCGAGGCGTCGGCCAAGTTGAGTATGGCCCCGTTGTACGTCGACGATTCCCCCAGCCGCACGGTGACCGAGATCGCCGCCGCCGCCCGGCGCTTGCAACGAAAACAAGGCCTGGGGCTGCTGGTGATCGACTATCTCCAACTCATCGAGCCGGACGACCCCCGCAACCCCCGGCAGGAACAGGTCGCCAAAATGGCCCGACGGCTAAAGGGGCTCGCCAGGGAGTTGAAGGTCCCGGTGCTCTGCCTGGCCCAGTTGAATCGCCAGGCCGAGGCGGGCAAAGAGGGGCATCGTCCGCGGTTGAGCCATCTGCGCGAGTCGGGCGCCATCGAACAGGACGCCGACGTGGTGATGTTCGTCCACCGCGAGGAATACTACTATCCCACTCGGGAGGAAGCCCAAGAGGCCGGTGTTGCCGGACAGGGCGAGATCATCATATCCAAGCAGCGTAACGGCCCGACCGGTACGGTGAAGCTGGCGTGGATCGATAAGTTCACCCGATTCGAGAATCTCTCGCAGAAGCCCCACGAGGAGTTCGCCGGGTACGAGGACGACTTCGGCGGCGACGTGGGAGGGGAGTTCTAGCGGCCAATCATCGGTGGCGACGGGTGGCTGGGGTCGAGCGCAGCGAGCCCCCGGAATCTGATGAATTGGCAGGGCGCCAGGTTCGGGAATAGCCGGGGGCGGAAGCCCCCGGAAAGCTGGCGCCCTCTTTCCCCAGCAAGCCCTCTGACGCCAATCCTCCGGGGGCTTCCCCCCCGGCTGGCGTCTAGCAGGCGACCTGCACCTTTCCTACTCCTCTTGTTCTTCCCGCCTTAACGCGCCCTGCGTAGAATTCGCCTTGCTCTCGGCGGGCAGTTTCTGTATTTGTACGCGACCTTTTCAGACTCCCCTCAGTTCCCGTCCTCCCCCGTTGGGGCAAATACTACGGAAAGGGCCGCGATGGCCAATTGCCGAAACCGTTCGGGCTTTCTCACTTACGCGCTTCCAGCGGCGGTGATCGCAGCGATCGTCTACGGCGGGACGCTGCTTTCGGGGCAGGATTATGCGCCCCAGCCGGCGGTGGAACAGGTCGTCGAAGTTCGCGTCCAAGGCAACGGGACCGTTCCCACCGCGACAATTCTCAAGCAGATTCACAGCCGCTGCGGGCGGCCGTTCGATTCGGACGTGGTTTCCGACGACGTCCGCCGTCTCAGCCGCACGCGGCTGTTCGTCAACGTCGACACGTTCGTCCAGCAGGTGCCCGGCGGACGGATCGTCGAATTTCGGGTGGTCGAACGCCCCACGCTGCAGCGCGTGGTCTTTGTGGGCAATGCCAAGATCAAATCCAAGGTGTTGCTGAAACAGATCGATCTGAAGGTCGGCGATGCGCTCGACCCGTTTGCCGTGACGGCCGCCCGCACCAAGATCGAGGACTACTACCGTTCCAAGGGCTACAACCGCGTCTACGTCAGTATCCGCGAGGGCGACGAGGCGGGCCACCGGCAGGCGATCTTCGTGATCAACGAGGGACAGAAGCAGAAGATCGCCTGGACCGGTTTCGTGGGCAACACGATCGCCGGCGACGCCCGGCTGCGGACGCAGATCGAATCGAAGCCCCCGAGGCTGTACATCTTCGGCGGCGAAGTCGACCGGCGGCAGATCGAAGCGGATGAGAAGCGCCTGGCCGCGTACTACCACGGCTTGGGGTTCTTTGGGGCCGAAGTCGGTCACATTATGGAGCCATGGACCGATAACGGCTGGATGAAACTGACCTTCGTGATCAGCGAGGGTCCGCGCTACAACGTGCGCAGCGTGGAGATCCGCGGCAATGAGAAGTACTCGACCCAGGAGTTGCTCGCCGAGTTGGAGCTCAAGGCCAACCAACACTTCGACCGCAAGAAAATGACCACCGACGTGGCCGCCCTCCGCGACAAGTACGGATCGGTGGGCTATATCGGCGCCAACGTGCAGCCCGACATCCGCTTCGACGAGCAGCCGGGCAACGTCGATCTGGTGTACGACATCACCGAAGGCGACCGCTGGCGGGTGGGGCGGATCAACGTGGTCATCAAGGGCGAATACCCCCACACGCGGCGCACCGCCGTGCTCGACCGCATTTCGCTCAGCCCGGGCGACATCGTCGACATCCGCAAGCTCCGCGAGAGCGAGCGCCGGCTGCAACGCTCGGGGCTGTTCGAGTCGAATCCGGCCACGGGCATGGCGCCGAAGATCGTCTTCAGCCTGCCGCCGGCCGACGAATTGGAAACGCAGATTGCCCGGCCTCCGCGGCGCGGTCCGGACGTCCGCGGCCAGAGCCCCGATCTGGTGCCGTGTGGCGGATGGGA
Source organism: uncultured Planctomycetaceae bacterium (assembly GCA_964472545.1). Classification (GTDB taxonomy): domain Bacteria; phylum Planctomycetota; class Planctomycetia; order Pirellulales; family Thermoguttaceae; genus CAYYNP01. The sequence continues at coordinate 10,545 of CAYYNP010000040.1, read as the reverse complement.
GTGGACGCCCTCGCCCGAGTCCCGTCCCGGCGATCGGCGGGTCGATCTGCAATTGCCATGCAGCCAGGCAGGTCAGCAACCGCCCGCCGCCGCGTCGCCTCCACAGACCTATCTTGCGCCGCCGCAACCGGCGCCCGTGCGACCGGTGCCTTCGCCCACGTCACATATCCGCTGGTTACAGCCGCCGGCCTCGAAGGTGATCGTCCGCGGTCAGGGCGGGTACGATACGGAGGGCGGCTGGTCGGTGCCACAACATCGACCGCGGGTGCCGGCGCCGATCGGTGCTTCGCAGTTCGACGTCCGCCCGAACCCACCGCTGACGGAGGTCGCCCCGCAGGGTCATGCAACGCCGCCCGCTTTCGGCGCGGGCTCGAACTACCAAGCGGCCCCGCCGTCGGGTTTCAACGCGGCCCAACCGACGACGATTCGGCCGACAATTATCCAACCAACAACGATTCGGCCGATGCCGACTCACGCTGCGCCGAACGCACCGGGCGCCATCCGGCCCGGCCCGCCGTACGCGTCGGGCGTCCCGGCCGCCGTGCCGCCGGGGGAAGTCTCCGGTTCCGTGGGGCGCATCGGGGCCGCCGTGGGTGATCCTACCATCGCCCAGCACATTCGGCCCAACGAGAGCCTGTTGCGCGACGACCACACCTGGATCGGCACCGACCCGATGGCCGAAGAGCCGATTCGGATCCTGCCGCTGGACGTGATCGCCAACGAAACGCAGACCGGCCGGCTGAGCGTAGGCGTAGGCGTCAACTCCGACGCCGGCTTGATGGGCACGATCATGATCGACGAGCGGAACTTCGACATCACCCGTTGCCCCGACTCCTGGGCCGACATCCGCAACGCCACGGCCTTTCGCGGCGACGGCCAGCAGTTCCGTATCGAGGCCGTGCCGGGCACGCGCGTGCAGCGATACATGTTTACCTTCCGCGATCCGTTCCTGGGGCCCACGAACATCATGTTCGGCCTAAGCGGCTTTCTATTCGACCGCCGCTATCGCGAGTGGGACGAACAACGCCTCGGCGGCAGTGTCACGCTGGGGTATCAGTTTACGCCCGACCTGTCCGGTTCGGCGACCATCCGGGCGGCCAACGTCAACATCCACGACCCGGCCGTCCCCACGCCGGCCGATTTGACGGCCGTGCTGGGCGACAACTCGCTCTACGGCTTCAAGATGCAAATCTCCCACGACACCCGCGACAGCGCGTTCCTGGCCACCGAAGGCCATCTGATCAAGGCCTCCTTCGAGCAAGTCCTCGGCACGTACGACTATCCCCGCGCCGAGGTCGACCTGCGGCGGTATTTCCATTGGGGCGGGCGCACCGATGGCTCCGGACGCAACGTGCTGGCCTTGACCGGACGCGTCGGATACACCGGCACCCACACACCGATCTACGACCACTACTTTGCCGGCGGCTACGCCACGCTGCGCGGCTTCGACTACCGCGGCGTTTCGCCGATCGACGGCCCTACCGGCGGCCGCATCGGCGGCGAGGCCCAGATTCTCGCCTCGGCCCAGTTCATGCGTCCGCTGACGGCCGACGACATGCTCTGGGCGGCGTTCTTCTGCGACGTGGGCACCGTGCTGCCGACGATCGACGATTGGGACCACGCCTTCCGCGTGGCGCCGGGATTCGGCCTGCGGATCAAGATGCCGCGGATGAGTCCCGCCCCGATCGCCTTCGATTTCGCCTTCCCGATCACCCTCGAGGACCGTGACCGGCTGGAGGTGTTCAGCTTCTTCATGGGGTTCAGTCGTTAGTGTGCGTGGCCACAGGTCGGTAGCCGAATTCGCCAGAATTTGGCCCTTCGACCGGTCGACGGAGGCGCGAAACTCTCGGAGTTGTCCAAAGTCTGGCGACTTCGGCTACGGTCGCTACTTCGGCATCGGCAACACGATCGTAGCGTTTTCGGCGAACGACGCCTCGCCTTCTTTCCCGTCGATCCGATAGCGGACCTTCAACGACTTGACCACGCCCCGGGCCGGGTCGCCGCCGAAAGCCGTGTTGTAGCTCGTCGAGGGGAGCTTGATCAGCGGGAAATCGCCCACGTGTTGCTGCAGCGTGGCGGTGACGTCCTTGAACTTGCCGTCGGCGCCGTATCTCGCCTCGAGGATCTCGATCTTCACCGGGTCGTGGCCGACTTGCTCCAAGAGCGTCTTGACATCGAGAGCGCTACCACCGATCTGTTCGGCCATAAGATGGGCAGCGGCCGCGGCGTCGTTCTTCAGCGAAGGGATCTTGCCGGCCTCGACGGCCACCCGCAACGTGCCGACGCTCGGATAGCGCTGCAAGACATCGAGTACCAGCTTTCGCTCGTTGTCGCGGGTGGCCGCCTTCAGGGCCGTGCGGCACATCGCCGCCCGCTGGCCGTCGGGCATGTCGAACTGGCGGATCAGCCGGATGTACGCCCGCATGGCACGGATGCCGTATTTGCTGCCGCGCTCGCTGGTGGCCAACCCCAGAAGCGCCGGGGCGGGCGACGTGTCGAGCCATCCGCCCAGGGCTTGGGTGGCGTGGTCCTTGAGCACTTCGTTCTCCCCGGCCGCAGCCGTGGCGACGGTGGCCAGGGCCTTCGGTCCGCCGATTTTGCGAAGCTGGTCCATTACGAACGCGACGGTCGGCTCGTCGGCGCCGGACAAATAACCGGCCAGCTTCACCGCCGTGGCGTCGCGGTCGGGCATGCGGCCGCAGGCGGCGTTCAGCGCGGCGTGGATGGCCGTGCGGAGTTCCTCTGCATCGCTGCCGAGCAGCTTGCCCAGGGCGTCGAGGTCGCCCAAGGCGATCGTCTCGCCCAGCGCGCCGACGGCGTCCAGCCGATGCGGCCCGTCCAGCGCCGCCAACAGCTTCGGCACGGCCGTCTTGATCCGCCGCCGTCCGATCAGCCGGATCGCCACGCGCTGCCCGGCCGCGTCGTCCAGCAGCGAAACCACGGCCCGATCGACCGCGTCGCCGGCCAGCGCGGCCAGCGTCTCTTCGGCCCGGGCGGAAACGGCCGCCGACTCGTCCAAGGCGGCGTCGACAAGCAGCGGCACGTGATCGGCATTGCCCAGCGCCTGCAACGCTTCCAGCGCGGCGATGCGCACGGTTTCGTCGTCGGCCTTGGCCGCTTCGACCACGGCGGGCAAGCCGGCCGGATCGCCCAAGTCGCCCAGCAGCGTGATCAATGGCGCGGCGTCGGCTGAGACTCCCTCGCGCATCGCCACCGCAATCGCCTTGGCGGCGTCGGCCGGCTCGATCAGCCGAGCGGTCCGCAAGGCCATGCCGAGCATCTCCTTGTCGTCGGACGTCAACACCCGCGCGAGCATCTGGACGCCGTCGCTCTGCTGCAACTCGATGGTCTGCAACATGGCCGCCATGCGGACGTGTTTTGGTGCGTCGGCGGTCTCGGCAAGCTTGGCGAGCATCGCCACCGCTTCGCCCGCGTGGCCCTGTTCGGCGAGCGTCTTGCCGCAGACCAGCCGGGCGGCGGCGAATCCGGCAGAAGCCTTGTCGAGGGCTTCGGCCGCCTTGGGCGTGCCTAGCCGGGCAATTGCGTGCGCGGCGGCTGCGGCGACGTCGGCGTCCGCGTCGTCGAGCTTCCCGGCGAGGCTCCCGATTGCCTCCGGCTTGCCGCGACTGGCGATCGATTGGATCGTGCCGATTAGGTGCCGGCCTTTGAGCGTCGCCAGGGCCTTGGCCAACGCTTCGTCGACCTTTGCCGAAGGGTTTGGCTCCAGGGCGTATCGGGCATAGTGTGAGAGCTTCGCGTCGTCTAACAGCCCGGCCAGCACCGGCACGGCTGCTTTGGTGCCCACGACCGCCAACTCCTTGCAAGCGATCGTCTTGTCGAAGAACGGGGCGTCGTCGCTCTCGAGCGTCGCCAGCAGATCGGCCTCCGACTGCCAATCGGCGGCCGAAGCAGATGTTGCCGAAAAGGCCACCGCCAAGCCGACCCAGGCCAAGTGAACTAAGACACGTCTATTGTGAAACATCCTATGATCTCCGTGATATGAGAAAAGGCCGCAGGGCCGTCGTCGGGGTCAAATCGTCCAGAGTGCCCGCATCGCGCGGCTCCGCATGCGGTTGGCTTCGTCGTCGCCGATGAACTCCTCCTTGACCGGATCGAAATTCAACGTGCGGCCGAGTTGCCAGGCGATGTAGGCCGCGTGGCAGACGATGTGCGACTGGCCGGCCACGCTGGCGTTTGCCCGGGCAAGCCGCCGCGACTTGACGCAGTCGAGGAAGTTGGCCACGTGCGTCAAGGCCGAAGTACCGCGGAGCGTGAAGACCTTCTTTTCGGCCAAGAGCGACTCCGGCTCGATCCGCATCGCGCCGCTGTCGCCGGTTTCGACCCAGCCGTCTTCTCCCACGAAGCGGACGCTGCACGTGCCCAATCCCAGCCAGCCGTCGGTCCGCATCACCAGCTTCACGCCGTTGGCGTAGGTGCAGACGGTGCCCGACTCGGTCGGCACGTACTCGATCGGTGCCGTTTCGTCGGCCGAGTTGCCCACCTGGCAGAGGTCGACCGTATGGGCGCCCCATTCGAGGATCCCGCCGCCGTGGAAGTCGAAGTGTCCCCGCCAGCGGCCGGCCACGTACTGCGAATTGTACGGCCGCCAGGGGCACGGCCCCAGCCAGCGGTCCCAATCGCATTCGTCCGGTTCCGGTTCCGGCTCGGCGGGCAGCCACTCGTGGGTGACGGCCGGGGGGCGGGTATTGGCGTGGACTTCGGTCAGCTTGCCGAGCTTGCCGGTCTGGGCCATCTCGATCGCCAGCATGAAGTTGCCGATGCTGCGGCGTTGCGTGCCGGCCTGGTAGATCCGTCCGTAGAGGTTGACCACGTCGGCCAGCGCCCGGCTCTCCTGAATGGTCATCGAGCAGGGCTTTTCGCAGTAGATGTCCTTGCCCGCCCGGGCGGCGGTGATCGAGGCCATCGTGTGCCAGCGGTCGCCGGTGGCGATCAGCACGGCGTCGACGTCGTCGCGTCCCAGGACGTCGAACATGTCGCGGTAGGTCACGCAGTCGGTGTTGCCGTACGTGGCGTCGACCATTGTCTTGACGAGTTGCCGCCGCTTGGCCTGGCAGTCGGCGTCGGCCACGAACTGCACGACCGGAAACTCCAGAAACTCGCTGAGCACGTAGCGGCCGCGGTTGCCCACACCGAGCCCGGCCAGGATAATCCGCTCGTTGGCGGCCACGGCGCCGTCGGCCCCCAGGGCACGGCCGGGGATGAGCGACGGCAAGGAAAGCGCAGTCCCGGCCGCCAGTGTCCCCTTGAGGAAGCCGCGGCGGGAAAGGGTTCGCGGAGGACGGAACATGGGATATCTCCGGGGGTGATCTGGCGGTTGAAGCCACCAAGCTAATGGGCTCGGGGCGACGTGTCAAGAAGAACGGCCGCACCGTCAGTCGCACCGTCAGTCGCATCGTGGGCAGCGAGGTGGTATGATTAGCCGGTAGGCAGTTGCGTCCGATTTTGGGGGTGGCTGGGGCAAAGCGCAGCGGTGCCCCAGCCACCCCGTCGAGAAGTCTCGTCGATTCACCGGGAGAAACCATGAGCACTCATCGCATGATCGTTTTTGTTGTCCTGGCAATCGTTGCCGCCGCGTTGATCCACGTTCCCGCCTCGCTCGGCGCCGAAGCCGAGAAACAACCGAGTTGGCCCGAATTCCACGGCCCGGGGCGCACCAACATCTCGCCCGACACCGGCCTGTTGAAGCGTTGGCCGGAAGGCGGCCCGCCGCTGGCGTGGACGTACGACGAGTGTGGCGTGGGGTATCCCGGCGTGTCGATTGCCGAAGGGATGATCTTCACCTCCGGCGACTTCAACAACGAAGAGATGGTGCTGGCGCTGAGCCTCGACGGCAAGCTGCTCTGGAAGGCCTCCAACGGACTCGCCTGGCGGCGTTCGAGTCCCGGCTCGCGGACCACGCCCACGTACAACGACGGCGTGCTCTATCAGATGAACCCGGGCGGACGGCTGGCCGCGTTCGAGGCCAAGTCGGGCAAACCGCTCTGGGCGGTCGAGTTGCAGGAGCGGTTCGAAGGCCAACACGGCATCTGGGCCTTTGCCGAAAACGTGGTCGTCGAGGGCGACAAGGTCCTCTGCATGCCCGGCGGGCCGAAGGGCCGCGTGGTGGCGCTCGACAAGCGGACCGGCGAGACCGTTTGGGTGAACACCGACACCGAGCACTCGGCCGCCTATTGCTCCCCGTTGGTCGTCGAGCATGAAGGCGTGCGGCAGTTGATCACGATGACGCAACGGTCGGTCCTGGGCGTGGCGGTCGACACCGGCAAGCTGGTCTGGTCGGCCCCGTTCGTGCCGCGTTCGCCGCAAAACGCGCTCACGCCCGTCTATCACGACGGCCACGTCTTTGTGGCTTGCGGCCATTCGTCCGGCGGCACGGTGATGAAGATCGACGCGGCCAATCGCACGGCCGAGCGGGTCTGGTTTCGCGAAGACCTCGACAACTGCCACGGTGGGGCCCTGTTGATCGACGGCAAGCTCTACGGATGCGGCTGCCGCCAGGGCGGACGACACTTTTATTGCGTCGATTTCCTCACCGGCAAGGACATCAAGCTCGATCGCGAATTGGGCAAGGTCGGCATCTCCTACGCCGACGGCATGCTCTATTGCATAAACCACCAAGGCATGATGTACCTGCTCGAGGTGAACGACGACGGGTTCGACGTGGTCAGTCAATTCAACCTCGGCCGCCGCGGGGCCAACTCGTATCTGGCCCACCCGGTGATCTGCGGCGGGCGGCTGTACCTGCGGTGCAACGAGAAGCTGTTCGTGTACGACGTGCAGGCGAAAGCTCAGTAGCTGTAACGCTTCTGAATCTCCATGGAGACCATTCCGATGAAGAGATCAGCAGAGCTGGCCGTGGCGTTGGTGGCGTTGCTGTTGGTTGGCGCCGAGCCAAAGGACCGCCACGCCGACGCCGACCAACGGGCGATCCAAGGCACGTGGGAGTACGTCTCCGCGCTGCGCGACGGCAAACCGTACAAGCCGCCAATCGGAGTGCGGATTACCTTCGCCGACGACAAGGTACGACGCATCATCGGCGAGAAGACACACGAACACGGATTCAAGCTGGATCAGAATAGGGCCCCCAAGCAAGTCTCCCTGATCCGCACCGTCAGCGACAAAGCCGAAGTATCCACCGGCATCTACCGCCTGGAAGGTGACACGCTCACCTGGTGCTTCAATCTGCCCGGCAAGCCGATCCCGACAACGTTGGAAACGAAACCCGGCGACGGATTGACTCTCTGCGTGCTGAAGCGCGTCGAGCCGGACAAGCGGACCGGCGGGCGCTAGCAGCGGGCATTCGGGATTGTATCTGCGGTGCGGCGAAAAGCCGTTCGTGTACGACGTGCGGGCGAAAGCTCAGTAGCCGTGCTGCTCCAGCAAGACGCAACTCTGCCGCCTGCGCAGCGACCGCACGCTACACCTGCTTGCCCGTAGGCGTAAAGACGCCACAAGCCGACGCGGCCGAAGTACGACCGGGCGATCATCGAATCGCGAGCGCACCGTTGCCGGGAGCATTTGGCACGCAGTCTTGCGGCCACCCGCATCAATGCCTACGGCGACGTGCCCACGACCGTCAGAGCGATGCGCAACGGCGCGCTGACCGTGTTCGAAAAGCCCTATGGAGACGATCGACTTGCCGACACGATCCGTGCGGCATTCGTGACGAATCGCAAGATGCGGGAGGAGTCCGGACGAATCGCGAGCCTTCGGCGGCGCGTCGATACGCTGTCGGATCGGGAACGCCGACTGATCGAGGCCGTGCTCGCCGGCAGGCCCAACCGGCTGATTGCCCAGGATCTCGAGATCAGCCAGCGGACCGTCGACCGGATACGCGCCAGCTTGTTTGAAAAGATGGGCGTGGTGTCGGCAGTAGGACTGGTTCAGGCCGTCGGCACGCTCGATGCGTTCGACGGTGAGAAAGCGCTCCTGCCTCTGAGTTGACGTTGCGTCGAGAGGTGCGCCGGTTCCGGCCTCTTTGCCTCGAGCCCGGAAACAACCAGCACCCGGGCCAATGTCTCTGCCGTTTTTCCGTCAACGGACTTCCCTGCGCGGTGCTGGCTGCAAGCCCTTGTGGGTGTCCACGAATTCGATTGGACGGTACATCGCGACTCCGCTAGGGGGGCTTTCAGCGCAGAGACGGCACAACGCCACGCCCCGCGTTCATTGCTGGACGAGCGGGTGGCCGTGCCCCCCTTCGCTGACGTAAATACGTCATCTAGCGCGCTTCGTTGTGACCTACGTTACTGCGCGAGGACGTTCTCATTAGGCCGTGGCGCGTCCTCACAGGCGTCAGCGTGACACCGAGAGGCAATTGTCGTTTCCGTCTTCGTAAGCACTGTGGAGGAGAGTCGTCGATGAGAATCACCGTTGGAAAGAAGCTGTTTGCCGGGTTCTTCCTGGTCTTGGCCATCCTCGGCGTTGAGGCCTACGTGGGCCACGACGCCGCCACGACGATCAGCGAGGATGCTGACGAGATCTTGATGGAAAAGGTGCCCATGGCCGATATGGCCATGGAGGCGCGGATCGCCGTTGGCACCGGGATGGAATTGCTCAACGAGTACTTGCTCTGCGACGACACCGGCCAATTGACCAAACTCCACACGGAGTTCGAGGAGTCGGTGGCCGATTTCGACATGTTCATGACCGCGGTCACCGACGGGTCGCACGACCGAGAGGGTAATTGGACGCAGACGTTTCGCACCAAGACCTTCGAGGGCGGCCACTTCGCCGGGAAGCCGCTGATGGCCATGTGGGAAGCCGAGATGGACGGCGAGATGACCTTCGCCGCCTCCGACGCCATCGCCACCAGGGCCAGAAACGCCGACGAATTCCACGAAGAATACTGCTCGCTGGCCGAGCGGCAGATGGCCGACCACGAGGCGATGCTGGCGACGATCGCCGAATTGGACGCCGCCATGGAGACCTTCGACGAGACCTACGGCCAAATCGACGAGTTCCTCACGCAGTATGAAGCCTCGCTCGGCGACGGCCAAGAGAATTGGGAACTCAAGGACGCCGCCATGGAGGCGGCCATCGCGGTCAACAAGATGAAGGCGGCCGCCGAGGAATACTCGGGCTTGAAGGACGCCTCGATGGAGGCCCTCATCTCGGCCACCAAGATGAAGGCGGCCGTCGAAGAATACGCCGGACTGGGCATTCAAGACGACGCCATGACGCAAGTTGCCGGCGCTTCGGGCACCGCGGTGATTCTCTCGGAGATCCAGAAGGAACTCACCGGCGAGTTCGCCGCCAACGCCGCCGATTTCCTCACCGAAGCCGAGAAACTGCCCAGTGAAGCGAAAGAGATGTTCGCTACGTTCCGCACATCGGCCGACGGTCCGGAAGGCATCTTCTCCAAGAAGGACAGTGCCTTGGTGCTGGCCATGGTCACGCGTCACCGCCTGGCGAGTCTCGACGACGCGGCCGTGAAGCTGCAAGACGCGCTGGGCGAAGACGAAGGCGGGCTGGAGAACGCCGTGGTCGCCGAAATGGACGCCACGATGGCCAGCGCCGACGAGACGGCCGAGGCCGGGATTCGCAACATCTTCCTCTACCTGGTGATCGGGATCATCGCGGGCATCGGAATCGCCTGGTACATCACCCGATCGATCACCGTGCCCGTGCAGAAGGTAGCCGGAGTGCTCGAGAAAGTGGCCGACGGCGACTACAGCCAGAAGGCCGATGTGAAGAGCAAGGACGAACTGGGCCGGATGGCCAGTTCGTTGAACGTGGCCGTCGACGCGACGGCCAAAGCCATGCAGGACGTCAAAGACGCCGCCGAGCGCGAACAACAGGCCCAGGCCGAAAAGGCCGAAGAGGACCGCCGCCGCGCCGAGCAGCAGCGCGAAGAGGTCGAGGAAGCCGAACGTAAAGTCAACCACATCCTCGAAGTGGCTAATCAGGTCGCCAATCGCGACTACTCCCGAGAGATCGAAGTCACCGGCGACGACGCGCTGGGACAACTGGGCGACGGTTTGCGGGACTTCTTCACCGAAAAACAGAAAGGCGAGATCCGCGAGGCCGAGGCGGCCGAAGCGGAACGTCAGCAGGCCGAAGAGCTTCGCCGCAAAGTCGACAACCTCCTGGGCGTCGTCGGCGCCGCCGCCGATGGCGACCTGACGAGGACGATCACCGTCGAAGGCGATCAACCGGTCGACGAACTGGCGGCGGGCATCAAGCGGATGCTTGCGGACCTCTCGGGCATCATCGGTCAGGTGACCGAGAGCGCCGCCCAGTTCAACGAAGGCTCCCGCGTGATTGCCGAGAGTTCTCAGGCGTTGGCCGGCGGTTCGCAGACGCAGAGCTCGAGCGTCGAGGAAGTGAGCGCCTCGATCGAGGAGTTGACCGCCTCGATCGACGGCGTGAAGAGCAACGCCCACGAAGCCGATTCGGTGGCCAAGAAGACCAACCAACTGGCCGAACAGGGCGGCGCCGCGGTGCAGAAGTCGATCGAGGCCATGGAACTGATCCGCACCAGTTCCGACCAGATCGCCGAGATCATCCAGGTGATTTCCGAAATCGCCA
>CAYYNP010000039.1:46759-47452 GCA_964472545.1 uncultured Planctomycetaceae bacterium | reverse complement strand
CGCAGTGAGTACTGCACTGATCCCCATTCGTCGAAGGGCCATGTATCCGGAGTCTGGAATGCCGGAGGTCTTGCTGACCGGATGCAATGCGACGGAGTACTCGTATGACGCGTACATCGACGGCAGATACAACGGGGCCATGTCGGCCACGACGATTCGCTTGATCAAGGAAGACCCGAAGCAGACATATAGGGAGCTGCATCAAAAACTTCGTCGAGAATTGCCCTCATCGCGTTATCCTCAGAGCCCACAACTGGAAGGCCCGGACGGACTGAAGGACTCACGGTTGTTCTCCAACGGCTCGGGGAGCGGCGACGTCAGCGACGATACCAGCGATCCCGTGAATCCCGGCGCTTGGGTTTTCGATTCGGCGTTCTGGGCGGCGTTTCAGCAGTTGCTCGAGTCGTTCCGAAGCCTGGACGATCTCTACCGAGCCCGTTCCGAGCGACCAAAGTAATCGCTCGCCCACGCTCGACGTCGCCGAGAGCCTTGCCCCGTTCGTACCACAATATCGTGCATGTATAGCGAATTGCTGGAATTGCGGGCGTTTCCCGATTAGACTAGTACTCCGTAACAACCAGATTGACGGGTGGCTGGGGACGGGTGGCTGGAGTCGAGGGGCGCCCGCCCCCCCCCCGGGGCGCGCCCCGGGGGCGGGGGGCGGGCTGCCCGGCCCCCCCCCCCACCCGGGGG
>CAYYNP010000039.1:24734-46749 GCA_964472545.1 uncultured Planctomycetaceae bacterium | reverse complement strand
CGAGCCCCCAGAGTGCGACGAACCGGGGGCTCGCTGCGCTCGATCCCGGCCACGCCACTCATCGGTTGACCCGTTACGGAGTACTAGCAAGTGTCTGGAGTATGGGAACGCTCCTCCGTCAATTATTGGCAATGACCCATTCCTTCGTGCATCGCCCATGGCTACTTCATCTTCTCAATCCGAATTCAGATTTGAATGGGAAGGGAGCAGGATCATTCGTGGGACGACGATTCCGTCGAAGCGTCGCGTCTTGGGCAATGAAGACGTGCTCATTCCTACGGATCTGCGCGAATGGATCACGCCCAGCGACAGTGGGGAAATCCGCGCCGTCGTTCGGTCGCTCGATATTCCGGGCGGCAGGGAAGCGGGATCGTTTGACAAGCGCGCGCGAGTTGTCTGGCAGTACGTTGCGGAGGCGATCGAGTACCGGCCGGACGCCGAGGCGCAGGGACGCGCGGACTTCTGGCAGTTTCCTGCCGAAACGATCGCCTTGAAATCCGGCGACTGTGAAGATTGTGCGTTTCTGTTGGCCACGCTTATGCTATCCGCGGGGATCAGCCCGTTTTGCGTACGCCTGGTGTTTGGCGCATGGATCGACAAGTCCGACAACGCTACGCACCACGCTTGGCCGATCTATCGCGATGAGGGCGGGATCTGGCGCGTTCTGGAGAGCACGCTCAATGAAACACACAAGCGATGGCGTTCGGCGGACACGGTTTCCGAACCGGACAGACGCCCACGTTACCATCCGGAAATCTGCCTCAACCAGCATCACGTCTGGGTCATCGGCCGCCGCCGCATCAAGAACGCCGCATCGCATCTGAGATCGCGCGAACGGTCGCACAAGAAGGAGAATCGTTGACCATTGGGAAATGGGGCAGTCTCTCCTGCAGGCCCCGGGTGCAACTCAACGCCGCAGCGGATTCTCGGAATGTGACGGAGCAGAATCATGCGTACGTTCAAGCATCGAATAGCCGTGTTGCTATGGCTGACGATTGCGGCGGCCGTTTGTTGCCAAGCGGGCGAAGTCCCGGCCGATCTGGCGGAGGCAAAGCCGGCTGGCGCCAAGAAACGCCGGCCGATGGTGACGATCTCGAAAGAGACCACGCGGATTACCTCGCCGCTGCGCAAGGACGGATACGTGGACTACGTGGCTGCGCTCAGCGCGATCTGCTCCGAGGGCGTGACGCCGCAGAACAACGCGGTGGTGGCATTGTGGCGGGCGATGGGGCCGGGGGAGATCGATGAGGGCATTCGGCGGCGGTACTTTCGCATGCTCGGCATACGCCCGTTGCCGTTGCAGGGAGACTACATCGTCTCGTTTGAAGACTACCTGGCCGACCGGGGCGTCGAGGAAGATGATGAGACGTATCGGCAGTTCCACCGTTCAATAGAACGTACCTGGACCGGGAAGGAGTGTCCGTTGGTCGCCGACTGGTTGAAGGCGAACGAGAAGCCGCTGGCTCACATCGTGGCGGCTTCGCGGTGCCCGCGCTACTATTCACCACTGATCTCCGACGACGACACGGCCCCGCTGGCCACGGCGCAGCCGACGGCGATATGGCAGATGCACTCGGTGGCGCGGATGTTGACCGCCCGGGCGATGTTCTGCGTGGGGCAGGGCAAGCTTGACGAGGCTCGCCACGACCTGCTTGCTTGCCATCGGCTGGGGCGGCTCTGCGGCCAGGGTCCAACTCTGACCGATGCCCTGGTGGGCATCGCCGTTGACGGTATGGCATGCCGGGGCGACACGGCCTTGGTGCAGAGTGGAAGGCTGACGGCCGAGCAGGCGCTGAAGTACCGGGCCGAGTTGCGAAAGCTCGCTCCGCTGCCGCGTACGGTCGACAAGATCGACACGGCCGAGCGCTTCATGTTTCTCGACAGCGTGTCCGGCATCGCCCGCAACATCCCGCAGGCTATAAGGCAACGTTACCTCGGGAAGGGTAATGCCCTACCGAAGACGACCGACCAGTTGCTGGATTGGTATACCCGCGTGGCGATCGATTGGGATCAGATCCTGCGAATGGGCAACTGGTACTACGATCGCGCGGTCGAGGCCGCCCGGAAGCCGACGCGGGCCGGGCGGTTGGCAGCTTCGGACGAGATCGACAAGGAAATCGGGCTGCTGTTCAGCCCGGGCCGCGACCTGGCATCGATCGCCAAGACAGTGCTGACGGGCAGAACTCCCCGCCAAATGGCCACACATCAGATCGGCGGCCGGATCGTCTGGTTAATGAAGCTGGCCAGCTCCGCAATAGTCGACGCCGAGCACCGCGGCACGATGCGGATGGAAGTGACGCAGCTTGCATTTGTTTTGGCCGCCTACCACGGCAACCACGGCAGTTATCCGGCCAAATTAGAGGAACTCGCGCCGAAGTACATCGACGCCGTACCGACGGACGTCTTCAGCGACGGGCCGTTGCGCTACAGGTGTCTGGGCAACGGCTGCCTGGTCTACAGCGTCGGCCGCAACGGAGAAGACGACGGCGGCCGCAACCGGAACGACGACCCCCAGGCCGAGGACGATCTGGATCACGAGGGTGATGATATCGCGGTGCGCATGGCAGGGAAGAAACGGTGAGGCGCGGTGCTGCCAGCCGTGCGACATCCTGCGTTTGGAGATGGAACTCGTACGGCATCGCGTAAGGTCCATCTACGCACCGTTCTTCCGGGCGCAAGCCGTGCGTGCGTCGCACGACGGCCTTTACGTCTGAAGAATTGGCCGACGTAGACTTTACCCCCTCTGGCGAGTTATTCTCGATTTGCTTTGGGGGTAATCGCTTGGTATCATGACTCTCGTAGCGATCATTCGTAGTGGCGCGGCCATTTGGGGCTCGAACTCGCCCAGCCGTCCGCTATCGGGGCAGCCCGCCGTCAAACGCCGTGGAGGAGTTTCCCGCCATGAAGATTCTTGCCATGAAGCCCGCGCACCATCGTCGTTCCCGCAAGTTGCCGCGTGAATCTTGGCGTCGAGATGGTTTATGCCTTTACGCGCGAAGGCTGCGGGTCGAACCGCTGGAGGACCGGCGGCTGCTCGACGGTGTGGGCGTTGCGTCAGACGATTGTCCGGCCGACCAGCCCGAGCATGCGGGCTTCGCTCCGGCCGACCATCCGCTGCCGGAGATGTTCGCGCCGCCGGAAAACTCGGGGCCCAAGACGAGCTATCGGCCGGGCGAGTTGCTGGTGAAACTCCGCGACGAGCCGCTGCCGGTGGTTGCATCGGCGCGTCCGGCGGCCGTGGCGGTCGGGCCGCAGTTGGCCTCCGCATCGTTCGAGTCGCTGTTGGCGGCGTACGACGTCTCGACGGTCACGGCGGTCTTTCCGGGCGCGGAGCAGATGGCGGTCGCGTTGGCCTCCGCATCCGACGACGGCGGCGAGCCCCGGGCCGACGCGAACGACCTGGCCCAATGGCACACGTTGCAGCTTCCCGCCGAGACCGACATCGATCAGGCCGTGACCGCGTTTGCCGCCGTGCCGGAGGTCGAAGTCGCCGAACCGGCTTACTTGTTCCAGCTTGCTGGGGACCGTCCCGATTTTCGTTCCACGAAAATGGGACTGTCCCCTTTCGCCCCGCCATCTCCCTCTGCCTCCGAGGATGGGTGGCTGGGGCAAAGCGCAGCGGTGCCCCAGGAAGCCGAACCATCTGGGGCTTCGCTCCGCTCAGCCACCAGCCACCCCGCCGAAGTCAGTCTGGCCACGATCCCCGACGGCACCAACGACCCGCTGTTCGACGACCAATGGCACCTCGGCGCCGTCAACGCCCCGGCAGCGTGGGACTACCTGGCCAACGCCGACCCGCCGCTGCCGCCCGGCGGAGATCCGGACATCGTGATCGCGGTGATCGACACGGGCGTCGACTACACCCACCCGGATCTGGCTGCCAACATGTGGGTCAACAGCCAAGAGATCCCGGACAACGGCATTGACGACGACGGCAACGGCTTCGTCGACGATATCCACGGGGTGAACGTTGTCAGCAACTCCTTCAACCACAGCGGCGACCCCCAAGACAACCACGGCCACGGCACCCACGTCGCCGGCATCATCGCCGCGGGGGCCGACAACGGCGTCGGCGGCGTGGGCGTGGCCTACAACACGAAGGTCATGGCCATCAAAGCCGCCCAATACTCCGGCGTGCTCACCTCGACCGACATCTCCGAGGCGATCTATTACGCTGTCGAACACGGCGCCGACGTGATCAATATGTCGTTCGGTTCCTACGCCAAGTCGCAAGTCGTCGAAGACGCCCTGGCCGTCGCCTTTGGCCAGGCGGTGCTGGTCGCCGCGGCGGGGAATGACGGCAAGGTGAACAAGCCCTGCCCCTTCGGTGCCGACATGTACCCGGCGGCGTACAACTGGGTGTTGGGCGTGATGGCCTCCGGCCCCGGCGGCGGGCTGGCAGGCTTCTCCAACTACGAGTGCACGGCCTACGACAAGCACGAATACGAGATCATGGCCCCCGGAGTGGACGTATGGAGTACGCTTCCGCTGGAACAATACGCCGCCTGGGACGGCACCTCAATGGCCACGCCGGTGGTCTCCGGCACGGCGGCGCTGCTGAGGACGCATTTCTCCGACAAGGACGTCTATTCCTCCCGTTTCATCATGGGCCAGGTCGCGGTGAACTACGGCAACGTGGTCGACGCGATGCGATCGATGACCGATGCCCCGCAGCCGGATCTCCAGTACCTGGAGCATTGGCTCTTCGACACCGAGGCCCAATCGCCCGAGAACGACGACGACGGCCGGGTCGACGCCGGCGAGACGGTCGAGTTGGCCGTCGTGATCCGCAATCATTGGGGCAAGGCCGAAAACGTCAATGTCACACTACGGGCCTGGAACGGCGTCTCGGCATGGGACGACCCCTTTGTGACCATCGACGAGCCTACCGTGAACTACGGCGCCATCGGTTCGTTCAACTGGGACGACAATGGACTGATCTACGACGCCAACGACGTGATCGCAGGCGTGCGGAACCCGTTCCGATTCACGGTTTCGCCCGATTGCCCGAACGACCACGTGATTCCGTTTCAACTGACGATGACGGCAGAGAACGGCTATGACCCCGAAGCCCCGGTTCCGCCGTTTGAGTCCCGTTTTGAGCTGATCGTTCAACGTGGCCGGGAGTTGCCGCGGATTATTCCCGAGTCAGAAACGAAGCCTTCCTACGAGGTTGGCGGCAATCCCTACGGCGTGACAGTGGGCGACTTCAACAAGGACTCGTTTCCGGACATGGCGGTGGGGAATCACTCCAGCAATACGGTCAGCGTGCTGTTGAATGCCGGCGACGGGACTTTCGGAGTGAGCACGGATTATCCGACTGCGGCGAGCCCAGATTCGGTCGCCGCCGCCGATTTCAATGGAGACACCTGGCCCGACCTGGCGGTTGCCAACCGGGAGAGCAGTTCGGTCAGCGTCCTATTGAACAACGGTGACGGCTCGTTTGCAGAGAAGGTCGATTACAGTGTTGGAAGCGGACCTGTTTCGATCACGACCGGCGACTTCAATGGAGATACGTATCACGACCTAACGGTCGCGAATAGTTGGTCGGCTTCGATCACAGTGCTTCTGAACGACGGAAGCGGGGGGTTTGCAGCGAGAACGCACTACAGCGCCGCCAGATTCCCTGCTGTGGCCGCCGCCGATCTTAACGGAGACGGGCACGTTGACCTAGCGGCCGCCAGTGCGATGGACTCTTGGATGGGGATTTGGCTGGGGATCGGCGATGGCACGTTCGCGGAAAAGGCGGTCTATCCGCTGGGAGAACCCGGTCCTTCTGAAGGGCACACGGAGATCTCCATCGAAACAGTCGATCTCGACGGCGATTCCTTCGTCGATCTGGCCGTCAGCCAACGTCGGCACAACACGGTCAGCGTGCTGACGAATGCCGGCGACGGCACCTTTGGTCCGGCGTTCGATTACTCCGTAGGCCTTGAGCCGATCACCGTTGAGGCGGGCGACTACGACGGCGATTCCTGGCCCGATTTGGCCGTGAGCAACGCTCGCAACGCCACCGTGAGCATCCTGCTGAACTTGGGTAACGGGGCTCTCGGTGAGAATATCGAGTACATCGCCGCGACGCAGCCGTACGGCTTGGCAACTGCTGACTTCGATAGCGACTCCGATCTTGATCTGGCTGTGACCGACGGAGCTTGGCATACGGTCGGCATTCTCGTCAACCAGTCTGACGGAACGTTTGCCGAGCTGATCGACCTGGAACTCACCAAGGACGACTACTGGATCGTGCCCGGGCAGACTCTGATCAATAATGGCATCACCGTCGTTATCCGGCCCGGAACCCAGGTCCAGTGGGGCAGTCCAGATTCCGCCGACCCTTATGGCGAGAACACTCCACCCTATATCCAGGTCCAAGGCGCGCTGCATATTCGCGGTACGTACGAAGAACCCGTCGAGCTGTTTCCCTCGCCTTTCTTCGGCGGATACCTAAGTATCAATTCAATCGGCGTTACAACACTGGAATATGCCAAAATCCAGAGACCGTACATGGAGTACAATCAGTACATGACGACCATCGATCACGGGTTCTTCTACGACTTCGGGCGTGCGAACTCGGAAGTAACCACGAAGAACTCGATCTACTCAGGGCGCTTTACCAGGTGGTATGAGCAGAACCTCGTAGAAACATCCTTGCTGGAGAAATCCGATGGAATGGGTGTAGCCGGCCAGTACGGGCCAAACGGGATTCACGATACCGTGTTTCTGCAAGGGATCTACAGCGCCCCCGCCAGTTTCGATGCACGTCGATTTGAAGTAAGCAGCGAAGAAGAAGCTCGCCTGGACAGCCATTTCAGGAACAACGCCTTCTTGAACAAGTACTGGGACCCGAACCCAAACAACTGGATGAGGGTTCATGCGTGGGGAGCCTGGAGTGGCATGACCAACAACTATTGGGGTACCACTTCGAGGACGTTGATCGATGCTGTCATCTATGACCGCGACGACAACTTCAATCGAGGGACGGTGGTCTACGAGCCGATTCTGGAGGTCCCTGCTGAGACGACTTACCCGTTTGTCGTGGATGTGACGCTCTCCACGGAATCTGAGGAGGATGTAGGCATTGTTGGCGCGGAGCCGGTGACGTTCACGGTGACGTTCAACCGCGACATGGACACCTCGATACAGCCGATGGTGACTTTCGGCCCCGACACGCCGATGACCGACTATACGGTCCATGCGGTCGACGGCGGTTGGCAGGATCCGCGGACATGGCTGGGGACGTTCAACATCAACCCGATTACCGGCGACGGATATCAACTGATGCGAGTGGCCGGGGCCGTGGCGGCGGACGACCCCTGGCTTGTCACCGGCGACGACGCGGGCCGCTTCCGCTTTGAGATCATCACCTCCGGCACCGAGGCGATGAACCTGCAAGCCAACGGCGGCGAAGGCTACGTCGACCTGACCTGGATGCAGGACGACTTCGAGACGTTGGCGGGCTACAACGTCTATCGATCGACCAATCCGGACGATCCCAACTCGTTCGCGCGAATCAACCCGCTGCTGATCCCCGCGGCTCAGACGGATTACCGCGATACGGACGTGCTGCCGGCGGTGACGTATTACTATAAGTTTACCGTGGAGAAGACCGGCGGGCAGCAGTCGGACTTCTCGAACGTGGCCGCCGCGATGCCGTTCGATACGGTGCCGCCGGTGATCTCGCATACGCCGATCCTCGAGGCGGCGCCGGATTTCGATCTGAGCCTGCGGGCCGACGTGACCGACAACTACCACGTCGATTCGGTGACGCTCTACTACCGGCAGATGGGAGAGGTGCCGTATGCCACCCGGGAGATGGTCCACACCACCGGCAATCGCTACACGGCTACGATCGATGCGGCCATGGTCACCGTGCCGGGGCTGGAGTATTACGTCGAGACGACCGACGGGCTGAACACGGTGCGGACGACGCTGCCGACCTCGCCGCATCAGGTCGTGGTGGTCGACGAGCCGGTGGTCACCGGGATCACGCCGGGCAGCGGACCGGCCCATGGCGGCACGGCGGTGACGATCGTCGGCAGCAATTTTGAGCCGGGGGCGTCGGTGCGGATCGGCGGCGTGCCGGCGGCCGGCGTGGTGGTGGAGAGTCCCACGCAGATCACGTGCACCACCTCGCCGCACTTCCCGGCCGTGGTCGACGTGACCGTGGTCAACGATCCGGGCGAGCCGAACGAGGCGGCGTCGACCTTGTTGCGGGGCTATCAGTATCTGGTGGAAGACGTGTTGCTGGGCCTGCCGGACGTCGTGGCCGACGTGGCGGCGGAAGTGGAAGTGCCCCTGTCGATTGCCGGCGTGGAAGGGCTGTTGGCCGCCGACGTGACGATTACGTTCGACCCCGCCGTGGTCACCGTCGCGAGTGCGCGGACCGGGGCCATGAACTCGGCCTGGGAGTTGGTGGCGAACACCGGCGCACCGGGGATCGTGGTGCTTTCGATGGGCGGCGCCACGGCCGTAAGCGGCAACGGGACGCTGGCCTACGTTACTTTCAACGCGATCGGCGCGCCGGGAACCACGACCGACTTGGCGTTCGGCCCGGTGGTGTTGAACGACGGCTCGATCGCTTCGCAGCTTGCCGACGGCTCGCTGAGCATCAGCGACCTGCACACGATCTCCGGGTCGGTGAACTACTTCAGCGGCGGGCCAGTCCGCAACGTCGACCTTTCGTTGGTCGGAACGGGCTTCCGCGCCGACGGTCTCAGTGACGCCGACGGCGAATATGCGATCACCGATGTGCCGGGGGGGACTTACACGCTGACGCCCGAGAAGAGCGACGAGGCGGCGGCGATCATGCCGTACGACGCGTCGCTGATTCTGCGCGCGGCCGCCGGGATGATCGGCCTTTCGCAACAGCAGCGTCTGGCGGCCGACGTCGACGCCAACGGTGCCGTGGCGGCGATGGACGCTTCGTACGTGCTGCAATACACGGTGGGCCTGTTGGAGTTGCCCTTCCCGGGCGTGGGCAAGGTCTGGGATTTCGTGCCTCCGCAACGCGACTACAATCCGCTCGCCTCCGACGCGACCGCCGAAGACTTCACGGCGATCCTTGTCGGCGACGTGTCGGGCAGTTGGCAGCCGCCGGAGGAGCCCGGGCCGGCGGCTTTGCCGGCAGCGGTCGAAACGACCACCTTGACGTTGTCCCAGGTCGCCGGCTCGACGGGCGTGCCGGTCACCGTGCCGGTGAATATCGAACTGGCCGCAGAAGCGGAGATCTACTCGGCCTATCTGGAGTTGAGCTACGACGCGTCGCAACTCGCGGCGCCGGTGGTCGTTGGCGGTGCGGCGCTCGGCGGCCGCGGCTACCAAGTCAATACGGCATCGCCCGGCGAAATCCGCATCGGCTTTGCCGGAACCCAGCCCTTGGACCTCGACGGCACGCTGCTTCAGATCACCTTCGACGTAACGGGCGCGCTGATCGAACCGGCCGAAGTGACGTTCCTCAGCGGGCTGTTGAACGAAGGTGGGGCTGCCGTCGTGCTGCAGGACGGCGGTGTGTGCGCGGCAATCGACTTCGGCGACGCGCCCGATCCGACGTATCCAACGCTCCTCTCCGCCAACGGCGCCAGGCACGCGATCGTCGACGGGGCGCCGGTTCTCGGCGCGACGGTCGACGCCGAGCCGGACGGGCAACCGTCGATATCCGCCAACGGCGACGACGCCGACGGCAACGACGACGAAGACGGTATCGTCATCGGCCCGACGAGGCTCGGGGCCGCGCTGGCGATCGTCGTGGAGGTCTCCCAGGCCGGCGGGTTCCTCAACGCGTGGATCGACTTCGACGGCGACGGCATCTGGCAACCGGACGAACAGATCTTCGTCGATCGGCCGGTGGCGGTGGGATCCCAAACGCTATTGGCCGTGGTGCCGAATGACGCGCTGCCCGGGGCGACCTGCGCCCGCTTCCGGTTGACCGGCGCCGACAGCGGCGGCACGCTCACGCCCGAGGGCCCCGCCGAGGACGGCGAAGTCGAGGACTATCTGCTCCAGATCGACCTGCCCGAGGGCCGGATCGACTTCCACCAATACGACGTCGTATCCTATGCCAACCAGGACGTTACGCGCTTGTACGCGGTGGAAGACGGCGGGGCGTCGCTGCATCTGTGGGGAAACACGTGGAAGGCGATCGAGTTGCCCTATGAGGTTACGCCGAACACCGTGCTGGAGTTCGACTATCAAAGCAACACTGCCGGTGAGCAGCAAGGCATCGGCTTCGATACGGATCTCGTGTTTGCCCGCCCGGCGCTTTGGTTCCAACTCCAGGGGTGGCAAGTTCTCTACGGCTTGCGAGGCTTCCAAGGCTATCGCAACTACGCCGACACGGCTCCCGGCCGGCGACATTACGTGATCCCGGTCGGTGAGTCGTTCACCGGGGCGATGCGGTACTTGACGTTCATGAACGACGATGACGGCGCCGCCGCGGCCGAGGAGGTCTTCAGCAACGTTCGGCTGTACGAGGGGGCCGGCGCGGACGACTTCGGCGACGCGCCGGCGTCGCTCGGCTATCCGACGCTGCTGGCCGTCAACGGTGCGCGGCATAGCATCGTCGACGGGTTTTGCCTCGGTGCAGCGATCGACGCCGAGACCGACGGCCAGCCCTCGCCGGCCGCCGACGGCGACGATCTTGCCGCGGCGCCCGACGATGAGGACGGCGTAACGCTTGCCGCGCGTTACATTCCGGGTGACGCGACGGCCACGGTGGACGTTGCGGTGACCGCGTCGGCGGCGGGCATCAGCGGCGGATTCCTCGACGCCTGGATCGACTTCGACGGCAACGGCACGTGGGACGATCCGCACGAGCGGATCTATACGGGCCCCGTCGTGCCCGGTTCCAATCCGATCTCGTTCACCGTCCCTGCCGATGCCCGGTTGGGCACGACCTATGCCCGCTTCCGACTGCACGGCGATCCGACTCCGCTGCTGCCGACCGGGGCCTCCGCCGACGGCGAGGTGGAAGATTACGCAGTTCTGGTTGCCGAGCTGAATCGGCCGCCGGTGGCCGATCCGAACGGCCCTTATGTGGTCGATATGGGCGACGATGTGGTGCTCGACGGCAGTCAATCGTACGATCCCAACACGGGCGACAGCATCGTGCTGTACGCGTGGGACCTCGACGGCAACGGCACGTTCGGTGACGTGGCGGGCGTACAGCCGACGGTGCCGTGGGCCGATCTGTCGAATCTGCCGCAGCCGGGCGTCCCCAATCCGGTCGCCCTACGTGTGACCGACACGTTCGGACTGACGCACACCGCCGCGACCACGCTTGTGATCTACGACAATCGCCCCACGGCCGATCTGGCAGCCGATCCGAATCCGGCCGGATGTGGGCAGGTCGTGTCGTTCGACGCCGGCGGATCGACGCACGGCCGCCCCGATCGCGGCATCGTGCTTTTCGAGTGGGACTTCGACGACGACGGCACCTTCAGCGCAGACGCCGCCGGGGAGTCGGTTACGCATGCCTTCTCATCGTTCGGCTCCTATACGGTGTCGTTGCGAGTAACCGACGACAACCTGCCGCCGAAGACCGACGTGACTTCGGTGGTGGTCGACGTCAACCAGGGTAACTTGCCGCCGGTAGCCGACCCGAGCGGCCCCTACGTCGTCGATTTCCGCCACGATCTGCCGCTCGACGCCACCGGCTCCGTCGATCCGAACGACGGCTGTGGCGACGGCATCGTGCTCTGCCAGTGGGATCTCGACAACGACGGGGACTTTGACGACGCGGCCGGACCGCAGCCGGTCATCCCTTGGACGCAGATAGAGCACTTGCCGAGACCCGGCATCCCCCACACGATTGGCCTGCAAGTCACCGACTCTTTCGGCCTGACGAACACCGCCAGCACCACGTTGACGATTCAATACGCCGAGATCCACGGCAGGAAGTTCGTCGACCTCGACGGCGACGGCATCCGAGACGATGGCGAGCCGGGGATGCCGGAGGTGACGGTCTTTTTGGATCTCGACGGAGACAGGCAACTCGACCTGGGCGAACCGAGCACGGAGACGTTGCCCGACGATTTGCAGACCGAGGGCGTGGACGAGGCGGGCCTCTATTCTCTCAGTGAGTTGCCCTCCGGAGCGTACGTCGTCGCCGAGGTCGTGCCCGGCGATCACACGCAGACATTTCCGCCGGCCGTACCCAGCAACGGAGAGTTGACTTTCGTCGAGGCCATCGTGGACGGCCAAAGCGGCGTCGACGGGCTCTACGGGGCCTTTGCGGCCGACGTCAGCCCGGATGGCAACCACGTCTACGTGGCCGGACGCTACGACAACGCGCTGGACGTCTTCCGCCGCGACCCGGCCACCGGCGAGTTGACGCTCGTCGAGCGGCTGTTGAATCTGGCGGACGCTCCGGGGCTGCACGCTCCCACGTCGGTCGCGGTCACTCCCGACGGCAACCACGTCTACGTGGCTGCGATGGGCAGCAGTTCGGTGTCCGTGTTCGAGCGCAACGCATCCAGCGGCGAGTTGCGGTTCGTCGAAATCGAGAGAGAGCCCGCCGGCGTGATCGGTCTGTTCGGCGCGTTCTGCGTGACGGTCAGCCCCGACGGCCGGCAAGTCTACGTGGCCGGAGAAGGGGCCGACTCGGTGGTCGTCTTCCAGCGGAACTTGACGACCGGGGAACTCACCTTCGAGCAGGTGCTCAAAGACAACCAAGACGGAGTCCAGGGCCTCGACGACGTCCGATCGGTGGTGGTGAGTCCCGACGGCAAGCACGTCTATGCGGCCGGCAAGGCCGACGACGCGGTGGCCGTCTTCGGCCGCGACGAATCGTCCGGTTGGCTGAGCTTCGTGCAGGTGCTCTACGACGGCCAGAACGGCGTCGACGGGCTCGACGGCATCCAATCGGTCACGATCAGCCCCGACGGCGCCCACGTCTACGCGGCCGGTTGGTACGACAACGCGGTGGCCGTTTTCGGGCGAAACGCCGACAGCGGCGAGTTGACGTTCGTCGAGTCGCTCATCGACGGCCTTAGCGGCGTCGACGGACTCGTCGAGGTCAACGACGTGAGCATCAGTCCCGACGGCCGGCACGCCTACACGTCGGCCTATGAAGACGCCGTCGGCGTGTTCGCTCGAAATGCCGCCACGGGCCGGCTGACCTTCGTCGAGGTGCTCGAAGACGGTCGAGGCGGCGTAGACGGGATCGGCGGGGCCCAGTCGGTAACCGTCAGCCCCGACGGCCGGAACGTCTACGCGACCGGAATGAATGACAACGCGGTGGCCGTCTTCGGGCGGGATGTGGGCCGCCGCGGCGCTCATCACTTGGTCGTGGCCGTCGGGCAGGTCGTCGAGGGCGTCGATTTCGGCAACCGGCCCTTGCCGGGGGAGATCCGCGGTGTCAAATTCCACGATCTCAACGGCAACGGCGCGCGCGACGGCGACATGGACGACGACGAGCCGGGGCTGCCGCACTGGACGATCTTCCTCGACACCGACGGCGACGGCCGACTCGACGAGGGCGAACCGTCGACCGTCACTGGCCGGGACGGAAGCTATGCCTTCACCGGCCTGACGGAGGGCAGCTATGCGGTCGTCGAGGTGCAACAGACCGGCTGGTCGGCAACCACCCCGGGCGAAAGGAGCGTGGTGTTGGACATCGCCCAGGTCGAGCCGGGCATCGACTTCGGCAATCGGGCCCTGCCCGGCGGAATCCGCGGCGTCAAGTTCCACGACCTCGACGGCGACGGCACGCGAGACCTCGGCGAACCGGGGATGGCCGGCGTGAGGGTCTATCTGGACCTCAACCGGAACGGGCAACTCGATCCCGGCGAACCGACCACGCTCACCCTGCCCGACGATTCTCAAACGCTTTCGATCGACGAGGCGGGCACCTTCGAGTTCGCCGGCCTGGCTCCCGGAGAGTATTTCGTGGCGGAAGTCGTACCCGACGGATACGAACGGACCCGTCCGCCGGCCGCCCTCAGCACGGGGGAGTTGACGTTCGTGCATACACTCAAGGACGGAGGGGATGACAAAGACGGAACGCAGGTGGACGGGCTCTACGGGGCCTTCGCCAGCGCCGTCAGCCCGGACGGCGCCCACCTCTACGTGGCCGGACGCTACGACAACGCGTTGGCCGTCTTCCACCGCGACGCGGTCACCGGCGAGTTGACGTTTGTCGAAAGGCTCGTCAACTCGACCGACGCACCCGGATTGCAGGCCCCCGCGTCGGTGGCGGTCAGCCCGGACGGACGGCACGTCTACGTCGCGGCGATCGGCAGTAGTTCCGTGGTGATGCTCGACCGGGACGCGGCGACCGGCCGGCTGACCTTTGACTATGACGAAGTCATGTGGTGGAGAGAGGGCGTGGACGTTATCGACGGTCTCTCGGGGGCGTTTTGCGTCACCATCAGCCCCGACGGCACGAGCGTCTACGTGGCGGCCGAGGTGGACGATGCGGTTTCGGTCTTCGGCCGAGATGCAGACACCGGCAGGTTGACGTTCCTACACGCGCTTACGGACAACCAGAACGGAGTCGAGGGCCTCGACGACGTCCGCTCGATTGCGGTCAGCCCCGACGGAAACCATGCCTACGTCGCCGGAAAGGCCGACGACGCGGTGGCCGTTTTCAGCAGGGAATCGTCCACGGGCCAGTTGACCTTTGAGCAGGTCCTCTACGACGGCCAGGACGGCGTCGACGGGCTCGACGGCATCCAGTCGGTCGCCCTCAGCCCCGACGGCCGCCACGTCTACGCGGCCGGGTGGTCCGACAACGCGGTGGCCGTCTTCGGGCGCGATCTGACCAGCGGCAGCTTGGCCTTCCTGGAAGTGCTCAAGGACGGCCAAGACGGCCCCAGCGGCGCCGACGGGCTCTTCCAGGCGAACTGCGTGCGCGTGAGCCCCGACGGCCGACAGGTCTACGTTTCGGCCTACGAAGACGCCGTGGGCGTCTATCGCCGCGACACGCTCTCCGGCGGGCTCTCGTTCGCCCATGTCGTCAAGGACCATCAAGGCGGCGTGATCGGGCTCGACGGGGCCCGGTCCGTGACCCTCAGCCCCGACGGCCGCCACGTCTACGTCACCGCCATGGACGAAAACGCCGTGACCGTCTTCGGCCGCGACTCCGGCTACGGCGGCCATCGGGTCGTCGTCGCGCCCGGCCAAACGGTCGAGCGGGTCGACTTCGGCAACCGCCTGCTGGGACAAGACGTGGTGCTCTGGCTGCCGACGCTCTGGGGCGACCACGGCACGACCGTCGACGTGCCGCTGTCGGTGACCAACGTCGAGGGGCTGCGAGGGCTCGGGGTGACGATCACTTTCGACCCGGCCGTGCTCGATCCGCGCAGCGTGCAACTCGGGGCGTTGGCTTCCGGCTGGACGTTGATCGACAACGTCACCGCGCCCGGTACGATGATGCTCGCCGTGGCCGGCACCACTTCGATCGACGGCAGCGGCCGGTTGGCCGTAATCTCCTTCGACGTGCTCGGGCTGCCGGGCGATCGAACGCCGCTGAGCATCGCCGGCGCCGAACTGAACGAAAGCGCCATTCCCTACACGACGCACGACGGCCTGTTCCTGGTCAACGCCTTCTACAGCGTTTCGGGCAGCGTGAGCTACTTCGGCGGCGACGGCGGCCCGGTGCCCGGCACGTCGCTCTCGCTCGACGGCACGTCGTTTGCCGGCCAGAACGTCTCCGACGCCGCGGGCGAGTACACCATCGCGGACGTTCCCGTGGGCGTCTATACGCTGACTGCCGAGAAGCACGACGACGTGGCGGCGATCACCGCCTTCGACGCCTCGCTGGCCATGCAGGCCTACGTGCAGTCGCTGGTCCTTTCGCCGCACCAGATCATCGCGGCCGACGTCACCCGCAACGGCACGGTCTCGCCCTTGGACGCCGCCTACATCCTGGAGAAATCCGTCGGCTCGCTCGAAGTACCCTTCCCCGGGGCCGACCGCGTTTGGCATTTCGCCCCCCAAACGCGCCACTACGAGTTGATCGGCGGCCACCTGACCGACGAGAACTTCACCGCGATTCTGCTGGGCGATGTGTCGGGCAACTGGCAGCCGCCGGCCCCCGCGCCTTCGCAAGCCGCCGACACGGCGACGGCCGTGGCCGAGTCCACGCTCGCGTTACCCGCGTTGAACGCCACCTCCGGGCAATTCGTGCAGATGCCGCTTACGATCGCGTTGGCAGCGGACGACGTCTTCTCGGCCGATCTCGTGCTGCGATACGACGCCGGGCGGCTCTCGCCGGTAGACGTGACGCGCGGCGAAGCGGCCGGCTCGGCAAGCCTGACCTCAAACACCGACCAACCGGGCGTGATCCGCGTGGGACTGGCAGCCGGCCAACCGCTGACTGCCGAGGGTACATTGCTGAACGTCACGTTCGAGGTGGTGGGTCCGTTGCACGTGCCCGCCGACGTCCTTCTGGAGAGTGCCAGTTTGAACGAAGGCCAAGTCGCCGTGGCCGTAGAGCACGGCAGCGTCCGACAGGCCCCGGACGCGGCGGCCGTGCTTGGGCGCTGTGTGTTCTACAACAACTCGGCCTTCGACGGCTTCGACTCGGCTGCCGGCGCCGACGACGATCCGGCCGTCGCCACCGACAAGCGGGCGCTGCTGCCGGGTCAAATTGCCACGTTCGCCAACTACAGCAGTTACAGCCGGGGCATCAACGGCATTATGATCGACGTCGCCGGCCTGCCCGACGGCTTTACGCCGGGCGTCGACGACTTCCGTCTTGCCGTCGGCAACGACGCCGATCCGGCCGCGTGGCAACCGGCTCCCGCGCCGAGTTCGGTAACGCTTCGCGAGGGTGCCGGCCAGGCCGGTGCCGATCGGATCACGCTCGTCTGGCCGGACTACGCCATCGCCAACCAATGGCTGGAAGTGACGCTGCGGGCCGACGGCTTCTCGCTGACGGCCGACGACGTCTTCTACTTCGGCTCCGCCGTGGCCGAGGCAGGCAATTTCCCCGCCGATGCGAAAGTCACGACCACCGATATGCTGCTGGCAAGGAACAATCCCCGCAGCCTGCTCAACCCGGCCGCGATCGACTTCCCCTACGACACCAATCGCGACCGGCGCGTCGATGCCACCGACGTGCTGCTGGCAAGGAACAACCAGACGAGCTTCCTGACCGCGCTGGAGTTGATCGATCTGTCCGGCCCGACCGGCGGCAGCGTGTCGGCGGGCATTGCGGCCGAGTCGAACGACGCCTCGGGCGAACGGCTCACGTCGAATCGACGGCTCGACTTGGCGTGGCTCGGCGACTACGCTTCCGGCGATTGGACGATCCGACGCACCGAGAAGACCGACGCCACCACTGACGCCACCACCGACGCCGTCGACAAGCTGCTGGCGACTTCCGGGGTGTGAGCTGACGGGAGAGAAAGCGTCTGCTTGCGCAGTTCGGAGCCCTCGAATGTTACCGGCGTATTCACATGACCGCGGCCGAGCCCTTGTGCGAGGCGATTAACTACCGGATACTGGATCGGGAGTCTTGGACGCTCGCGTTTGGAAACGCCCCACGAGGCAGCAAACTGTAGCCGAGCGGTCGCATTCGGCGAACGCTCGTCGTCGTGCATGCATATATGAGAGAAAGGAGCAGACGGATGATACGACTCTTGTCGATCGATGGTGGCGGGATTCGCGGCGTCATACCCGCCTATCTGCTGCGGTTGTTCGAGGCCGAGGCACAGAACCTGCTACCAGATGGGGAGAAGGATATCGGCCATTACTTCGACGTTTTCGCCGGTACATCCACCGGCGCAATCATTGCCACCGGTCTCGCGGCAGGCATTGGCGTCGATCGAACACGTCAGTTGTACGGGTCGCATGGGCAGAGAATATTCCCGAGCAGAACACGCAGCATTACGGAATGGGGCAGGCGCTCCAAGTGGAGAAGACCGATAGCGTATCTTCTCGCAAAGGCGGCCAATGTCACGACGTGGTTCAGAAACAAGTTATCGCCGGCCTATCCGGTGGATGGGCTGAAGACGGTCTTGGAGGAGACCTTCCTGACCAACGGCAACCAGCCAAGGCAATTGACTCTGGGAGACATCGCGAGCCGAGGGCGGCATCGACTGCTGGTGACCAGTTTCAACGCGACAACTCGAAGGCACAAGGTCTTCGACAGCCGGACCCCATCGGAGCACGGCTACACACTCACGGACATCTGCCTCGCGTCCGCTGCAGCCCCAACGTACTTTCCCGCGCACAGGATGGAGGTCGAGGCACTCGATATGGCGCTTCTGGATGGCGGGATCATGGCGAACAATCCGTCTGCCCTTGCAGCGGCGAGCCTCCTCAGGTCGTCGACAAAGCCCCAAGATATCGTGATCGTGTCGTTGGGAACCGGCGACTACGTCGCCCCGGATGAGCCCTGCCCCCGTGGTGAACTGGGTTGGCTTGCCGAAAGGCGCATCTTCGATGTGTTTTTCGATGGAAACGCCGGCGTCACAACGGAGGTCCTGCGAGCGATTGTCCCGGCGGAGAATATCTTCCGATTCCAGATTCAGTTGCCCGAAGAGTTGATGGACATGGACTGCGTCGAGAACGTGTCGGAATTGGAGCGCCGGACGAGTGCGTTCTGGGCCGCGCCTGAGGTTAGGCAGAAGTTCCGTACCGCGTTGGGTGCTCTCACGGGCGCCGCGCTGACGGGCATCGACCTGAACGGCACATGGAAGTCCCGTTTCACGTGGGCTGACCGCGAAACGCAGCAGCGCAAATCCACAGAGGATACCGTCGAGATTACGCAGTCCGGCCTGCTAGTTCGCGGACGCGTTACCGATGGAGAATACGACTACAGCTTCGCAGGGCGAATCGAAGGCAACGACGTAATCGGTGAATGGAAAAGCCTGAAGAACAACCTGATTGGGCCTTTCCTCCTGCGCTTCGACGTCGAAACGAGCGATCGGCTCGACGGCTATTGGATCGGTACCGGCGCGGCTAGCCTGTACAATGGCACTTGGAAACTGCACCGATTGCCGGTAGAATAGGGTATCCGTACTGTTCTTGATAGGTTTGCCGTGACAACCGAAGTGCCGAAATCCGCTGAATCGGATTGCCAGTCCGATTCGGCCACTGTTTATCACCGATCTTACGAGCGAGACGTGTCGAGGGCACTCGCGGTCGTCGAAGGTGTCTCCGTACGTACGCTCGGGGTCGTGTGGCACGCAGGGAACCGGTATCCGCTCTACTGCGCGAGGCACCCGGCAAAGGCTCTGCCTGATCTGCCGTGCGTGCTAATCTCGGCCGGGGTCCATGGAGATGAACCGGCGGGCGTGTACGCGGCCCTGGATTTCCTGCGAATGCTGGCCGCGGAGGGCGCTGCCGAATTCAATATCTGCGTGATCCCTTGTGTAAACCCGAGCGGATTCGAAACGGCCTCGCTTGAGTCTCTGGCGGGGGTCAATCTCAATCGGCAGTTTGGCTGTGCGTCAACGGAAACTGAAGTGTCCGCCATTGAATCCTGGCTGGCCCGCGAGGACCCTCGATTCCGAGTGACTTTCGACCTTCATGAGGTTTCTCCCGACTATTCCGGTGAAGGATTCACCCGATCCGACAATCCCCGTGGATGCTACCTGTATGAGACCGTCGGTAACGTGTCTTGGCGCATTGGCCGAGCATTGATTGACAGTCTCCCGAAAGGGACCGAAGTCTGCCGTTGGCCAAAGATCTATCGAGACGACAATCGTGACGGAGTTGTCTCCTATCCCGAGGCGGGGCACAACCTTGTCTACCGGAAGAAGACCACGCTTGACGCGTATCTGAACGGCCGCCACACACTTCACAGCTTCACGACGGAGACGCCCACGGGTTGGCCGCTTGAGAAGCGGATCGGCATTCAAGTGGCATGGATCAGGCGATCGCTTTCGCTCATTCAGAAACAGATGCGACTGCCGTCGGGAGATCCTCGCGCGCGATGATCGCAACCGATTTGGACCGGCGCGAGGCGGATCGCGACGGGATGTTAGATCGGGAGTCTTCGACGCAGTCGCCGGTGCCGCAAGTCGGCCGAGAAAAGTAGCCTGCCCTGCTTTTTCTCCCCCCAACCCCGGCGTTCTTACGCAGATCTCACGGCGTGCTAATGGTCTGCTAACAGTCGGTCCGTAGAATTAGGATGAAGGGTCAGATTCCCAAACACGCCATGTGGAGGAAACGATAATGACCGGGCGGAGACTATACCAGCGGCCGCTTGTCGGGTATCTGTGCGTTACGGTCGTGGTGGGCATCTTGGTGGGCCTTTGCAGTCTGTACATGGTGCAGGAACTGTACGTCGAGCAGACGGCCGAGGACCTGCAAGCGCGGGCCCGGCTGTGCTCGAAACCGATCGCCGAGCGGCTGGCGCAGGGGGACGTCGACGGGGTCGACGGGCTTTGTAAGGAGTTAGGCCAGGACGTCAACACGCGGATCACCGTGATTCGTCCGGGCGGCACGGTGATAGGCGATACTCAAGAGGACCCCGCGACGATGGAGAACCACGCCGCCCGGCCGGAGATCAAGCAGGTGCTCGACGACCCGGCCGAGGTGGGCAACTCGACTCGTTACAGCACAACCCTGGAAGATACGCTGATGTACGTCGCGGTGGCGCTGCCGCAAGACGGACCGCCGGCGGCGGTCGTGCGTACGTCGATTCCGATCACCACGCTGGAGACGAGGCTCCACGCGGTCTATCGCGTTGCCTTCACGGCCGCGGTGATCGGCGTGATGTTGATCGTCGTCGCCACTCCCTGGTTCTCGATCCGGCTGACCCGTTTCGACGCCGACACACCGAAGCCGAAACGCCCACGCCCGGACCAAGACGACGACTTGCCGCCGGACGAGGCACCGGAGAACGCGTCGGCCGGCGCCACGACGGCGACGTAAGGCCGCCAACTTCGAGCCTCGATGAACGAGCCAGGCCATACGGCCGGACGATTGCCCGGTGAAGCTACCTCGATAAGTCTACCGCTATCGCCTCGTCGTGAACGATCTTCAGCCGCCGGTCGTTGGGAGAGCAATTCAGCGGGCCATTGGCGATCCGGACGGAAGCCCCGCCGCGATTGCCGCGGATCTGGACCTTGTCGACGTTGCGAACGTCGACCAGGCCTTCGTGTACTTCGCAGTTGGTAAACACCAGTTCATCGCAATCCCAGACTTGAATCACGGCCCGATTCGGTTTCAGATAGCGAACGACGTTGGCGTCGATGACCACGCGTCTTCTGCCGTGTACCATGATCGCGCCGTAGCTCTGGTAGGGGCCGCCGGGGGCTTCGCGGTTGGTGTGTTTCGAGGCCTCGAACCACGACTTCTCGATCACCACGTCGACCGGCAGCCGGCCGGCAGCCGGTTGCCGCTCGAAGAACGAGGCGGCGTAGCTCGGTCTGCCGCCGGTCGGTTGTCCCACCTCCAGGAAGACGCAACCGGTGACTCGCTGCACGGCCCCTTTGCCGTCGCCGTAGGGATCCAGGCAGACGTCGGCGTTGCGGGCTTCGGTATCTCGCCAAACGACCTGGATGCCCTGCGAGCCGATGTTCTCGAACCGCACGCCCTGCCAGACGAGATTCCAGCAGCTATTGAAGTAGCAGCCGTGCTCGTCCTTGACATCGAAGATCTTGGTATTTAGCAACACCCAGTCCCTGGGGCCGTAGCATCGCATACCCCAGCGCGTTTTGGGGCCGCCTTGGATCCAGCAATTCTCCAGACGCAAGGGCTTTAACGGCGAGGTGGCCACGGCCCCTTCGCTGAGCACGGCGTGCGATCCCTGTGTGTTTTGCGGCGTAGAGTGCCATTGCCGCAGCATCTGCGGATGTTTGACCTGACTGCCCCACATCGAAAAGACGCGAGTGGCCGGTTCTGCGATCGTCAGGTTTTCGGGAGTGGCGATCCGATCCACGGATTGCAGCGGACACCGTGCGGCGGTGGCGCGGGGCACGTCCCGATTCTCGGATCCCTGCGGCAGCGCCGCCGACGTCGGCCCGCAGGCCAGCAGGACGATTGCCGCAAGGACTCGGTGCCAGCGAGATTGATGGGTGGCTGGGGTCGAGCGCAGCGAGCCCCCAGCATGCGGCGAACT
>CAYYNP010000039.1:0-24724 GCA_964472545.1 uncultured Planctomycetaceae bacterium | reverse complement strand
GGCCCCCCCCGCCCCCCCCCGCCCCGCCCCCCCCCGGCTTTGGCCCCCCGCCCCCCCCACCCCAGCCACCCCACGCATCAAGAAGCCTATTGCGGAGTACGAAGATCGTCCGTAGGCTGCGTCGAGAGACTCGATCGAGTGTCGTGCGTGTCATCGCGTTGGTCCTCCCGGTTGGCACATTCCTCCGCACCATTATATCAGGGCACGGCCCATCTCGCACAATCCGGACGTTCGTTACGTCGGCCGAGCGCGTCGTTGCGGTTCTAGTGGCTGTGTCCGATGGGCCGGAGTTCTCCGTCGAAGGGCCTGCTCCTGCTTTTGCAAAGGCGACGGTTCTTTTCGTTCCGCGTGTTCCGGTCGGTTTCGCGTCTGCGGAAGCTGTCCGTGGCGTGGTTGAATCTATGGGCTCGGGGGGGAAATCCGTCGATGCTTTGGGCAGACGAACCGAACGCCAAGCGACGGCGGCTGTAGCCCGTTGCGTGGCGTCCGGTTGCTGCAACGCACGACGATCGACCTTGCGCGATAACGAGGGCTTCCCAAGGGAGTTGGGCGAATGAAGATCTGCACGAAACGCACGTTGGGCAAATCGGCAATCGCGGTGGTTGCTTGCGCGGCCGTGGTGTTTGCCGTGAAGGTGAATCGGGCCGCCGGCGCCTCAATGGGCCGCGGTTGGATCGCCGGCGTCGAGATGACGTTCCTGCAGCCGGACGTCGAGGGCGGTTCGATCGGCTTCGACAACGGCGCGAGCACGTATCTCAACACGGAACTCGCCGAACTGGACGACATGGAAGGGGCCCCACGGATATGGCTCGGCTACGAGGGGCCGTCGGGCTGGGGATATCGCGTCCGCTTTTGGGACATTGAGGTCTCCAACGCAGGCAGCGACGTCGATTTGGATTTGCCGCTGGGATTGAACGCCGAGTCGGCCGTGGCCCAAACCCGACTGGGGGCCACGACGATCGACTTGGAACTCACGCGCCGCATGAAGTCGGGCGTTTGGAATTGTCTGGCGGCGATCGGAGCCACCTACGCCGACAGCCGCGTCGAGGAGTCGTTGGCGGTGAACGTGCGGGCGGACGGCCAGAGTGCGTATACGATTCTCTCGCGGCAGGACGACGGTGCCGGGATCATCCTCTCGCTGGAAACCACCCGCGACATCGGAGAGACCGGCTTCGCGCTGTATGGAATTCTGCGCGGTTCGTTCGCCTGGGGCGAGAGTCGCAACTCCTACGCGGGCCACCTCTACGACCCGGGGGCGAACCTCTCGCAAGGAGCAATTACCGAGTTGGACAACACGCTCTACATCCTGCAAGTGCAGGCCGGGCTGCAATGGTCGCGGCGGATCAGCGGCTTCCACGGCAACGTCTTCACCCGCGTGGGGGTCGAGTATCAACGCTGGATGGGCGACGACCCGCTGCAGTTTTCGTTCAACCAGACGGTTGGCGCCGCCACCGTTTCGGGAGCATCGCTCTCGCCGGATCTCGATTTCACGGGACTGGCGTGGAGCATCGGCATCACGCGTTAGGTTTGGCCGTCGGCGGAGACCGAAGAGTCCAGACGTAAAGAGACCTTTAATATGCGGAGCTTCTGCTCGAGGTATAGGGAGGCAACCATGCTGGAACCTCGCTCGATAGGTTCGCAGCCGCGGAACGCGAGTCGGCCGGCGGACGTTCGTTTCCCGACGGCCTGCCGTGCGGCGGCGGCCGTGGCCTTGGTGATTTGCGTTTGCGGCACCGGCGCAGCGAACACGGGCAGCCCGATCTTCGCCAACGTGCCGGTCTATCGACTCCCGCCGGTCGCAACCAAAGTCGCGATGCGGTTGCCGCCGGTCGAGACCACGGCGACGCCGCTGATGCTGCTGGTCGACATCGACGAACCGCCGATGCTTCAGCTTCCCATTGCCGAAGCGCCCGCTTTGCAGCCGATTCCCACCGAAACGCCACCCGAGCCGCCCGCGGCGGAAACGCCGTCCGAGCAACTCCTGCCGGAGAGCCCGCCACCACCCGCCGACTCAGACGTTTCCCAGCCGTTGGGAAGCCCGCCGGAAGACAATCGCCTGCTGTTCTTGCGCAGCGCCACCGTGCTCTTGGAGCCGGGGCAAGTGCAGTTGGATTGCGGCCTGGACTATACGCTCTGGGAAGACCGCCACACGCTGACCACGTTTTCGCCTCCGTTGAATTTCCTCGACACCGAACGCTGGCGCAACCGCGAACTGCTCGTTCCCTTGGGCGCCCGCATCGGGATCACCAAGGTGCTGCAGGCGTACATCAACGCGCCGTTCGGACTGGGGCACCTGGAGACGGCCAACGAGGTCGACGACACCGAGAGCAGCACGTTCGGCATGGGCGACGTGAGCGGGGGGCTGAATTGCCTGCTGCGCGACGGGCGGGGGGTGTCGGCCGACGTGATTGCCACGGTCGGATTCGTGGCACCCACCGGCGCGCTGCCTTTCGGAGCCAGTCCGCGCCGCCCCGTGCTGGGCGACGGCTTCTGGAGTATCGGCGGCAGCCTGCTGTTCGTGAGAACTTACGATCCGGTCGTGCTGTTTTACGGCGTAGGTTATCGCCATCGCTACGCCCGCGGCGCCTTCGGCGGCCAAATCGCGCCGGGCGACGAGGTGAACTACAACTTCGGTCTGGGCTTTGCCGTCAACGACGACGTCACGCTTAGCACGGCGGTGGTCGGCGCCTTTCAGACCGATACGGAGTTCGACGCCGTGAGCCTGCCGGGCACGTCGCAGGAGCCGCTTTCGGTACGTCTTGCGGCCACGGTGCTGGCTCCGCACTGCCGGATCATCGAACCGTTCGTGCAAATCGGGCTCACCGAAGACGCGCCCGTGGCACGCCTGGGCGTGATCGTCACCCGAACCTTTTAACCGCACTCCTTCCAACCACACCGGCTAAGCGGGAGTTGATAATGTTTGCACGGTGCATAGTAGGCGTCTCGCTCCGCGAGACAGCCACATCTCGCGGAGGCCCATCTCGCGGAGCGAGATGGCTACTGTGCAAGCACTATACTCTCCCACTTAGCCCGGAAAGTCACAACGAGAAGTCACCATGCGACGCATCTTCTGCCTGCTGTTGATGAGTGTTGCCTTGCCGGCGGCGGTCGGGGGTTTCGGCGTCGACGCGGCGGCGGCCCAGCCGAGCGGCCCGCCGATTCGAGACCCCCAGCGTCACATCCAACCCCACGCGACCACCTGGCAGACGCTAAAGCAACGCCACGTGGTGATGCAAAGCCGCGACTATTCCTGTGGAGCGGCGGCGTTGGCCACGTTGATGCGCTATTACTGGGGAGACGACGTCGGCGAGGCCGACGTGCTCGAGGCCATCCTGGCCAATCTCACGCTGGCGCAACTCGAAGACCGCGTGGAGAACGGCCTTTCGATGACCGATCTGCGCAAGGCGGCCGTAACGGCCGGTTATCAGGCAACAATGGGCACGCGCAGCCTGGCCCAACTGACCGAACTGAAGGCGCCGGTGATCATACGGATCGAGAAGAACGACCACGAGCACTTTGTGGTATTCCGCGGGTTGGCGGGCGATCGCGTGTTTCTGGCCGACCCGATCCGGGGAAACGTGCGCGTGGCGTTCAACCAGTTCGCCCGGCAGTAGCCCGACCGGACGATCCTGGTCGTGGCCAAGCCGGGCGCCGATTTGCCCACCAATGCTCCGCTGCTGCTTCGGCAACGGGGGCCGGTCCAACCGGAGTCGCAGCACGTGCGGCGCGCGTTGGTGCGCACGCCGTAATCGCAACAAACAACAAGAGGGCCCCGCAATGTCACACTGCGAGGCCCGTTTTGAACTGATTGCCGTCGCCGGCTTACCTACCCCATCGCAGCGACTGCGAGGAGGTCGCGAAGCTGCTGCTACTGATATTCGCGCCGCCGCGCCGCGTCCGGATCTGGATGTCGATATCCGCCCCAGATTCGTTCCGCTGCCTCAAGTTGGCCACCCGCGGCGATCCGCGCCGGCTGGTGGAGATGAACCCTTGGCTGTTGTCCGTACCCGTGGTCAGCGTGTACGTCGAGGAGTTCTGCCAGGCCATCACGAAGCCCTTGCCTCGGATCTGCTCGCCTTGGGCGTCCGAGATCTTCTGCATGCCGCCGGCGCCCATGGCTGCCAGCATCTGATCCGACACGTCGGCCGCCGTGGCGTCTTGCACGGCAGACACGAGACAAACTGAAGCCAAAACGAAACCAACCAATAACGCTCTCATGGTGTTCCCCTCAAAACTAGGGCTGGGCGGATCCGTCTGATGCTCCGCCGGTGCTGGCGAGAATTCCTTCCTCTTCAAGTCCGGCGCATTACCCAACGTGGGCAGGTCGTCCGCTTCACAAGGTGCCGTGTGTGTGCCGCGAATCGGGGACGATCGTGGCAGCAAATTGTGCTACGTGCCGGTGGCCTATTCTGTACGACTCACATGACTTTGTCAAGCGTCGTCACCCAAACAACCGCGCCATTCCCGGCCTCCGTGGTGCCACGCCGAAATACCCCCCCGGAGGGGATCAAGGCGCGAAAACCGGCATAATCGTGCTTCAATGCCGGCTGGCAAACGGGGCCGGCGGGCCTCTGTCTCCGGCGGTCATCGGGGGCGTTTGGGAGGTCGCATGTGGCGGAATCTTCGCCAGAAAGGCGTTCGAGACCGCGATTTCAACCGCCGTTCTTCGAATCCCGGCGGCAAGGAGTCAATAACTCGCCAAGGGGGGCTACAGCCCGACGGGCCGATTCTCCGGGGCCGTTCTTACGCCTTGACGAGGCTTATTCCTTGGCGGCTTCGTGGGACCCTCTTTCGGCAGGATGGTAACCGGCTTGTCGGCCAGGATTTTGATAAACTGCCGTCGGATCGCCGCCACCTCGGCGTCGTCCGTCTCGGCCGGCTTGGGCACCTCGACGTAGCCCTGCCCGTCGCGATGGCCGCCGCAGTCGAAAAGCCGGCCGAAATCGCGCGGTGAGTTGTTTTCCAACAGCCAGCGTTTGGTACGCAATACCCGCCGATCGGCAAGGCAACTGAAGATCCACTCGCGCGGCGTGTACGGCTTGCCTTGCAGCAGCGGCGCAAAGCTCTGCCCGTCGATCGGCCGCTCGTCGGGCACGTCGGCCCCCGCCAAATCGGCCAATGTGGGCAACACGTCGCTGTGATCGACCAGCTCGCCGGATCGGCCAAGCGGTTCGACAATGCCCGGGCAGTTGACGATCATCGGCACGCGGGCGCCGAGTTCGGTGGTCTGGCCCTTGCCTTGTCCGCCGGTGCCGTTGTCACCGGTGAAAAAGACGACCGTGTTTTCGCGCAGTCCGAGCGCTTCGAGTCCCTCGACGATCCGCCCCACCAGGCGGTCGGTGTACTCGACGTTCTCGCGGAACTTCGCCGGCGCGTGGCGGAACTTCTCCGCCTGCGACGGATTGGTCGCGGGCGTCGAACAATACGGGGCGTGTGTCAGGGCCATCGGGTAGTAGATGAAGAACGGGCCGTCCTTGTGACGTGCGGCGAAATCGAGCACAAAGTCGGCGAACATATCGGGGCCGTAATCGTCGGGGCCGGTGGGCAGATATTTGCCGTTCTTCAGCAGCGAGGGATGCCAATAGCGTGAGGTCTTCTTGCCCCCGCCCTCGAAGCCGCCGGTGTGCTCGATGCCCTCGGGCAGATTGTGGGCGTAGGCCCACATCAGGTACTCGTCGAATCCGGTCTCGACCACCAGCGAAGGCACCTTGCCGCTGAGTTGCCATTTACCTGCCAACGCGGTGGCGTAGCCGCGGGCCTTGAGCACTTGGGCGAAGGTCACGTGGTTGACGATCTGTTCCTCCGGCGCATCGCGATCCGGTCCGCCGCGCCGGCCGGCGAAGTGATAGACCTTGGTGTTGCACGGATACTGGCCGGTCATGATCTGAAACCGCGTGGGATGACAGATCGGCGCCGAGAAACACGTGGCGAACTGCACGCCCGTGCGGCCCAGGCGGTCGAGATTCGGCGTGCGATGCTCCGAATGGCCGTAGCCGGAAAGCTCCTTGGCGCCGAGGTCGTCGGCCATGATCAGGATCAGATTCGGCCGTTGCGGGTCTGCTGCCGTAGCGGGCAACGCGAGCCACAGCGCGATGGCGGCAAGTAGCGTGAACGCCGCGAATCGCCTCATCGTGCGGATGCTCATCTGGGTCTCCGGTGGTCTACTCGTGATCCTACCGTGCCGGCGGCTCGATCAGCCGCAGCGCCGTAAGGAAGTTCGTCTGGTTGTTTCTCGCCAGCAGCACGTCGGTGGCGTTGACACGCTGGTCGCGATTGTAGTCGAAGGCGAAGTCGACCGCGGCAGGCGTGAGGAAGTTGCGCGGGTTGTTTCGCGCCAGCAACAGATCGGTGGCGGTCACCTGGGCGTCAGGCGCCGAGTTGCCCGCCTCGGCCACGGCGTTGCCGAAATAGAA
This sequence comes from uncultured Planctomycetaceae bacterium, assembly GCA_964472545.1. Taxonomy (GTDB): domain Bacteria; phylum Planctomycetota; class Planctomycetia; order Pirellulales; family Thermoguttaceae; genus CAYYNP01. The sequence goes on along the minus strand of CAYYNP010000039.1, from coordinate 18,311 downwards.
GACGTCGCCCTGCGCCAGTCCCAAACGGCCGGACAGCACGGTGACTTGGAGCCAGCGGTTGCGGATCGCGTAGTCTTCCCAGGTGATCGTCACCCGGTCTGCTCCGTCTGGGCCGTCGCCCGGACGGACGGTCACGGTCGGCTCGGGGGCCGTGGGCCAGTTGGCCGGGTGGTTGTCGTTGCCGATGCGAAAGGCGAAATCGCCGACCCCGGGCGTAACGCCGTCGGGCAAACCGGCCAGATCGACCAGGATTCCGTTGATGCCCGAGGCGTAATTCGTATAGTTGGCCAACGACGCGGTTTGGCCGTCGAACAGGGGCGTTTTGTCGACGGCGATTGCGTCGTCGTCTTGCGGATTGGCGGCCGGCTCGCGGCCGTCGTGGGCCGAGTTGTTGTAGAACGCCCAGCGGCCGGTCACCTGCGGGCCCGCCGACAACAAGGCGTCGCCAGGCGTGGGGTCGGCGGCTTGCCAGGCGTTAGGGTAATGGCCCCACAGCGCAGCATCGACCCGCTCGAGTGACTGTCCACCGCCGTCGGCCTCCAGGGGCCAGTCGCCGTCGGGTCGATAGTCGGCTTCGTCGACGATGACGTACGGCACAACGGGCACCACGTCGAGCGTCGGCTCATCCGGCCGCAACAGCCGGAGTCGCTCGCCGGCGTTGTTCAGCGCGCCGGCGTACGGTCCGAAGACTTGCACGTCGGCCGTCACGGAGTACTTCTCGCGAAACGCGTCCGGCGCCGTCGGCACCACCACCACCACGCCGCCGGGAGGCATCACCACGTCGATGGGGAACTGGAAGTCGACGCCGCCGATCCGCCACGTGTTGTCCGGACGCGCCGGATCGAACAACGACACGGACGTGCCGGTGGGGTTCAGCAGTTCGATGAACTCGTCGCCGCCGGCCGGCGGGTGGTACATGACCTCGCTAATCACGATCGGGCCGACCCGGGGCTCCGCGTTTGGCTCGCCAAGCGTGCGCTGCTGCATCGGGGCCAGGTCGCCCGTGGCGTTGGGATAGCGGCCGAACGACTCACCACTGGCGGCCGCCGGAAAGTCGACGTGATCGGCGAAGCGGGTGAGCCGGCCGGCGGCGTCGGCCTCCATCAGCCAGACGTCGTCGCCGGCGGCCCCGTCCAGGGCAAATTCCCAGTCGGCCCGCTCGCCGGCTTCCGGATTCCAGAGGCCGTTGGGATTGAAATCGCGTTCGTCGAAGACCAGATATCCGCCCGGCGCGATGACGGTTCCGTCGGGAACGCGGAACTTGCGATAATTGCCGCCCAGCCGGTCGGTCGTCCAGCCCCAGGAGTCGCTCAAGTACCAGCCGCCGAGGTCGATCTCGTCGCCGGTCGTGTTGAGTAACTCGATCGCATCCAGCAGCGGCGCGTCGGTGTGCGTGAGGACTTCGTTGATCGCGATGCCCGGATCGGCCGCCGGTTCGGCGCCGGGCGTGCCGCCGTAGGCGACGCTGGAGTGCCAGTTGTCGCCGTCGCCTAGGTAAGCGGCCCGCAGTTCGCCGTCCCCCGGCATGGCCGCCGGATCGATCAGCTCGAGCGCGGCACCCTTGCCATCGGCGCGTCCGGGCCAGCGGTTGGCATCGTCGTAGGTGAAGGAGGCGATCACCTCGTCGAACTGCGTGCTCAGCCGGATTGCTTCGCCGCCGTCTTGCAACTCGCCGGTGAAGACGCCGGCCACGTCGATCCCGTCGCCGTAACGGGCCGCAAACGCGTCGAGGTCGCTCGCCACGACCACGTAGGCACCGGCCGCCAGTGTGGTACCCTCGGCAAACCGAAACTCGATCCCGTCGGTGAACTGCACGCCCGTCAGGTCGAGCGGCTCGCCGCCCGTGTTTTGCAGCTCAACGAACTCGAAATCGTCGGTCTGAAACGGCGCGGCGCCGGGCGGCTGCCGGGCCAACTCTTCGGCGGTCGGATCGTACGGATGGTAGTTGATCTCGGTGATCGCCAGCGGGCTGGGCCGATCGACCAGGAACGTGGCTTCGTTGAGCGCCGACCACTCGTCGCCGTGAAACGCCCGGGCGTTGACGTGCGTCGATTCGTCCAGGCGGATCGGCTCGCCCTCGTATACCAGGGCCCTCGGCGAAAAGCCTCCGCCGGAGACTCGTGGATCGGACCCGTCGAGCGTGTAGTAGATCGCCCCCTCTGCCGCGTCGACGGTCAGCTCGAAGTCCACCGCCACCGAGCCGCCGTGTTGGTTATACGACGGCGCTTCCACGTCGGGCACCATCCCGTCTTCGTCGAAATACTTCAGCACGTTGTCGCCGCGGACGGGAAAGAACTGCCCGAACAGCCAGGCCACGTTCGCGGCCAGTTCCGCGTCGCGGGTATAGGGCTGGCTCGGACGCCACGCGTCTCCCCAACGGGCCGACTCGGGCACCAGCGCCTCGTGGACCTTGTCGAGCTGCTGCTGGTACATAGCGGCCGCGTTTTGGGGCGTGAGCACGCCGCCGTTGGCGAAGTGGCGGTGCAGCCGATCGGCCATCAACATCCGGAACTCGGCGTTGTATTTCAGCCGGTTGTAGAGGTAGCCGGCCCCGTGCGTGCTGTTGTTGAAGAACGGGTAGTTCAGGCCGTTCCAAACCGAGGCGTCGGCGGCGGGCGGATCGCCACCCCACGACTTCCAGAACGAGGCCTCGCTGTCCCAGGAGACAAAGTGGAACCCGGCGCCCGGTTCGCGCTTCCGCACGGCGTAGTAGTTCTTGCCCGGCCAGTCCATGTTGCCGGAGTAGATGTTGGCGATCAGGTAGTCGGCGAAGCTGCCCACGTCGAGATACCGTTTGAGATCTTCGTAAGCGGCGGCGTTGGCGAGGCTCCCGTGTGGTCCCTGGCCGTTGGCGATGCGGTACATCTCGTTCCAGGCGGCCATCGTGCCGTCGCGAAGCCCGCCGCCGTTGATCGCGTCGTAGTCTTCGCTTTCCCCGCCGAGATAAGAGGCGGCAAAGGAGGCGTTGGGCCGCTCTTCGATCTCGTAGAGCCCCCAGTAAAGCCCGTTGAGGTAGAGGTGGACGTGTTTGCTGTGGCCGGAGAGGTTGCCCATGGCCAGTTGGGTGTAGCGATGCCACTGATCGGCGGCGTAGGTGGCGTCGGCGCGCCAGGGGTTTTGGTGCACGTGCCACGAGTCGTGCGTCGACATCCGCAGGATCAACTGGTCGAACTTGTCGACCGGTGAGTCGTCGAAGACCTTGTAGTTGAGCTTCGTCGGCCCGTACGGCGCCTTGAAGATCAGCCGGAAGGCGTGTTTGATCGATTCCTGCGGATAGCGGCTGTAAGCGCCTTGGATGCGGATGGCGCTGTTGATTTGGAACTGGTCGCCGCCGGCCGGGTCGAGGTACTCGACCGACGTGGCCCGCTCCCACGCCAGGCCGCTCTGGATCGCGTTGGCGTAGATCCCCCGGCTACGGCCGAACAGATCGTCCACGTCCATCACCAGCGACACACTGGGAATCGCCGTCAGGCCGCTGATGAACTCGTCGGCGTAGCGCGGGTCGTCGACCACGCGGGGGTCGACGTCGTAGTCCAGTTGATAGCGGGCGTCTTCGGTGGCCGTGGGATAGCCGGGCGGACGCGTCTGGGTCTTGACGTCGTCGAGGAAGAGATACGTCTGCGAGTCGACGTTCGTCGGCACGTGGCCGGGCTTGATCGCCATCGCCCGCAGGGTCGTGGTACGGTCGATCACCAGCGGGCCGGTGTAGTCGTGGCCGTTTTCTTCGGTCGGCAGGCTGCCGTCGAGCGTGTAGCGGATCGTCGCGCCGGGCGTGTCGGTGGTGACGGCGACCTCGAACGGCTGATCGAAGAAGCCGCGGTCGACGCTGAAGGCCGTATCGGCCACGATACCCAACGAACCGGCGCCGTTGGCCGCGGCAGGCGTGGGGTCCGTGAAGAACTGCTTTCCGAGTCGCGTCAGATCGGCCACCATGCGGAAGTTGGCGTCGTTGGCCGCGGTGTTCAGCCCGTGTACGGCCAGCACGTTTCGCCCGGGGCGCAGTTGGTCAAGATACTCGGCCAGGTCGAACTCTTCGGTCTGCTGCGACTCGTCCACGCCTTGCACGCCGGTCGCGGCCGAGTTCCAGCCAACCACGTCCGGCGCATTGCGGCGGGCGACCTCGACGCCGTTGAGATAGGCCACGAAGCCGTCGTTGTATTGCACGTGCAACTGCATCGCGTCGAGCAGCGCCGGGTTGTCGACCTCGAAGGGGATCCGCGTCCAGAGCGAGGCGTTTTGCCCGTGCATCGGCTCGGCCACGTCGATCATGAACGTGCCGCCGAGGCCCGTTTCGCCCACGTCGAAGCCGAAGCCGGTGGCCACGTCGGTGGTAAACGGCGTGAGCAGTCCCGCGTTTTCCTCCAGCGGCGAAAGCGGCCCGACGAAGGCCCAGTCGGCGGCCGAATCGTGATCGGAGTCGCCGCGGCGCTGCAGCGAGTTGGCGTCGGTGCCGGCGGCGGCGGCCGAATCGCCGTTCCACCAGTCGCCCGATGTGATCTGGTGCCCGTTGATCGTCACGTCCATCGACGCGAACTGCTCGGCCGGATAGCCCCAGACGACGAAGTCGGCCACGTTGCCGAAGTCGTCGACGATCATCACCCAACCGTAGCCGGCGGTTCGCCAGCTTATCGCGTCGCCCCAGTAATACTCGGGCGATTCCGGGTCGTCGTCTTGATACAGCACCTGCCCGGCGCCGATCACTGTGGGCAATTGCCAGTACGTGGTATGTGCGTTGTTGACGCGTCCGGTCGATCCGACGTTGGCCGCCACGACCCAGCCTTCGGTGTCGATCGGGTGGTCGGAGACGTTCTGGATCTCGACGTAATCCGGATCTTCCGTGCCGGCTTCGGTGATCAAGATGCCCGAGGTCTTCGAGAACGCCGGCCAGGCGGAGTCGTCGAACTCGGGAAACATCCATGCAGTCTCCGCGCCGGCGTCGGCGGCAGCCGGCACGCGATAGCGCAACACGTCGTCGTCGGGCACGGAGAACGTCGTGGCGTCGCTGCCGATGCCGTAGGAGACGTCCGACGTTTGGGCCGGGAACGCCGGCGCGTATTCATGTGAAACGGTTACGCCGTCCGGCCGTACCAGGGCCAGGTACTCGCCGTCGCCGTCGAGCCGGAAGTTGGTATGCAGCCTGTAACGCGGATCGGTGCGGTTCTTGCCGGAGGCGAAGACCGTCAGGTACCGGTTCGGGAGCAGGCTGGCCGACGGGAATCGCCATTGCATGAGATGGCCGGCGTCGTCGGTCAGATACCAGCCGTCGAGGTTGACGGTCTGGTTGGTCGGGTTATAGATTTCGATCCAGTCGGAGCGGTCGCCGTTTTCGTCGGCCAGCGACGTGCCGTTGACCGCCATAAACTCATTGATCACCAACGGCCCGGCGTCGAGCATGGTGCGCGATTCAAGCGGCTCGACGGCCAGTTTGCGTGCACGCAGTGACGGCGTGGCGCGGGTCGTCGAGCGAGGCGATAAGAACCGATCGAGCATGCCGCGATCCTACCTTCCCGGATGCGGACGGTACGCCGTTGACCGGGCCAGAGTGACGAGAAACCAGCAACGTTTATTATGTCGAGAACCGCGGAAAATGCAACTTCTGGGCCATTCCCAGGAAATCCAGGTCTCATCGGCGACGAGTGTGCCAGGATTCCCTTGGAATTGGCCTGGTCTGCCTGGTAAACTAACGGGCGTTCCTCAGCCGTCTACCGGAGCAGTTGATGAGTCTGGATGATTGGTTTCGCCTGACAATACTCTGCCTACCGTTTTCGGCCATTGTCGGCTGGATGGCGAAGTCGTACGACCGCTCTACGTTGGCTTGGTTCATCCTGGCAGTCGTGTTCTTCCCACTGACAGCGTTCGTCTTTCTGCTGGTCGCCGGCGTGCCTCATTCGGCCGTCGTCCGCAAGGAGAAAGAGGAGCGGGCTCGCAGACAACACCCCGAACGGGCGGACATCCGGGAAATCGCACGAAGCGAACTTGCATGCCAACAGTGCGATGCCATCGTCAATCCCGTCACCGGCGACGGACTTCATTCTCCAGACGACGAACCCTGGCGGTTGATATGTGAGCGATGTGGAGCGAACATTCAGCCGTGAACGTGACTATGTTCCTGAACCCGAATCGCCGCAAAGCAGCCGGGGCCACGATACACAGCACCACCCCTCGCCGTGAGTCAACCGATGGCACTCATCAAAACGGTATGCTGTGAGATCATCACGCAAGCAGACTTCTTGATCTGCCCTGGCTGCGGCACGTGTCCGGGCTGTGGAACGAGGCGTGGTCGGGGCCACGAACGCTGCCCGGAGTGCAACGTGCCGTATTGTCCGTGCTGCGGCACATGTCCTGGCTGTCGTGCGTTGCGGTACAGCGACATTACCGAGCGTTGCGAATGTGGATACGGCAGCGACCCGACGGCGTTGTGGAGCGGTGAGCCAATCGATGGCAAAGCAGAGCAGACCGAGTGGTCGTGGTCAGTCAGCCGACCCGGATGCGGATGTGCAGGAGCGGCCGGGATGACCGCTTGTGTGCTGTTGGCATGCTGGTAGGTGGGCAGATTCCTCGATACCCTGGGGCACCGCTGCGCTTTGCCCCAGCCACCCGTCAGGTGAGCCATCAGGCCGGCCACCCAGCCTACTCCAGCGTCACATCCAAGTAGACCGAGTGGCGGTCGTACGTCTCGTGAAACGGTTTGAGGAGCACGTCGCCGATCTTGAATCGCAGGGTGTTCGGGTCGCCGTCGATCGACTTGCCAAGGTCCTTTGCATCCAGCGTCACCGGACGCCACTCTTTACGGTCGGCCGGCTCCTCGGCGGCCAAGAGCACCGGACCGTAGAAGAGGCTGGCGATGTTCGGCCGGTCCATCAGCGGGCGGAGGTGGAAGCCCATCGGGATACGCAACTCGATCATGTCGCCGTCCTTCCAGTCGCCGCCGAGGCAGAGATACGCGCCCGCTACGGCGTCGAGCTGCTTTTCGGCGCCGTTGATCTTCACGAAGAACCCTCGCGTGGCCCAACTCGGCACGCGGACGTACACCTCGAACGTACCGCCGCCGGCAACGGTCAGCCGCGTGGTGTCGGCGTAGGGGAAGCTCGTGCGCTGTTTGACTACGACTTTGTGCTTCGGCCAGGTAAGCGTCGAAGGCACGTAGAGATTCACGTACAGCGCGTCGTCGTCGACGCCCTTGAAGTAGATCGAATCTTGCAGCTTCGTGCTGCTCTCCAGCGCCGTGCCGTTGCAGCAGGTGAAGCCGCTCATGTTGGGATTGCCAAAGTGCTTCCGGGCACCCGGGTTCAGCGGCACGTGGTAGGTGTTGGCCGGGCTATCTTCGGCCACGGAAGCCAGGATGTGGTTGTAGAGGGCCTGCTCGTAGTAGTCCATGAACTTGCCGTCGGTGTCGAACATGAAGAGCTGCCGGCTGAGCTTCAGCAGGTTGTACGTGGCACAGGTCTCGTTCTGTCCGCCGGGATGGAAGCCGTTGGCAAAGAGCGTGTTCGGCTCGGCCGTGAAACACTCCGAGTTGTTCGGCGTTCTCGCTCCTGCCACGCCGCCGATGCTGTACGTGTACGACGTGTTACAGATGTTCCAGAAGTTGTCGGCCACGCGATAATAGCGGACCTTGCCCGTGCCGGCGTAGGTCTCCAAGGCCCCGGTGATCTGGGGGACGTGCTGATTGGCGTGCTTGCCGTGAATCGTGTCGACGTTGCAGGCCAGGCCGTGTTCGTGCTCGGCGTTGCCGAAAAAGAAGTCGATGTTGTCGAACAGCAACGCACATTGCATGAACCGCCGGTCCTTGGTCAGCCGGAACAGCCGGCCCATGACCTCGTTCATGCCACCGTATTCGCCGGCGATGTAGCGGTTCCACATTTCGATCCGCGTCTGGGTGGGCACCTCCTGAAGCCGCGCGTGGACCCAGAGGCCCATTCCCCGGGCGACTTCGAGTGCCTTCTCGTTACCGCCGACTTCGTAACAGTCCAACAGCCCGGCGAGAATCTTGTGCAGCGTGTAGTACGGGGCCCAGATCTGGTTCTTGCCGCCGCCGTAGGTGGCGCCCTTCTCGAGCATGATGAACTGGTCGGGCGGGTAGCCGCTGATGAAGCCTTTACCCCAATTCCAGTAGTCGTGGCGGAGATTCTCCACGCTGAGGTCGGAGTCGTATTTCGATTTACCCGGGCCGGGCGGAACGGTGGTGGGATCGGCGTTACACTCGCCGCCTTCTTCGGTGGGCGTGCCCGACTTCTGCGAGAGGTCGTAAAGCGTCTCGATCAGGTAGTCCATCTTCTTGCGGAAGTTTGCCCGCAGCGCGTCGTCGTACGTGGTGCCGGCATAGGCCTGGGCGATGGCCGAGAGGTAATGCCCGCTGGCGTGGCCGCGGAGCTTGGTAGTTTGACTGTCCCACACGCCCAACGGCTTCACGCCCTCCGGCTGCGGCTGCCCGAAGGCGTCGCGGAAGTTGTAGAGGAAGCGGTCCGGGTCGGTCTTGGCCAGCGTGAGGATGAACTTGTCGCGGTTCTTGATGAACGGCGTGGCGCGCTGCTGTTGGTCGGCATGCAACACGACCTGGCCCAACGGGAACGGCTCCAAGCGGCGCTGCGGTGCCGGCGGCGGATCGGACGGCGCCTTGACGGTTACCGTCGCCTTGGGCTCGAAGTCGGTGCCGGGCACTTTGCCGGTCACCGTGTAGGTGCCGGGCTTGCGAATCGCAGAGTTGTCCTCCGGCGAAGGCCAGATCACGCGGACCGGCGGGCCAGCGGCGCCGTCGGTGTATTCGCCGGCAATCATGTGCGGCAGCCGGGGCAGATGCCCCACGACGGTCTCGGCGGTAACGTCGGGAACGCCCACCAGCTTGGGAAGATCGCCCCGGGCGGACGCCGAAAAGGCCAGACAGCCGAAGAGAACCATCAATGCGGATACGGAGGATCTTGACAGGGGTCTCATTTTCAACTCGCGTGGGTTTGCCTGAAGGAACACGGCCGGATGTCGAACATTGGGCCTGGTGGCCATTATACATGAACTCGCAGCCGATGTGGACAAAGTCACGGTCTTGCTTGTCATCGCCATGCCGTCTGCGATAATGGCGGTATCCGCCCCGTCCTCCAAATCCCCGTCCTCCAAATCCCCGTCCTTCAATTCCCGGTCCTCCAATTCCCGTTTTCCAAGGAGTGCGACAATGAGCCCGTCCTCGGATGCCCCTCGGAGTACACGTCTGAACAAATCGATGGCCGCCGGTACCGCGCTGGCCGGCTCCTTGAGCCTCGCGCGGGGGGCCCATGCCGCCGGGAGCGACGAGATCAAGATCGCTTTGGTCGGCTGTGGAGGGCGGGGCAAGGGGGCGGCGGCAAATTGCCTCAGCGTGCCGAACGAGCGGATCAAGCTGATCGCCTTGGCCGACGCCTTCGAAGACGCCGCCGTGGCGGCGCGCACGCAACTGAAGACGCGCTTCGGCGAGAAGGTCGACGTGCCCGACGAGCGGATCTTCAGCGGCTTCGACGCCTACAAACAGGCGATCGCGTGCGGGGCCGACCTGATGCTGCTGGTCACCCCGCCGGGCTTTCGGCCAATGCAATACCGCGCGGCCGTCGAGGCCGGCAAGAACGTCTTCATGGAGAAGCCGGTCTGCGTCGACGCGCCGGGTTTCCGCTCAGTGATGGAAACCAACAAGCTGGCCGACGAAAAGGGCCTGCAAGTCGCCGTGGGGCTCAACTCCCGGCACACGCCCCGGGTGATCGAGACGATCGAGCGCGTCCACGAGGGGGCCGTCGGCGAGTTGTCGTTCACCCGGGCGTACTGCAATAACGCCGGCGTCTGGGTCCGCCCGCGGAGGCCGGAGCAAACGGAAATGCAGTATCAGATGCGCAACTGGTTCTACTTCGTTTGGCTCTGCGGCGACCACATCGTCGAGCAGCACGTACACCTGATCGATCAGGCCAACTGGATCAAGCAGGACCATCCGGTCGAGGCCAACGGCATGGGCGGCCGGGAAGTTCGCAAAGGCAAAGACCACGGCCAAATCTTCGATCATCACTTCGTCGAGTTCACCTACGCCGACGGTTCGAAGATGTTCAGCCAATGCCGCCACATCGCCGGCGCCTGGCGTGAAAGTTGTGCTTACGCCGAGGGTCCCGAAGGCGTCGCCTGCACCCGTGGCTCGATCACCGGCCGCAACGCCTGGCAATACGCCGGCGGCCCGGTCAGCGGCCATCAGCAAGAGCACAACGACCTGATCGAGGCCATCCGCAACAATCGCAAGTACAACGAAGGCTGGTTCGGGGCCACCAGCAGCATGACGGCCGTGCTGGGCCGCATGGCAACCTACTCCGGCAAGATCGCCCGCTGGGACGACGCGGTGGCCAAGGGCCCCGACGAAATGCCGGCCGAGTTTGCCTGGGGCGCCGAGCCACCGGTGTTGCCGGATGCGGAGGGGAACTATCCGGTGCCGATGCCGGGGGAGTTTAAGCCGTATTGATCCAAGGGAGGCCCTTCGGCGGCAGGCAAGTGGAGTTGGATAGGCCCAAGAAAGCAGTTGGACGCCGTGGAGACAAGGCTCGCCGCATACGAGTAGCGTTAGATCGCCCCGGTGTGGTATACTCCGTCGTTAATATTGGGTGGATAGTCAATCACTGGAGACCCGTCATGGGTGATATAGCGTTTCAGGGCGTCGACGAACACGAAAGACCATATACGGTCCTACCAACCAAGAAAACGCTGGAAGGCAAAGCCGTAGAGTGGGAGGTCGTTCGTGACAAAGATCAAGAATGCCTGGGGCTAGTCAAGAGAATGTGGCTATCAAAATCGCAACCGAGATGGCAAGCTTACCCCCAAATGCGTGACCCGGAAGACCCGGACAAATCGCGACTCGTCAAAACAGGCGAACCCACAATCCAACCGGAATCCGCGGCCAAGATCGTTGCCGAATACGGCGGGAAGATCCATCCCGCAGACCAGTAGCGTCAAACGCCCCCACACGCACTCTCACACCCGCTGATTATTCGGCGGGTTCTTCATTGGGCACGCCGAGTGCCAGACCCCGAATCCTCAACCCCGAATCTTCTGCCCCGGATCTTCTGCTCCGAATCTTCTGCCCTGGCCTGTCAACCTAGGCAATCTGCATCCCCTTTTCCCAACGTTCCGGTTCTCCGGGGTGTGCGGCGTTGACTGAATATACCTGTCGCACGGCTCCGATCTGTTGTACTGGCTTTAGGGATTTTTCCGGAAGCGGCTGCGTCCACCTCGGCGTATTCGACCCAGCCTTTCAGGTGTGCCGCCTGAAGGGGACGCCCTGGACGCAGCCGGTTACCAGTCAACGGAGGATGGGAAGATGACGAAGTGGCCAGGGGGATTTTGGGCCGCCTTCGCGGCGGGGTTATTGCTGTCGGGGGGCACGGCTCTAGCCGACAATGCCATCGAGACGCCTTGGCAACACGCCGGCGCGCCCTCGGCGGTGGTGTTGGTGCAGAACGTCGAGTACGCCGATCCGGCGATCGACCAGGAGAACTCCGTGCCGACGCCGTTCGAGGAGGAGGCGGCCGGCGATTCACCGGCCGACGACCCGAACGCACCGGCCACGGCCGAGGCTGAGGATTCCGTGGCCACGGCCGAAGCCGCCGACTCGGTCGCCACGGCCGAAGCGGCCGACTCGGTCGCCACGGCCGAAGCCACCGACGAACTGCCTCCGCCGGGCGAGTTGCCCGACGACCTCACCGGTATGGGTTTCTCCGCCGACTCCGACTGCGAGCCGGGATGCGACGGCGACGGCGACTGTGGCGGCGGAAAGCGGGCGGAGTGCGGCGGCTTTCGGTTCGGCGGTTGGCTTGCGCAAGGCGTCACCACCAACGCCCGCACGCCACACGGGAGGTTTCACGGCCCGGTCACCTTCAACGACCGCGACGCCGAATGGCAGATGAATCAGCTTTGGCTCTTCGCCGAGCACGAACTCGACACCTCCGGCGGCGGGTGGGACATCGGCGGGCGGGTCGATCTGCTCTTCGGCACCGACCACCGCTTCACGCAAGCTCGAGGCTTGGAGACCCACGGCGACGGCAGCGACCGGTGGAACTCGCGCCGGTTCTACGGGCTGGCGATGCCGCAGGCGTACGTCGACGTCGGCAGCGGCGACTTCTCGCTGCGGATGGGCCACTTCTTCACGATCATCGGCCACGAGGTGGTGGCCGCGCCCGATAACTTCTTCTACTCGCACGCCTACACCATGCAGTACGGCGAACCGTTTACCCATTCGGGCATCTTGGCCGGCTATGCGGTGAGCGATCTGTTGAGCGTCAGCGCCGGCTTCGGACGCGGCTGGGACAATTGGGAAGACAACAACAACGAGCTTTCCTTCCTCGGCGGCGTAACCGCCAGCAGCCACGACGGAAACACGACGCTGGCCTTCGCGCTGTCTTCCGGCAGCGAGGACGACTACGGCAGCTTCAACCGCAATATGTACAGCATCGTGCTGACGCATCAGTGTACGGAGAACCTGCGATACGTGCTGCAGCACGACTACGGCGTCGACGAGAACGGCTTCCTTGGCCCCGGCGCGATCATCGACAGCGCCGAATGGCACGGCATCAACCAGTACCTGATCTACGACCTGAACGCCTGCTGGAGTTTCGGTCTGCGGTTCGAGTGGTTCCGCGACGCCGACGGTGCCCGAGTCGGTGGGCTGGGCTCGCCGCACGGCTGGACGCTGGGCCCGGACCCGGACATCAACCAACGCGGCTGGGTGGGCGACTTTTTCGCACTGACGGCGGGCATCAACTGGAAGCCTACCGAGTGCATCACCGTGCGGCCCGAATGCCGTTGGGATTGGTACGACGGCGGGCCCAGCGGCGGCGGATATCTTCCGTACGACTACGGCGGAAGCGACGATCAGTTCACGTTCGGCACGGACGTGATCTGGACGTTCTAGAGGGCTGCGGCGAGCATCCTGCTTGCCTGTGAATATCCCGCATCCAACGCAAGCTGGAAGCTTACGCCACGTAAACGCCACGAAGTCACGCCATCCTTTCCCACCCTTCGAGATGCCGCCGGTGTCATCCCCTGACGCCGGCGGCGTCTTTCGTCGGTTCTTGGCGCGGGTGGCGCCAGGCGGCCCGCTTGACCGGCGAGGGAGCGTCGGCTATCGTGTAATGTGCTACGCTCATGTCGTTTAGCAGCCGCCGGCAACGGCTAAACGGGAACGCATCGAACTGAGGGAGGACGACTCGATGAAAGCCATCGCTTCGCGTGCGACGTTGTGCGGCATCGCGTTGCTGCTTCTCGCTGGGACTGCGCTGCCGGCCGAAGACGGGCCGACGCTCGGGCCGCTGCCGCCGCGAGACGAGCGCCCCCGGGCGACACTGGCCGAGCGGGAGGCGGCGTTGAAGAAAGACCCGGTACAGATGGCCTTCGCCCTGCCGCCGGGCTTGGTGCTTACGCCGAAGGAGTTCGAGTACGCCGCCAAGGTCCGCAACCAACTCGAGCCGCCGCTGCGCGACGCGCTCGAGCGGATCAAATCGGCCCCCAGCGAGAAAGAGAAGCTCCGGGCGGTCAAGGAGGTCAAGGCGATCAAGGTGCAGATCCAGGCGGCCATCAACTCCATCATCCAAGCCCGGCAGATGGAGATGATGAAGGAGTACGCCAAGCGCGAGGCGGCCCGCCGCGAGGCCTTGCGGAAGAAGCAGGCCCAACGGAAGAAGAGCAACCGCGGGCGTAAGAAACGGAAACGCTGACACGCACAAAAAAAGGGGGACAGGCTACTTTTTCTGCGAAGCACGCTTCGGGCCGTTCCCGAAAAAGTAGCCTGTCCCTCTTTTCGTTCCAAGTCGATACTCTTCTACCGTGATTCTCCTCGAAGTTGATGGCGTCAGAAAGCACTTTGGTCCCGAGCCGGTTCTCGACGGGGTCACGCTACAGGTGCGTCCCGGCGAGCGGATCGGATTGGCCGGGCCCAACGGCAGCGGCAAGACGACGCTGCTGCGAATCCTCGCCGGCCGCGACGAGCCCGACGACGGCTCGGTGACCACGCACGGCTCGGTCCACCTGGGCCTGCTCGAACAGCAGCCGGAGTTCGCGCCCGGCCAAACGCTTTGGGACGAGGCCCAGAGCGCGATGGCCGAGTTGATGTCGCTCGAAAGCGAGGCGCTCTCGGTGGCCGAGGCGCTGGCCGAATCCGACGACCCGGCCGAACACGACCGGCTGGCCGCCCGATACGATCACCTGCAACACGAACTGCAACGCCGCGACGGCTACAACCTCCAGTACAAGATCAAGCGCGTGCTCGGCGGGTTGGGCTTCGCCGAGGCCGTGTTCCACCAGCCGGTCGATTCGCTCAGCGGCGGCGAGCAGAACCGGCTGATGTTGGCCAAGCTGCTGCTGGCCGAGCCGAACCTGATGCTGCTGGACGAGCCGTCGAACCACCTGGACATCGAAGCCACCGAATGGCTCGAAGACTTCCTGGTGGAGAGTTCCGCGGCGATGGTCCTGGTGAGCCACGACCGCTGTTTCCTCGACAAGGTGACCAATCGCACGCTAGAACTCTTCCGCGGCACGGTCGACAGTTTCACGGGCAATTTTTCGGCCTATTGGCGGCAGAAGGCCGAACGGCTGACCGTGCAGCGCCGCACCTACGAGAAACAGCAGACCGAGATTGCCAAGACCAAGGAGTTTATCCGTCGCAACGCCTACGGAATGAAGCACGCCCAGGCCGAAGACCGCCGCAAGAAGCTGGCCCGGATCGAGCCGGTCGAGCCGCCGCGGGAGATCGCCGCTCCGCCGATGCGCTTCCCCGAACCAACGCGCTGCGGCGACATCGTCTTGCGAACAACGCGGCTGGCAAAGGCCTTCGACCGGCCGCTGTTTGCCGATCTGAGCTTCGACATCACCCGAGGCCAGCGTTGGGGGCTGTTGGGGCCTAACGGTTGTGGGAAGACGACACTGCTGCGGTGTTTGTTGCAGCAGGAGCCGCCGGACTCCGGCGACGTACACTGGGGCACCGGTGTCGAGATCGGCTATTTCGACCAGCAACTCGCCCAACTCGACGCTCAGACACCGGCCGAGGAAGTCATCCGCCCGCCACGCAAGGAGTTCAATTTGCAGCAGCGTCGCGACCTGTTGGCAAAGTTCGGATTGACCGGCGATACGGCCTTACAGCCGGTCGATAGTCTCAGTGGCGGCGAACAATGCCGCACGGCGCTGGCCCGGCTGGCCGCGGCCGATGCGAACCTGCTGGTGCTCGACGAGCCGACCAACCATCTGGACCTTTGGGCCCGGGACTCACTGGAGAATGCACTGCGGTCGTTCGAGGGCACGGTGCTGTTCGTCAGCCACGACCGCTACTTCGTCAACCGCGTGGCCGATCATCTGCTGGTCGTCGAACCGGATCGCGTGCGGGTGGTCGAGGGCAATTACGAGACGTATCGACGGATGCACGACCGTAAGCCCGAAGCCGCGACGCGGCCCGAGCCGGGACCCTCGAGGCAGCCCGCCAAGAAGCCGGATGCATCGTCCAAGCCCGCCGCCAAGAAACGCCGTTTCGCTTATCGCAAGGTCGAGGATCTCGAGGCGGAGATCTTCGAGCGCGAGAGTCGCGTGGAAGAACTCCACGAACAACTCGCCGAAGGCGATACCCACCGCGACGGTGAGCGCGTGCGCGAGATCATGGAAGAGATCGACCAACAGCGCGATGCGCTGGCGACCCTCTACGAACACTGGGACGAAGCCACCGAGTTGAATTGGTGACCCGGCCGTAGGGTGCGTGCAACGCACCGTGACCGCATAAGGTGCGTTGCACGCACCCTACGCAGCCGCGTTGGGCCCTGCCGCGGGCGCGACCACCGGTCGCGGCTTTATAGTGACCACCCTTCGCGATACGGCGGATTCAGCAGCGCGTTGGCGGCGTCGTTATTCTTGAACTGGAGATTCTCGGCGTCCCAGTAGAGCTTCTCGCCGGTGCGGATGGCGATGTTGCCCATCAGCACCACGGCGGCCAGGTGCCCGGCGTGGTCGACGAAGTTGCTGCCGGCCGGCTTGCCGCCTTTGCAGGCGTCGATCCACTCTTGGTAATGTCCCGGCGAACGCGGCAACGTCCGGGGCAGATCGGCAAAAGCCCTTTCGCGGCCTTCCGGCAGGAGCTTATGGTCCAGCAGAATGCCTTGATCGCCGACGATCAGCGTGCCGTCGTTGACGAAGATATTCCGTGTACCGACCTCCTTCGGTAACGGCGCCCTCATACCGCCGTCGTACCACTGGATCGTCAACTCCGGCCGGTTGCCTTCGGCGGCAAAGCGAAACGTGGTGATCGACGCCTTCGGGGCCGTCTCGTTGCGGATTTCCGGCGGGGCGTGGAAGTGGCTCGAGCAGGCCTCGACACTCTCTGGCCAGCCGAGCTTCAATGCCTTGAACGCCGCCGAGAGGTTATGGCAGCCGATGTCGCCCAGCACGCCGGTGCCGAAATCCCACCAGCCCCGCCAGCGGAACGGATGGTAGCACGGATGATACGGCCGCTCGGGCGCCGGTCCCAGCCAGAGATCCCAGTTCATGTTCGACGGCACGGGCGGCGTGTCGGCGGGCCGCGGGATGCCTCGCGGCGAGATGGGCGGCCGGCGGTTCGACCAGGAGTGGATCGCTGTGACTTTGCCGATCGCCCCGGCGCGGATGTACTCCTGCACCCGCCGGGCCCCTTCGCTGGCCTGGCCCTGGTTGCCCATCTGCGTGGCCACGCCGGTTTCCTTGGCCACCCGGGCAATCTCCAACGCCTCGTGGACGCTGTGCGTGAGCGGCTTTTGGCAGAAGACGTGTTTGCCCATCTTCATCGCCATCATGGTGACCACCGCGTGGTTGTGGTCGGGCGTGGCGACCATCACCGCGTCGATCTCTTTCTGCGATTCGAGCATCTTGCGGAAGTCGGCGTAGACCTTGGCCTTGGGGAAGGCCCGGCCGGCGTTGCCGGCGTGGTTGGCGTCGACGTCGCAGACGGCCACGATGTTCTCGCCGGGCACGCGGCGGATGTCGCCGGAGCCCATGCCGCCCACGCCCACGCCGGCGATGTTCAGCTTTTCGTTGGCCGCCGGTTCGCCGGGCGAGCCCAACACGTGACGGGGGATAATGCTCAACGTGGCCGCGGCCGCCGTGCCGGCCAGCAACTTACGTCGATTGAATTCGCGCTCGGATTTCATTGGCTCTCCTCCGTCTGGTTGGGACGATTCTGTCAACGCCGCTTACCCATTCTAGTAGATCGCCCGGGCCGTGCCAGCCATCGGCGGTGGGGCTTGCGGTTTGGCGGGAAATGGGGTATCTGAAGGGCATACATGGCAATGGCTCCGAGTTCGTCGCGGGTGCCCCGGACAGATAGGGTGGCCTGGACGGTTTTGCGGAGAGGACGTTGCGATCTTGGTGACTTGTTCGCAAAATCCGTCCGGGTGGCAACGCCACAAGAGGAATTCGCACGGTCTCCTCTTGTGGCTGCGCCACCCCGACACGTTTTCCGACAAAGCCACAGAAATGACAACGCCCATTGCGGAAAAGTGTCGGGGCCACCCGCGGGCTCGCTGCGCTCGACCCCAGCCACCCGTCGAAATCGCAACCACGCGCCAAGATCTGCCGACACGTGCCGGAAGGAACCTCCGATGGAAATGATGAAAGCGTTGGTCAAACGGGAAGCCGCCCCGGGGCTTTGGCTGGAGGAGGTCCCGGTGCCGGAAGTCGGCATCAACGACGTGCTGATCGAGGTGCTGCGAACCGGTATCTGCGGCACCGACGTGCATATCTACAACTGGGACGCCTGGGCCCAACGCACCGTGCCCGTGCCGCTGGTGATCGGGCACGAGTTCGTCGGCCGGATCGTCGAGGTCGGCAGCAACGTGAAGGACTTCCACGCCGGCGAGATCGTCAGCGGCGAGGGCCACGTGGTCTGTGGGCGGTGCCGCAACTGCCTGGCCGGGCGGCGGCATTTGTGCATGGAATGCGTCAGCGTGGGCGTCACGCGTCAGGGTGCCTATGCCGAGTATCTCTGCCTGCCGATGACCAACGTCTGGCACCTGGCGCCGGAGGTCCCCCGCGACGTGGCGGCGATCTTCGATCCGTTGGGCAACGCCGTGCATACGGCCCTCTCCTTCCCGGTGATGGGCGAAGACGTGTTGATCACCGGCGCCGGGCCGATCGGCATCCTGGCCGCCGCCGTCGCCCGACACGCGGCGGCCCGCTACGTCGTGATCACCGACGTGAATCCCTTCCGGCTCGAGCTGGCCCGGAAGATGAACCCCACGCTGGCACTCGACGTCCGCACCGAGAGCCTCGAGGAGGCCCAGAAGCGGCTGGGGATGAAGGAGGGATTCGAC
>CAYYNP010000038.1:0-47797 GCA_964472545.1 uncultured Planctomycetaceae bacterium | reverse complement strand
GTAGCTTCGCCAAATTCACCGTTTCACGCAATATCAACCCTGCGCTGTAGTACTAAGGATCTTTGCGAAAACCAGTTTGCACAAAGAGTAACGAGCGTTCGTAGTGTAGCACTTTCTGTCGGCTTGGACTACCACCAGATGCGAGTACAGGTGTATTCTCGACACCGAGGGCAACGTGCTGCTGAATCGGAGGGTGAGAAACCGCGTAAGGGTGATCGCCGGGGTGATCCAGAGATTTGGTGGGGCGGCGACGGTGGCCGTCGAGGCCTGCTGTGGGGCGGCGGATCTGGCCGACAATTTGCATCAACGTACCGAATGGTCGGTGGGCCTGGCGCATCCCGGATTCGTCGCACGGATGAAACAGAATCCCGACAAGACCGATTTCGGCGACGCCCGACTGCTGGCCGATCTGCTGCGGGCGCGTGCGTTGCTGCGGGAAAACCGGTTGCGTTGTCGGCTGCAAATCAACGCCAGGTTCGGGAGTTTCCCAATGGGGGCAGACACCGTGCCGGCGATCATCTCAATCGATCTCCTCTCCCGTTGCAAGCCAGTGAGCACACACCGCTCCAAGTTCGGCTTCTGCCCGCCTCTCGTACTCGGCCGACTCCTGCGGCGTCAGTACGTCATGCCACCGTCCGTTGACGCCCTTGTTAATGAACACTCCCGCCCCTCCGTCCCAGAAAACTCCGCCGAGAGGGACGACCTTGGTCGCGTTCTTCTTCATCCACTGAAACGAACAGTGCTCGAGGATTGCGTCCCAGCGTGATTCGTGAATCGGAATATCCAGGAACGCCGCAATGCGCCGGATCTCGCCGGGCATGTCGCGCTTGAGATTCGAGAAGTGTACGAGCTTCACGTTGGGGAGGTTGCGGATTTGCCACCAGCTTCGGACGTTCTCCCAAAAGGGCCAAAAGGGATGGCCGTCACGCTTCATCCAATCGTCCCAGTACTGTCGGACATCGTCCGGAGCGGGCCCGATAGGCGGCCCTATCCGTCCCGGAGTGTCGTTCAGCGCTTCGTACCACGCCTGATTGGCGTTGGCGTGATGGTTGTACATACTCCACACGACGTCGCGGCCGTCACGCGCGATGTAGAGATACTCCGCCTCGGGCGAGAACCGCAGCGCATCGACTGGAAGATGTGTCTTCATGAAGCGCCTGTGGGTCTGCGCCTCTACCACCGGGAGCTTCACTTCCTTGGGCGGGACGCGCAGGTCGAGCCACGGTGACATATCCGCGACCTCGAGGTCGGGGTCGCCGTCGAAAAGGAGTTGGGCGACGATCTGCTGCATCCAGGTTGTACCGGCCTTGGCGTACGTCGCGATGATGATGTCATCGTCGCGGAATGAAAGATCGTTCCAGATTGTCGAGTCGAAGCTATGGTTGTGCAGCTCTCGCGTCTTCCTCGGCCACTCGATGCTATCAGCCATGAGACCTCCGAATCCGCCGTCGGCGCCGCCCAACGTTGCAGTTGGCTCGCTCTCTGCGGCACTTCTGCGAATTATGCCAACGAGCCATGACTTGCAACAGTTGGTGTGTCCGGCCCGTTGTTTGTTCTGCTACGAGACAATGGTGGCATCTAGTTTCGTGCCACGGTACTTCCGCTAAGCCGCCGTACCAAACGGCGCATTTCCAGGACGCTGATCGTCGATAACACGCGCGGCACCGGCAGACCGCTTCGGGCTACGATCTGATCGACCGAGGTCGCCTCGGTACCAATGGCGTCGAGCACTTTCTGTTCGAGGTCGTTCAGTTGCAGTTCGGCCGGATGGTGGATCACACGGCCGTCGTCGCGCGGGGCGGCTTCTACCAACGGACCGAGTTCTTCGAGCACGTCGTCGGCCGTCTCGACCAGTTTGGCGCCGTCGCGGATCAGGCGATGGCAGCCGCGCGAAATCCGGCTATCGACGCGGCCCGGCACGGCGAAGACCTCGCGGCCCTGCTCCATCGCGTGTCGGGCGGTAATCAGGGCCCCGCTCCGCTGAGCGGCCTCGACGACGATTATGCCCAGCGACATCCCGCTGATCAACCGGTTTCTTTGGGGAAACGCCCCGGCCAACGGCTCGGCCTTTGGCGGGGCTTCGCTGAGCACGGCTCCACGACCGGCGACCTCCGTGGCCAGGTTCCCGTGTTCCGGCGGATAGACGTTCAGCACGCCGCCGGCCAACACGGCCAGCGTACGACCGCCGGCCTCGAGCGCGCCGCGATGGGCCGCCGCATCGATGCCCCGGGCAAGCCCGCTGACGACGGTCAACCCGGCCCGAGCCAGGCTGCCGGCCAGCCGCTCGGCCTGCCGCAGCCCGTATTGCGAGGCGTGCCGCGTGCCGACGATCCCGATCGCCAACGTGTCGTTGGGGTGGAAGCTGCCGCGGACAAAGAGCACGCCGGGCGGATCGTGGATTTCGCGGAGCATGCGGGGATACTCGGCCGATTGTTGCGTGAGCACGGCCACGTCGCGTTCCCAGCAGAAAGCCAACTCCGCCTCGGCGTCGATCTGCTCGTCGGCCGTGCTGATCTTCGCCGCCAGCTTGGGCCCCACGCCCGGCACCTCGCGCAGCGCACTCGGCGCCGCGGCCAGCACGGCCTCCGGCGATCCGAACCGCTCGAGCAGCGCTTGCCGTATCCGCGGCCCCACGCCGGAGACCAGCGAGAGACGCAACGTGCCGAGCAGTTCCGCCGGCGAAGGCTCGGCGTCGGAACTCGGGGCGTCGGGAGACTGCGGTTCGCCCGGCGAAGCGGCGTCGCTGCCCTCGGGTAGACTCATCGATCGGCTTCCTCGCAAGCGGGATTACGGGCGGCCACGTCCGCCGGTCTTTTGCAAACGTCTGACGGCTTTGTCCAGCACCGGCCTATCTTCGCCGGTCGCCTTCGCGGCGAGATCGCGAATCGTCGGAAGGCTCGGCCGGTCGCCCAACTTCGAGAGGACCATGGCCGCGCAGGCGGCGTCGGAGCAATCCGTGTGAACGTCGCCTTCGTCTCCCTGGTAAACGACGTTCCCGCCCGGCTCGACTTCTTCCTCCTCCGGCAGTTCGCGAACCTCGATCTTACCGGCCAGGCATTCGCGGAGCAACTCGACGGCTTCGGTCGTCTTGATCCGCTGTAGGCCGGCGATCGTCTTGCGGCGGTTGATCTGGCGGGGATGGCTCAGCCCGTTGCGTGCCAGCGCGGGCAATACGGCGGCCAGTGTATCGGCGTCGATCGATTCGTCCTGGCGCATTTCGAAGATCCATCGTGCTGCCCCATGAACGGCCGTAGGATCGGCCGCCGCCTTGCGGATGGCGGCGGACAATGTCGGCCGATCGACGCGCGGCAGCAGGCCGTCGGCCACCAGCCCGTCCGGGCCGAAGCGAAGATTCCACGAGTCGTACTGCGGCCCGATGAGCCGAAAGTACAACAGAATCCGCAACGTCGGATCTTCCACGCCCTTCTCGAACGCGGCAAAGGTCGCTTCCTGCGATTTCGCCTCGCGCAGGGCGGCGAGCACTTTGGCCGGCAACAGCTCCTGAAGCTGTTGATTGCGTCGTCGGGTGGCGAGTTCTTGTTTCCGCGCGTGCTCTCTCTCCTCCAGCGGTCCGGTCACGCCGTTCTCGGCGAGCCACCTGACCAAGTAGTCAGCGCTCTGGTTGGTCAGCATTCCGTCGCCGTACCAGACATCGGGCCAACGCAGGCTCCGCCCGTGGTGGAAGCCAAGCGTAGCGATCAGTTCCTTGTCGCGGTAGAACTCGAAACTGGGCCCGCCGCAGCACTCGCATTCGAAGCCGGACTCGCTCTCATCAATGCCGATGTTGGCCAGCAACTCGCGGATCTTCTTCGGATCGGTAATCTCGAAGAGCGTCTTCTCCCGGCTGCGGTCGCGGCAGCAGGTGCCACCGCTGCGCACGCGGATACGCGTCGTGGGCGCGGCCGCACGGCGAAAAGCAGCGCCCCAGCGATGACGAACGTCGCACTGCGGATGCGATGCGGCAAATGCGGCCGCCCGCTCGTCGGAAACCGACGTCGAGAAGATCGTTGCAAGTCGCAGCGCAGGCATCGGCCCGTCAGGGAGCTTCTCGGCGGGCGTGATCGCGGCGTTGAACTCGATGAGTTCCTCCAATCCGCTCAACGGCGAGAGGTCTTTGACCTGCGTCTCCTCCAAGGAAAGCCGCTTCAGCCGGCCCATCGCCGCCACAAACGAAACGTCGTCGACTCCCTCGCAGAAGTCGAAATCCAAGTAGCGCAGCTCGGTCAGTGCCTCTAATGCGGGGAGGTTCTTGACGCTGTCTCCCGACAGATTCAGGTGCTTCAATTCGCGGTTGCCGGCAATCCAGCGCAGATCGACGGCCGCGCGGCCCACGGTGTCCAACCTCAGGAAGCGCAGCGCCGAGAGACGCGCCAGCGGAGAATAGTCCTCGATACCGCGATTCATGTTCTCGTCAACGAACAGGTAGCGAATCGACGTCGGTACGGGCGGGAACTTGGCCTGCTCGCCCTGCGCCGTGTTGTGGTTCACCGTCACGCACGTCCGTAGCGGATCGATGTGCTGTAGCTTTCCCTCGATCCCTTGCGGCCATTGATTCAACCGAACGCCCCACAGACCGCGGATTTCCTCGGCCGAGAGCTTTGCCAGCGGATTGTAGATAACCAGTGCGTAGTCGTCTTCAAGGTCTCCATATTCGTAGTTCACCGTCGCAGCGATGACCCGCTGGGAGCCGTCGGCGTTGCGCAGCAGCAGCCGCCCGTCCTCCTCCGGCGTCGTGACAAAGTGGCACTCCCGCCGCTCGCCAAGCGTAAGGAAGACTCGATCGATAGAGATCAGATCACCAGGCCTCGGTTGCTCCGGCTCCCCGTCGAGCGAGATGACCCAAGGGTCGTACGGTTCTCCATCGACAGTAAACGTATACGACTCGTCCGCAAGCGTTCGCGGGCTGCCCGAGACGGCCGCCGCCAGCGCCGTCAGAACGACAATCGCCAGCGTGTATCGAGCGTGGCGTCGCATGCCGCACCTCCTTCCCCCAAAAGATGGTCTGCCGACAAACCGACGCCTGCCTCGGCGTCGCCGCCGTGTGGTCCATCGTAGCTGAGCCGTTATGTCGCTGCAATCGGTATCGACGGCCACCCAAGAATTCTCACAAATCCGCCTACGCCGCGGCCGCGGCCGACGGTATCATAGACGGCTCTGCACGCTCGTCATTGTGCATAGTCGTCGTCTCGCTCCGCGAGTCGTCGTGACATCTCGCGGAGCGAGATGACTACAATAAGCCCAGCACCCAGCCTATGGAGCCGCCCGTGCGTCCCTGGAAACTCGCCGAAACGAACTACGGCGTCGTCAAAGATCGTCGGTACGAGGTGGCCGTCCTTCCGTTGGGTGCCACCGAACCCCACAACCTGCACTTACCCTACGGCATGGACACCGTCGAGGGCGATCTGATCGGCGAGAAGATCTGCGCCGCGGCGGCCAAGCAAAGGGCCAAGGTGGTCCTGCTGCCCACGATCCCCTACGGCACCCACACCAATCAGATGGAATTCCCGCTGGCGATGAACGTCAATCCTTCGACGCTTACCGCGATCATCACCGACCTGGTCGATTCGCTCGTGCAGCACGGGATCTTGAAGATCCTGCTGCTGAACAGCCACGGCGGAAACGACTTCAAACCGGTGTTGCGGGAGCTGTGTGGGCGGACGCCGGCGAAGCTCTTCTTGTGCAACTGGTATCAGATCATCGGCGACGTCTACGACGAGATCTTCGACGAGCGCGACGATCACGCCGGCGAGATGGAGACCTCGTTGGCGTTGGCCTATTGCCCGGAACTGGTCGCCCGGCGCGAGGACGGCACGCTCACCGCCGACGCCGGCGAAAAGGCCCCCACGCGTTTTGAGGCCGTCAATCGCGGCTGGGTCGGCATCACCCGGCCTTGGCACCTGCTGACCACCAACGCCGGCGCCGGCAACCCCCACGCCGCCACGGCCGACAAGGGCCGCCGGCTGATGGACGTGCTGGTCGAGCGTTTGGGGAGTTTTCTGGTCGAGTTGTCGGCGGCAGAGGTGGACGAGCGGTTTCCCTACTGACGGCTGAACATTGCGGCGACGCTACCGCTTCAGCAAATGCACGCTGCGATAGTCGAACTCGCGCTCTTCGTTCGAGCCGTCGAGCCGCACCAAGACGTCGTCTTCGGAGACCGCGCGGAGCACGCGGGCGAGATAGGTCCGGGAACTCTGGATGCTGCCGGTCGAGATCGAGATCGTCACCGCGAGCCGCTGGCCCCGCTTCAGCCCCCTGGCCCCTCCGTCGGGAAAGCCGAGTTCGCGCTGCTCGGGTCGGACCGGAACGCGTTTCATCTCGGCGGGCCATTGGGCGATCGGATACTTCTGCAGGACGGCCGTGCGGATGGCGGCCAGTTGGGCTCCCCGCTGCCGGCGCACGGTCACCTTCATCTGCTTCTCGTCGTTCCAGCGAAGCTCGTAGTCCATGTTCGAGTCGGTCGGCATCCCCTCGCGGACGTCGAACAGGCCGACCTGCCGAAAGCCCATCCCCACCGGATCGTCTGGGCAGGTCAACGACACGATTCGCGTGACTTTGGGCAATCGCGAGCCCTCGTTCTCGGTCTTCTTGAAGCGGTAGACGTCGGCCGTGACCCGCTTGAAGCCTCGGGACGTGCGGAGGTCGGAGCCGACGATCGTGCAGGTCTGCCGGCCTCGGCTTTCTTCGCCGCCCGATTTGTAGAACACCGGCACGTCGGGGAAGATAAGTTCCTCGATCGGCAGGATCGTCGACATCAGCATCGGCAACTCGACCCCACGAAACGGAAAGGCCCTGCCCGCATGCGCGTCGTACACGCCGTAGGGGCCGATACGCATGTGCCTGGGGAATTCGACGTCTTCATCGGCAGCGCGATGCGCCTTGCCGTCGGCCCCGTTGCTGTCGGCCCTGTCGTGCAGGAAGCAAAACAGCTTGCCGATCACGACGATCTCGGCCGGCGAACCGTCGTCGCTGGAGTAGATGCCGCGGCAGTAAACGTGTCCGATCCATTGCTTCCGGCCGTCGGTTTGCTGCGTATTCATCTCGACGCGATAGGCGTACTCGGCGCCTCGCTTGGGAGAATACCGCAACGTCGACGGGACGAGCTTCTCGCGAGAGCCGGATCCCGCGGCGGCCGCGTTCGATACGGCCGTGAGACAGCACGCAGCCAGCACGCCCGCCCAAGTCAGCCGGGAGAGTAGGGTCTTGTCGTTCATCGCATCGTGTCCAATCGATTGAGGGCGGGTGTCGTTGCTCAACTCTAGGCCATACGGGGCCAAAACCACTCATCTTAACGGGATCATCCGTTCAAGGGCCACGCTACCCTGGGCCCTGTAAAAAGCAATCGCCCAACCCGTTCGTAGTGCCCCGATTCATCGGGGCCGTGTAGCGGAATCCCGTGAAAGACCGCATGAATGCGGTCACTACGAACGGCTCTTGACGGGTTGGGCGATTGCTTACATACGATCATGTAGTTGCTGGTCTTCGGCTCCCCCGCTCTTACCCACCCCCCGACAGAGCCCTTTTTCGGAAAACCGCTTTACGCCCTCGGTTTCTCGTTGACGGCCTTCTGCGGCAGCGGTAGCCTAGCGGACGGTTCAGAGTCATGAGCATCTGCCCGAGGTGCAAGAACTCTCCGAAGAGGCGGCTTCCCACCGCGCGCAATCCGACGTTGCGGCCCCTCGTTCGTTGCGATCGTCTGGCGTGTCGAAATGATCCGTGCGTTCGCGGGTGGCGTTTCCATTGGTCCTGAAGCCGAAGAGGGTCCGTCTGCAGAGAACTCATCCGCATTGAGGTTTGGCACTCACTTGGCATGACCATATTCCACGCAAACGTGATCGCCGTTGTGGCAGGCGCGATGTGGCTCTGCCCGGTCTTGGCCCCGCCCATCCGACGACGAAACAGGAGCAACCGATGACTGCAATTCTCTCCGCCGTGCTGTTTCTGGCAACTGCGGTCGTGACGTCGGACCAGACGGGCGCACCGCAGAGATTCACCGTCCTCGGCGAACCCCGATATCATGTTCAGGGGCATGCCAAGGCGATTGCGTTTTCGCCGGACGGGAAACGGCTGGCGGCGGTAGTGCTCAACGACAAGCCCCGCACGGACGTTGCGCTGCGATTGTGGGACGCCCGATCCGGGCGCCTGATCGCCGAGGCGACGGAATCGCCGGGCTCGCTGTCGCTGTTGCGTTTTGGCAGCGACGGCCAGCGGTTGTTCACGGAGAACGGTGCCCGGACGATCCCCAGTCTGGATTCGGCGGCCAGCCTGTGGCAGGGGCGTCTGCTTTGTGTCAGTGGCTGCGGCGAAGCCGTCGCCGTGCAAGAGAGCGGCGCGGTCATTGCGATCTGGAACGTGCCGCAGGGCAAGCGGCGTTGCGCCGTCTCCTTGTCCGGGGACGTGCGGTCGGCGGCACTCTCGCCCGGCGGGCGGCGGTTGGCAGTCGCCACCGCCGATATGCAACTGCACTTGTGGGACCTCGGGAGCGAGGAGAACGCTCGGCTCGTCGACTTGCCCGGCGAGGAGTTGTATCAACTCGTCTTCTCTCCCGACGGCCGGTGGTTGGTGGTGTGTGGGAAGTCGGAGTCGATTCCGGTGGTCGGCGTCGCTGCGGGCCGCATCGAGCGGGAGTTTCCTACACCGTTCGAATCTGCACCGATCTTCGCAGCGGCGTTTTCGCCCGACGGGAAGACCCTCGCAACGTCCAGTCACGGGGGCACGACGATTTGGGATTGGGCTAACCAGGTCGAGGTCGAGAAGATCGAGCGCAGCAGGGATCCGGCGCAAGCCTTGGCGTTTTCGCCGGACGGCTCCTTGCTGGCGATCGATTGCCGTACGGATTATGAAGGTTCGCGGCTGCACATCGTCGATACGAAGACCTGGCGGCCGCGGGAAGTCCCCGGCGGTCCGTCGCGCCCCGTGCGGCAACTCATCTACGCCCCCGACGGCCGGCACCTATTGGCAGGCAGCGACGACGGGCACGTCTACGTGTGGGACGTCGACGACAAGACCTTGCGCCATCGGATCGAAATCGACAGTTACCTGGGGCTGGCCGCCTCGCCCGACTCATGGCTGGTCGGCGCCGTCGGGCAAGACGGCGAGTATCGACTGTGCGAACTGGATACGGGACGGGAATTGGTTCACTTGCGTGGGCGCGGACCTGTGGTGCGCTACAGTTGCGCCGCGTTTGCGCCCGAACTGACTCCCTTCGCCCTTGGCCTGCGGGGCGGGAAGATCGAGATTCACGATGCGGCGGGCGAACGGACGTTGCAGAGCCTGTCCGTTTTCAGCGGACGCACGGCACCGCACTGGATGGCACTTGCCCGCGATGGAAACCGGATTGCCGTTGTTGACGATCAAGGACCACGAGGCGGTTTGCCGGACACGGTCGACATTTGGGACGTCGGCACCGGCGCCAAGATTCGCTCGCTCAACGGTGTTGTGAACGTTAGTGCCGACGGGCACGCCGTCAGCAGCCACGAATTCCGTAGCGTCCATTGGCTCGGAGACGACTCCACCCTGGCGGCCGTCGACGACGGCCACCGCTGTCACTTCTGGGAGCTTGTCAGTGGGACACACCTGGGGGTGACCACCGTTGACCGGCTGTGTGCCTTTTCGGCCGACGGGCGCTACGTGGCCTATTTCGTCGACGGACAACCCGTGCTCGTCGAAATCGCCTCCGGCCAACTCTGTTTTGCGGTGCTTCCATCGGCAGATCACCCCGGCGGCCGTTACAGTTGTCTGGCCATTGCCCCCGATCTCTCCCATATCGCGGCCGCCCACGCGGAGGATCTGACGATCCATGTTTGGTCGTTGGCGCCGCACGTCGATCACCTGGCCGACGCCAAGCCTACCGCGGATGTGCTATGGCATGGATTGGCCGCAGAGGACGGCGTGAAGGCATACGAGGCGATCTGGCGGATGGCCGACTTGGGCGACGAATCGACGGCCCTGTTGGCGGAGAAGCTGGTTCCGGTTACCCAGGCGGCCGCGGACGGCGATCGAATTCGAGAACTCATCGATCAACTTGACGATGATGACTTCAGCAAACGTCAACGGGCTTCGCAGGCCTTGGTACGCTTGGGCAGCCCTGTCATTGCGCCGCTGAAGGAGGTGCTGTCGGACACCCCTAACGCTGAGGTGCGATTTCGCGCGGTCCGGATTCTGAGGGAAATCGGGCAACGGCGTAGTCGTTTACCTTTGGAGCAAGTGCGGCGGTTGCGCGCCGTCGCCGTGTTGGAGATGATCGGCTCGCCCGCGGCAGAGCTTCACTTGCATCGATTGGCCGGCGGCGACGACGAGGCCAGGCAGACACGGCATGCCCGAGCCGCACTGCGGCGTATTTCCACGCGGGATGCCGACGACTCCAACGGGGACATCGAGCGTTGAGGAGAATACAATGCGTCAGAGAACGTGGCTGCTGCTGATCCCGATCATCGCCTGCGGTGCGGCGATACCACCGTTGCCGACGATGCATGGCAACGCCCTGGCCCAAGCCGACCCCTTGGCGAAGGCCCCGGATGAGTGTCGCGTTGCCCTGCCCGAAGGCGCAATCGCCCAACTCGGCGACGCTCGGATGCGGGTGTTCGGCAGTGCCGCAACGCTCGACTTCTCGCCCGACGGCAAGCTGCTGGCCGCCGGCACTCGCAACGGCCGCTTCGTGTTTGTCTGGGACGTGCAAACCGGCCGCGAATTACGGCGTTTGCCGGTATCCGAACTCTACGTGCAAGCCGTCGACTTCACGGCCGACGGCCGCGAGTTGCACTGCCTCCACCGGGATGCGTGGCTGCGCTGGAACGTCTCCGACTGGAAGCCGCTTCCCCGCGGCAAGTTGGCCGACGACGATAGTCGGACCGACCGCAATCCGTACCTTCACGCGCACGGCCGGCGATACGGCCAACTGTATAACAGGGACGAACCGTCCATCGGCGTCCTCGACCTGGCAACCAACCAAACGCTATTTAACATCCCACGTTTGGCATCCTGCAAACTGCATTTTGCCCGCAACGCCCACGTGGCGGTGATGTGGACGGGCGCCTCAGTTCGCAGCCCCGGCCACTTCGAGGTGTGGGACATCGCCGAGCAGAGGAAACTGCGCGAATTCGGACAACAGGCACCCAGACCGGCGCACATGGAACTCTCGTCGGACGGGAAGCGGATGTACGTTGACAGATACCTCGAAGAGTCGGTCGAGGCCTGGGATCTGGAGAACGGCGAACTCCTAGGCAATCTGGTTTCGCAGACGCGTGTTTCCGGGCTGAAATTGACACCCGACGACAAGAAGCTGATGATCTGGATCCGGGGCGGCAAGACGCTACTGATGGACGTCGCCACGCGGCGCGTCGAGCAGACGGTCGAGTTGGGGATCGGGTTAATCACCTTCTCGCGCGACGGGAAGCTGGCGGCCGTCGGCGGTGCTGGAAACGTGGTACACCTTTGGGACCTCGAGACCGGCAAGCTACGTTTTCCATCCGATGGCCCGTCACACTGGATCGGCAACCCGGCCGCCGCCAACGCGGACGAGCACGTCGTGGTCAGTGTCGGCGGGTCCACCGACGAGTCGGTCGGCGTTTGGGATACGGCAAAGCGCAAATGGCTCTATCGAGTTGGCCTGCCCGAAAGCCGCCGCTTCCGCGTCTCGCCCGACGGCCGTTGGATCGCAACCACGGAAAAGGGAGGCAACGTCTGCCTTTGGCCGATCGACGATCCGGAGGCGATGCGGAGACTGCCGCGATCGACCCCCACGCGTCTCGTCGTCACTTCCACGCGAGATGGGGCGATTCTGGCCACCGGGTGCGCGAGCGGGCTGGTTGAGATCAGCACCTTCCGGCCGCTACCGGGCGGTGTGCCCCACGGGCGGCTGAACCTCAGCGGGCACATCGGCCCCCTCCTCGCGCTGGCGTTTGCCGACGACAACCAGACACTTGCCTCCTTCGGCGACGATAAGACGTTGTGTATCTGGGATACGTCAACCGGTGAACTGCTGCGGAAGTTCGACGTCGACCACGTCACCTCGACCATTGCCATCTCACCGACGGGCGCGTTGGTTGCCGCCGGGACAGAGAAGCAGGTGACCGTGCTGAACGTCGCCGAGGGAACCGTCACCGCCAGGCAGGAAGTGTCGGGCCCGGTCGTCGGCCTCGCGTTCTCGGCCGACGGCAAGACACTCGCGGCGATCCGCGGCGGTGACGTAATGCTCTGGGACAGCAGAACCGGCAGGCAAATCGCCAAGCACGCGCTGCCGGACGTGTCGCTAGCGGCTCTGGATCATTCGCCCGACGGCAAGCTGTTGGCCGCGGCGGGAAGTGATGCGAAAGTCCATTTGCTTGATGCCAACAAGTTGACACCGCAAGGGCAGCTTGCGTGCGAGGACGCGGTTACGGCGCTGCGCTTCGGCGTGGACGCCGGCCGGTTGCTCGTCAACACCCGCCAAGCGACGCTGCAGGTCTGGGACGTGACCACCCGCCAACGCCGCCGAAAGTACCCCGGCCTGTCCGTGCTGGCGATGTCGTTTGCCCGCGGAGTGGACCGCTGTGTGCTGCTGACAAGCTCGCGCGTGCGGCGCGAGGTCGATCTCGGACTGGACCACGTTCCCAGCGGCGTCGTGCTCAACGTTCCCGGCACGGCGGGCGATTGCGACTTTTCCCCCGATAGCAGGCGGCTGGCTGCGGTTACGCCGAGTGCCGCGCGTGTGTGGGACATTGCCTCGGGAGAGAACATCATGAATCTTGTCGGCGAAGGCCGCTTTGCCGAAGCCGTGGCGTTCTCGCCCACCGGTGACTCGATCGCCACCGGAGGCGAGGGGATCGCCGTCTGGAACCTGGACACGCGGGTGGTTGGTGTTGCCATTTCTCCGCAACGGGCGGGCGAAATCCATGCCCTGGTCTTTTCTCCCGACGGCTCTATGCTCGCCTCGCGCGATCGACGTGGGAACATCTGCCTTTGGGAGTCGGCAACCGGACGTTTGATCTCCGCAGTGTACGTGCGCGGCGGCAACTACACGCGGCGGCCCGCGTTCAGCGCAGACGGCCGCGTCCTGGTGGCGATCGTATCGACGGCAGAGCCGGGCGTGACTCGCCGCGTTACCGGCTGGGACGCGTTCACCGGCCGGCCCGTATGGCACCTCGCCGATGACCCCCTGCAAACCGTTTCGTGCGCGATCGGCGGCGACGGCAGGACGCTGCTGACGGGCGACCGATTCGGTCTGACGACCATCTGGGACTGGGAACGACTGATGGAAATAGAGTTTGGCCCGCCGGGCGACGGTGACCCCATGCCGGTCGAGGATTGTTGGCGCACGCTCGGTTCCCCCGATCCGCGTGCCGCGTACCGGGCCGTGTTCGCGTTGGCTGCGCGTCCGCAAGAGGCGCTTGGCCTGGTGCAGCAGGTCGAATTCGAGGCGGCGCCGATAGGCGATACACAAATCGCCGCCTGGATCGATCAGCTTGACGTGAACGACGCTGCCGTCCGCCGCCAGGCATCCAGCATGTTGCTCCGCAGCGGCGAGCAGGCCTGTCCGCTCTTGCGGCGGGCGCTCGAGGAAGGACCATCCATCGCCGCGCGGCTTCGCATCACGATACTCCTGGCCGCACGAACAGAAACCGTCGCGCATCTGCAAACGCTGCGCATCGTTCACCTGCTCGAACGCATCGGCACCGACGAAGCGTGCAAGCAACTGGATCGCATCGCCAGCGAAGGCCCAACCAAACTCGTACGAAGCCACGCCACCGCAGCAAGACGGCGGATCCAACAAGCCATTCAAGCCAAGACGCGGGATTATGAGGGCTTGCGAGCGGGCGTATTCCGGATATGCTTGGGCATAATGAACGGAGGAGTTCTGCACTCAATCGTGTGTCGCGGTGGCTGAACACAGCAGACTCCGTGTTGCAGCAACACGCCGGCTTCGCAATAGACAAGAAAGTGGAGAAACCCCGCAGAAGCCACTTTCCCAGCGGGCAAGAGAATCGCAAGTGTCCTTATTTGGCACATCCTGTTTGCGGTAGGCCAGCGTTCGGGAGTAGCGTCCGTCATAGCTCATTTGAGTCGCGCCCGGGAAGAAGTCGGCGGTCGTCTTGAATCTCAACAGTTGCGTGTGGAACGGACTCAGCATCTTGCCCCGTTCGTCGCGCGGTGTCACGATGATACAGATCGCGCGCAGATTGCGGCCAGGGGGATCAACATCGCAGTCGAATTTCAGGTCCGAGGCCTCCGGGCTAGGTTTGACGCCCACCCAACGCGAGACGGCCGATTGCTGGGCGAAACGCCCCCCGCCGGCGTCTTCGGTAATCGCGAAAATGTTAGGTTGAGCAGGAACGTTGGCCCGGAGGATGTTCTGCTCGAACTCCGCCACCTGGACATGCCAGTCGGTATATCGGTTGACGACCGCTCGCAGATTGGGAATGGTGACCAGCGGTTTGACGTCGCAGTCGGGAGGATTGTCGCGATATCCGGGACGAGGCAGTTCGTTTGCCCTCAGGGGCGGCCGATGAATAACTTCCCCACTTGGTCAGGTAGCTGCGTTCTTCTACCTGCACTTCGTCGTAAAGCACGGTTCGTCCGACAACGGTTGCCGAACGGAGCACGAGTTGCATCGACGTAGCGGCGACGTCCGGTGGC
The DNA here is from genome assembly GCA_964472545.1 of uncultured Planctomycetaceae bacterium. Lineage (GTDB taxonomy): Bacteria > Planctomycetota > Planctomycetia > Pirellulales > Thermoguttaceae > CAYYNP01. The sequence goes on along the minus strand of CAYYNP010000038.1, from coordinate 33,187 downwards.
CAGCTACCGGACGCGTGCAGTCGCGTCATCGCCGGCCCGAGGTCGGCCGAGATTGTGCAGATCGGACCAGACGGCGCCGACGACGCGACTGACGTGAGCCGTGTGGCCCCCGTTGGCGAAGAAACCTCCGATCGCGTGGGCCAAGAAACTGCCCTTGAGGAGACCGCCGAAGCGACCGCGAGACCTTTCGGCGCTTCTGACGGCGACCGGCCGGTTCGGTACGCCCCTTCCGGCAAGTCCGATCATGGCGGCCACCGAGGTAGCGGCCCCCTGGATCGTCGGGTTTGCGCGGCCGTCGACTTCAATTACGTTGACGCCGACGTTCAAAGCCATCGCTGCCTTTCTTATTGCAGGTTGTCCGGTGCGGGGAATTCAATCGTGGTGCCTTCGTTGTCCGGCGGCGCGTCGATCCGGCCAGCCGCGGCCTCCAGTTGCCGGACCCAAGTCCGCTCCTGCCGCGGCGCGATCTCCATCCGGGTCCCCACCCGCACGTACATCGACGCAGGCCGACCGATGGCGCGATCCCTCAAAATCGGTGGCGGCAGGATCCAAACTGTCGACGGATAACCGTTGACGCGGAGCCCTGTATCTGCCGATAGCCGCCGGGCCAGATGCGTGCGCACCGCCAGTTGTTGGGCTCGCAGCGGTGCCTGCGCCGTGAGTTGGTAGTCGACCAGATAGGCTCGTGCCGGCGGCCGCACGCTGCACATCATGCGTCCGTTGCGCAATCGAAAACTGTCCCGCTGGGTGCTCGACCCGGTCCGCTGAGGATCTTCGCGGACGTCCAACTGCGTGGCGATGATCGACGGCGTCGGCGCGGTTGTGGGGCTGGGAGGCGATACCGTGATGACCCAAAACGGCAAAGTTTGCCGATTTCTCCCCAGGCTGTTTTGGGTTGGATCTCTGCTGCCACAACAACGCACGAACAGCGGTCGCATTTCGCTTGCCTTTTCCCTTTTCGTGGCCAATCCTCGTATGGGCAGTCGTTTCCGCCTGAGTGCCGCCTTGCCCTTTGCTTGGGAGTCGTCGCTTGGCGGCCTCGGGCTTCAACATGAGTGTGCCTTGGGGGGCCGCAACTTTCTGCCTCGACTGCGGCCCCCCACTTTTTCTCTCTGTCCGTGGTCCATCATGCATCAACTCAGCCCGGATGCCCTGCTGGGAGCGATCGACTGTCGCCATGAACTTGGTTGCCTGAGAAACGAACGTCGCCCATGCCTTGGTGAGCGTTCTCTTGGAAACGTCGGCGTAGTGGTACGGCTTGGCGACGTCGGCGGCGGTTGCCCACCTCGAAAGTTCGATTCTGACGCATGGCGCGGTGCGCCAGCCCCGGGCGGAATCTCGCCGAGGCAGAATAGGTGTCCAGACACCTGTCGGGCCTTCCGTGGGCGGAACGGCGTCGCTACGGCCGCCCGCCGGCCCAAGACCGCGGCCGGGTTTTTGGTACCGCTTCTACTCTTCCGCGGAAGGCGAAGGGGCTGAGGAGAGGTCTTCAGGCATGGCGTGATTCCTTCATTGCACCGGGCCACCCTCAGGCCGTCGCGCGAAGGAATCGAAACGCGACAGTCTGGGAGTGCGCTGGACCGGCGGGGAGCTACTCTGCCGGCCACCCGGCGCGTGCCGGTTTATTCGTCGTCCTTCGGCCCGAAAAGCCACTGTCGAACGTGATCGGTTACGGCGCGGAGGCGGTCGTCGTCCACGGTCTCGCGGTACACGGCCGACATGTCGCTGGAATCCCCCACATGCCCCATGACGGCCCGCGTCGCAATTGGGTCCCGGGCTCCATCGCCGATAGTCTGAAAGGTATGCCGTAGACCGTAGAACCCCAGGCCACGACGATAGACCGGCCTATCCTTGCCATCGCGTTTGACGGTGACCCGGTCAAGCACTTTCCGACATTCGGCGGAGACAGGGTTGTCCGAAGTGTCCTTGGCCCAGCGCAGCCCGTACTTCGTGATGAAGACCAAATCTACGTCAGCGGGGTCCTTCGGCGTCGGGCGATTCGAGAGGACTTTCTTCAGGGCCGCCATCGTTTCCGGCCACAGCGGGACTCGTCGCGACACCCCGGCCTTCGGCCGAGGATAGTCCACCCAACCACGCTTCAGGTCGAGTGCCTTCATCGGAAGCATGGCGACGTCTGCGTTGCCAAATCCCGCGTTGATGCCCAGTAGGATCATCGCGTAGAGTTGAAGTCCGGCTGCATCGAGCATTGCGAGGATCTCGTCAGCCTCGAACATGCGGGCTCCCTTTGCGTGGCGAGCCTTCCGCAGGACCTTCTTCGACGGCCGCTTGAACATCGGGCCGTATCGCACCGGCCGGTCGATCAGGCCAGCGTCGAAGGCGTACTTGAACACCACCCGGACTCGCTGAATCTCGTTGCCAAGCGCCACGGGCCCCCGCGTTTCAGCCAGGGTCGCCCGCAACCCCTCGAAGTCGTCCGCCGCCAAGTCGTCCACCAGGCGGTCCAGCCCGAATTCCCCACCAATCCGCTGGCAGGTGATGTGGTAGTCCGTGAAGGTGCGCGGCGCGATTTCGCTGGTGTCGACGAGGTGCTTCTTTGCGGTCAGGAAACGATTCAACAGGTCGCGCACCGTAAGGCCATCGCCCTTCACCCGAGGGGTGCGTCCTGCATGCAAGTCATAGCGTTCATCCAGGTACTTCTCCAGCGCGGCGTCAGGATCGGACCACGGGCCGAAGTAGTGTAACTTGCCGCGGATCTTCTTGGCCCATACCCCGGCGGCGTGTGGGAACAGCGGGAAGTCGGCGTAGGGCTTCTCCGGCTTGCGAGCGGTCGATTTGGCGGTATGCTGGGGCATGGACGAACCTCTCTCGGAGAAGCGAGTGTCGTACTGGCTGAAGACGTCAGATACTGCGTTCCAGAGACACGCCGGCTTCACAATAGGCAAGAAGGTGTAGAAACGGGTGTAGAGGCCATTCTGCCAGCGAGCCGAGAATTCGTCAATACCGCTTGATACAAGCGTAAGCGCCCGTAGCTCAATGGATAGAGCAGCGGACTTCTAATCCGCAGGTTGCAGGTTCGATCCCTGCCGGGCGTGCTTCTTAGGGCCAACGCGTATAGCAACCTACCTCAGTTGCCGCGTGAGCATTCGCCGAACCCGTTCGTAGTGCCCCCGATTCATCGGGGCCGTGCAGCGGAATCCCGCGAAAGACCGCATAATTGCGGTCACTACAAACAGTTCTGGTCGGGTTCGGCGAGTGCTTACGTTGCCGCGGGGCCTCGGCTCCGTCAAAGAAGGCCGCTGCCGGCCGGACTACTCTCCGCCCGTGGCTGGAGTGGCGGTTCTGCCCTGGGAGATGTAGCCCAGGCGGAGTTCGTGGAGCATGGTCTCCATCTCGGCGGTCTCTTGCGGCGTGCGGTTGCCTTCGGTCTTTTCCTGCAGCACTTGCAGCGTGTCGATGGCGTGCTTGGCCTGGTCGAGATCGACCTGCGGCTCGTCGGTGGCCGGATTGGGCAACATGCCCAGCGAGATCATGCCCTGCAGGTAGAGACTGCTGGCCAGGAACGTCAGATTCGGCGGCGGCAGCGGGCCTCGAGACGGCGGCTCGGCGTCTGCCGGCGGCTCGGTGGCTGCCGACGGCTCGGCAGAGTCTTCGGCGGCGGCCTCCTGCTCCGCAGCCTTCTGGTCGGCGGCCTCTCGCTCCGCTTCGACCTGGCTCTTCCAATCCTCGTCGACGATGATCTTCTTCTCGGTCTTCTTCTCTTGGGGGTCGTCAGACATTGCTGGGAAGTCTCCACTTTCTACGTGCGTTCGGTATGTGCGGCGTGGCGCTCGATGGCCGCCGCCACGAAACCGGAGAACAACGGATGCGGCCGGGTGGGTTGCGACTTGAACTCCGGATGGTATTGCACGGCCACGAACCAAGGATGCTCCGGAATCTCTACGATCTCGACCAGCAGCCCGTCGGGACTGGTGCCGGTCACGTGCATCCCCCCGGTCGCAAACTGCTCGCGATAGGCGTTGTTGAATTCGTAACGATGACGGTGGCGCTCTTCGGTCTCTTCGGTGCCGTAGCAAACGGCCGCCTTGCTGCCGGCGGCGAGCTTGGCGGGTTGGGCGCCCAGCCGCATCGTGCCGCCCTTGTCGGTGATCGACTTCTGCTCGTCGAGCAGGCAGATCACCGGATGTGGCGTGTCTTTCTCGAACTCCGTCGAGTTGGCCCCCTCCAATCCGGCCACGCCGCGGGCGAACTCGGCCACGGCGCATTGCATGCCCAGGCAGATGCCAAAATACGGGATCCCGCGTTCGCGTGCAAACCGCACGGCGTCGATCTTGCCTTCGATCCCCCGTTCGCCGAACCCGCCGGGCACCAGGATGCCGTCCACACCGGCCAACAGCCGCTCGGCCCCTTCGCGCTCGACCGCCTCGCTGTGGATACGCTGGATACGAACCTGAGCCCGATTGGCGACCCCGCCGTGCTCCAAGGCCTCGTAGATCGACTTGTACGCATCGCGATGCTCGACGTACTTGCCCACCACGGCGATGCTGATTTCGTGGTCGGGGTTTCGCATCCGGTGCAGCAGATCTTGCCAGTCGTCCAGGTCGGGGTCGCCGCAGGAGATGCCCAGCTTGCGGACGATCAGATCGTCCAGCCCGTGCTCGACCAGGCTTATCGGCACTTCGTAAACCGAGAAATCCTTGTCCTTCTCTTCGATCACGGCCTCGATCGGCACGTTGCAGAACAGGGCGATCTTGGCACACTCGTCGTGGCCCATAGAGCGCTCGGTACGGCAGATGAGAATGTCCGGCTGGATACCGATCTGCCGCAATTGGCCCACCGAATGTTGCGTGGGCTTGGTCTTCAGCTCGCCGGCCGCTTTCAGATGGGGCACCAGCGTGAGGTGGATATAGAGGCAGTTCTCCTTGCCCACGTCGAGCGAGAACTGGCGGATGGCCTCCAGAAACGGCTGGCTTTCGATATCGCCGACCGTGCCGCCGATCTCGGAGATCACCACGTCGACGCCTTCGCCGCCCGGCTTGGCCACGGCGGCCTTGATCTCGTTGGTGATGTGCGGGATCACCTGGACCGTTTGGCCGAGATACTCGCCGCGGCGTTCCTTCTTGATCACCGACTGGTAGATCTGGCCGGTGGTGTAGTTCGAGTCGCGGTCCAACAGGCTGTTGGTGAACCGCTCGTAGTGGCCCAGGTCGAGGTCCGTTTCACTGCCGTCGTCGAGCACGTAGACCTCGCCGTGCTGATACGGGCTCATGGTGCCCGGATCGACGTTGATATAGGGATCGAGTTTCTGCATGCGGACGACCAGTCCGCGCCGTTCCAGGAGCATACCGATCGACGCAGCCGTAAGCCCCTTGCCCAGGGAACTGACCACGCCGCCGGTGACGAAGATGTGTTGGGTCAAAGCAATACCGTCCTTTGTCTTAAGAGGCCCGCATCATGCGTCCGGCAAAGCCGTATTCTAGGGCGGAGCCCCGCACGGCGGAAGCCACCCGGCGGACGAGTGGGCCGGGCCGAGAAGTTGGCCCGGTTTACGTTGGCGGTGTGTTTCCGCTGGTCGATCGATCCGGCAGTAAGTCTGTATGAGGATTCCACTTGTGTCGATTCAACAGCAGGATGGCAGTACACCCCTCACGGGTGCTTGTGCGCAACAAACTCCGGCTCTTGCGTGTAAGTTCTTTGATGCCAGCAAGTTACGTCGATCCCGTCGGCTCCGCCTGCGGTCAACTTCTCGACGAACAACTTACGTCGACCGGCCGTCGGCGAGCGACGATGGAACGCTTGTGGCAGACGCAGGTTACGACGTTGCCCGGTTGTTGCCGATCGTCGCAACTCAGATTGAAACAGGGTTGACGGCACGTGATACTCGAGTAATTGCGCCCAGGAAACGGCGTCGGTCAACAATCCGTCGCACGCGGTGGCGGCGATTCGCTGCCCGCATCCGTTCGACGATCAACCACCGTTTTGCAGCCAGGGGCTTCCGCCGAGAACCACCTATGGCATCCTCTTGTGCGTGCCGCTCGCGGGCGATTCTCCGGACGAGTCGTTTCGAGTGGCGGAGTTTTCCGCGGAGCAATCGGCCGGGCTACCCGCTGATCCTGATCCCACACGCTCCTACTCATCCGCGTCGGCGAAGTCTTCATCGTCCCAGGCCGATTGCACGGTCTCTTCGACGAATTCATAGTCTTCATCCGTCATTTCCAGGCATTCCCGGTACTGCAGCGCTTCAGCGTCAGCGACGTACTCGACTTCTCCGTGATGTGCCTCCACCATCTTGTGAATAGACTCGAGGTCGACGCGGAAGAACTCCTTACGAAAGTTCACCCGATTGACACGTCTCTTGTGCAACTCCCGATGCAACGCATTTTCGAGTGAGGGCGCGTCATCGCAAGAGATCATCATGTGAACGTCAAACGTGAAAGGCACGGATGCATCGCCGAGTTCCTTGACGCGATCCAAAGGCTCAAGGCGTCTTGTCATCCCTATCTTGTAGATGCCTTCTCCAAAGGACCCAATATTGGAGAGGACATAGACATGCCCCGCCTTGGTCATTTGCGCTTGCGACTTAGCGCGTTGCGTCTTCTCTTCAGCTTCCTTCAGCCTTGCCCTTAGATGCTCCACGGTGGCGCTATGTTCCTCCGTCGCTTCTTTGATAGCTTTCTTCAGAGCGGCTTCGATCGCAGCCTGTTCGCGTTTCGCCTCCTGGATCTGTTTGTCTCTCTCGCGAGCCAGCTTCTCTTCCTCTCTAATCTGCGCACGAATTCGGGCCTGTTCCTGGCGCTGGAACTCCGCTCGCACGCGCTGCTCGAATCTCGTCTTCAAGTCATGGACAAGCTCCTCCTCTTTTCGCTCCAGGACATCGAAACCGATATCCCGGCATCGACCAGCAACCTTGAGCAGACGATTCCGGCAGGTGGCGAAGTTCCTTGCCGTGAGCTTCTCCGATATCCACGCGACGTTTTCGTCGAGATACCGTTCTGCAAGTTCGTTTACCTTCAGGTTCAGTTGCTCTTGGCATCGGGTAATCTCCGCATGGTCTCGCTCTGTCTTTCTTAACTGCACCGAGAGATTGAAGAGATCTTGTTTGAGCCCGTTGTTCTCGCGAACGATCGCATCGTAGCCAATGGTCCGTTGTTCGAACGCCGCCGCGGCTTGTTCGAGACTGCCTCTCTCCTTCTCGAGATCGTCACTAGTCCGTCGTTTCCAGTCGTCAAGAGCAGCTCTATTCTTGTCAAGAACGTCAACAGTGCGCTGTTTCCAGTTCTCAACATCCTCGGCCCGCCGCGCCAAATTGGACGAATCGACCTTCAAGCGATCATCCCAGTCCTGCAAACGGCGTCTTTCGCTTTGAAGCCGCTTCACGTGGCCGAGATACCAAATGACCAAGGGCCCGGCGCCCAGTGCAAGACCGGCAAGAAAAACGACGAAGTAAAGCATGGGAGACTCCGGGGACTACTCGTGGCTCGTGTAGATGATGTGATAGTAGCCGTCCTCGCCGCATTCCTGGCATGAGATAGGTTTGAAGAAGAGTTCTTTGCGCCCTTTGGCACGAGCGCCGCAACTCTCACAAATGCCCTCCGTCGTCGCGTCTACTGGCGACCGAAAATGGATCGCATAACTGTCCTTCTCCTGCCTGCGACCAATCACGCCAAGTTCCGCCCATAACTCAAGAATCGCAACAGCCCCGTCTTGGCTCAAACCGAGTTCCTTCCCAATGTCTCGCTGGAGCGAAGCCGGTCGTCCTTCAAGATGGTTCCAAAGCGATCGAGCCATCTCCTCGTCTTCCAGAGCACGAGCAGTCCGTTCGAGGTAGCCGTTTTCGTGTTTCGCCAGGAGCCTCGTTGATTTCACGAATTCGAACAGTGATTCCAGAACGGCATGCGCGAACAACGCCGGTGCATACTTGAAAATAACTTGCAGCGATAACAATCTGGGCGTTTCCGGCCGAATGTCTCTTCTTTTGCGGAACTTGATCGCTGGGACTATATGCGGGAAGGATGCCTCACATGCGGAGAAGAGGTCAGGAAAGTTCCGGTTCTCCAACATTGCCCCGATTGCCCCTTCCAGGGCGCAGTACTCATCATGATGAGCCTCCATCTCTGCGATTCTCATGATCCCCTCCCGCTACGCGACTCGATCTCGTCGAAGAACGCAGAATCGACCTCGGCCGTCCCGTTCTTGACCCGCTTGCCGCACACGATCCTGTCTATTGCGCCCCGGCGGATCGCCTCGAACAGCGGATCGAGAGAATCTCGCCGAAGCTGCGTCTCGTTGTATCTGCCCGAACGATACGCGTCTCGATGGCTGTCGAACCGCTCGACCAACTCGCCAACTGCCGCCGGTTTCGTCATACGCCCGCCTCCTGCAATGCAACGCAGAATACCCCATAACAATCGGTAGATTGTAGCCCATATTGGAGGGCAGCGCAAGGGGGCGAGAAGAGGGCGCGGGCAGCTTGCATGGGTCGGCCTTTGGGCCTAGACTGTGGATTGACAACTTGATCGGACGTCTTCGGGCGTCCCGCTGCTTCTCCGGAAACCGCAAGCCTGGGCCGCAAGGTCCTTGAACAGACGAAGTAGCACGTTGGCCCGTTCCCCGAAAGGGAACGCTGGCCCGTGCTGTTCGTCTGTGCCCTCTTGCGGGGGTCCGGGGAGCGGTGTGGTGTCCAGCGTTCCCTTTTTTGATTGCACGGGTTTCCCCATGACGACACCAGACGAAGCGACCTTGATCGCCGAGTACGAACGGCTGCGGCGCGAGGCGGACGAACTGGACGAACGGAGCGAGCAGATCGCCGACCGACTTGTCGAACTGGAGCGGCTTCTACCGGACAGTTACGCCTATCCAAATGATCCGACCGATGATCTCGATTTCTGCCGCTGAATTGTCTCGTGACCCCCTGGCCGCGTGCGATGCCCGGCCGATCGTCGGAGCTTGTGGTTGGTTGGGGGGAGGCAAAGGCGGGATCGACGGGAAAGAGAAGAGACGAAGACGGGATGACGGGATCAACGGGACACCTGAAGAGCGAATCCGTGAGCGGAGCCCCGGGCGATGGGAGTGGGGGCATCGGACCACGCCCTCGATCAACGCCACGCGGTTCACAGTCGAAGGCTACGCGATTCCCGAACCGTCGGTGGTGGTGTTGGCGATCGTCGGCCTGGCGGGGCTGGCGGCGTTTGGGTGGCGTGGAAAGAGACGGCGGCAATAAGATAGGCAAGTGCAATCCCTCGGCCGGGTGGGAGAATCGTGTTTCCGCCGCCTGGGGATACTTGACAATTCCAGGGAACATGGCATACTAGTGCCCAGTTAGGAATTCACGTTCGCCCCATTGAGGCACACGAACTCCACCACGAGGCAGCTCTCCCGACGCGCAATCTCCCGTTGCGGCTGTGTTCCGTTGCGATCGTCTAGCGCGTCGAAGTGATCCGTTTGTTTGCGGGTCAGATTCCCCCGATTTTCCCAGGCGGAGAAGGTCCGTCCGTAGATACGTCATTTGAATTGAGGTTTAAGCACTAAGGAGGCGGCGTCACGATGAAGCGATCAATGCTGTGTCTGACGGTCGTTCTGGCCATGGCCGCGGGAGCGAGGGCAGAATGCCTGCCTTGCGAAGACCACGATGCGCACGCGGCCAGCCTGGCGTCGCTCGCGCCGGGAACGGCAGAGATCACGTATTGCCTCGGCGAGTTGAGGGTCGCGGCCAACGGGGTGAATGCTTGGAACTTGATCACCGAGGGGCTCTTCCGGCACGACGTCGACGTATACGTCAGGGATCATACCGACTTGCCGACGGCGCCCTGGGGCATCTTCGTGTCCGCCAACCCAAACTATGTGGGCGAGGCCAACTTCGGCGCACCGCTTGTCTACGAGGATATCTTTGTGGGCGACATCGACGGCCTCTTTGTCGATCCGCCCGGAACGGTTCAGGAATTAGAGGACCTTTTCCAGAGCGGAGCGATTCGGTTCGAGTACGCGAGCTTTGGCTCTCCCGCCGGCACGAGCGACCTGGTCATCTGCCCCGAGCCTTCGGCCGGATTGCTGTGCCTTATCGCGGCGGTAGGCTGGGCCGTTTGGCGGCGGCGAAGACGGGCCGTTCGTTCATAGAACCGCTACCGGCCGCGGCCGAAGGGCTAGCGGAGCATACTCTCAAACAGAGACAACGGAAAGGTGGTGCACGATGAAACGATCTGTATGGTGTCTGCTGTTCGTTTTGACCTCGACCGCCCAAGCGAAGGCGGAGTGTCTGACTTGCGAGTCCGAGCATTCGCACGCGGCCAACGTCGCCTCCGCCGCGCTCGGAACCGCGGAGGCCACGTATTGCCTCGGCGACCTCTGGGTTTCGGCCAACGACGTGAACACCTGGAACTTCATCAGCGACGGGCTCTTCCGCGACGATCTGGCCGACTACGTCCAAAACCATACGGAACTGCCCACCAGCCAGTTCCCAGTCGCCCTGTTCTCCGCCAACCGAAACGTCTTGGGCGAGGCCACTTTCGGCGAGGGGTTCGTCTATGAGGACGTCTATGTGGGCAACTTGCAGAACATTTTGGCGAATCCTCCCGGCACGCATCGAGAATTGCAGGACTTGCTTCTCAGCGATGCCATTCGTTTCGAGTACGCCAGCTTCACCCACGGGGGAGGGGCGGGCGAGATCACCATCTGCCCCGAGCCCTCGGTGGGGCTGTTGTGCGTGATCGCCGCGGTTGGCTGCGGTGCTTGGCGGTGGCGGCGGCGGGGCGCTTGCGGATAGAGACGGTGTACTCAGTGCGAGTCACTCTGACCTGTCCGGACCTTTCTTGTGCGGACCTTTCTTAACCGGCGGCGGGGCGAACGGCCGGTCTGCGGCTATCAGATACATGCATGCGCCGATGACGGTGAGCCGCCCCTCGGTCCTTTCCACGGTTACGGTGACCTTTCCACAGACGGTCATCGCGGCGTTTGAACCGAGAAAAAGCCGTTGCCGACAGAAAGGGGATGCCGAACAACGACCGCCCGAGATCAAACTCGCCGGCGACGATCTGCGATCCGAGAATTGTGGTAACCCCGACGTCAAACTACAAGGGCACCATGTTCTTGAAGAGGTTGGTCGCCCGGTTGGTCGCCCGGTTGGTCGCCCGGTTGGTCGCCCGGTTGGTCGCTCGATTGGTCGCCCGTCTATTTCGTCTAAGCCCAAACGCAAGGAGGCCTACGCCGCCAATGCCGATGAGGCACAGACAATTCGGTTCCGGCACTGCCGCCAGATAGTGTGCTCGAATTCTCTCGGCAGTCAGTGCCGTGCCGTAGATGGCGACTTCGTCGAGGTTGCCGCCGAAGTTGCTGTGATGCCCGGCCCCGCCAAGCACCGGGTTCCTTCCGATGTTCAGCGTCTGCGAGTTGGGCCTGGCCGACGCGGCTGCCGCAATCGTCCCTTCGAGTTCACCGTTGACGTAGAAACTGGCCCGGTTCAAGGCGTCGAAAACGACCACCAGTTGGGTCCACTGGTCGCTCGGAACGGCCGAGTCAAGGACGTAGTCGCCGACTCCGAAGAGCGTGAAGTAGGGCAAGTTCGGAGCGAAGATGAAGTCGTTGTCCGTCAGGCCGAAGGCGTATCCCGAACGGGTACCGGAGCGTACGCGCGTGGAGACGATCGCGGCCCATTCGTCTTGCCGGTGCTTGAGCCAGGCTTCTATGGTGAAATCGTTGGTGAGTTGATTCAGGCTCGGTCGGGCTCCCACGTCAACGTAGCCGGTTTGGCCGTTGAACAACGCCGACCGATCCGGAGCCGTACGAAGAGCCCCCGGTTCGTCGAGCGCGACACCGCCCCGGTAGCTGCCGTGTAAGCCATGGCCGGAAGCATCGACGGCAATCGAGCCGCCGGTTTCCCCCAGCCGCCAGTATCCGATCGGATTGTCGGCCAAGACGGCTTCCGAATAGCTGACGCCTGCCGCCGAAGTCTCGCCCACGCCCGCCATCCCAATCACCCCAGCCATCAGCAAAGAAGCCGCTCGTCTCTTCCGTCTCCAGGCAAACGCCAGGAGGCTAACGCAGCCCACGCCCAACAGGATCAGGGCGGAAGGTCCGGGAACGGCGTACACCGCGAGTTCATTCAGACCGCCGCCGGCCCCGTCGGTGCTGAGGATATCGAATCGAACGTATCGAGCGGATACCGGTGCGATCCGGAAGGTCTCGATCGGGATGTCGTGTCCCGTTCCGGTCACGCTCTGCAACGAGTCGTCGACTACCGGTGTGAAGGTCGAGTTGTCGGTGGAGACGGAGATGGTGAAGCGACGCGTCTGCGTGTCGTTGAACTGCCGGTTATGTGTGTTTTGGACGTCAAACGTGTCGATCACGAATTCCTCCTCCAGGTCGATCGTGATCCAATTCTGAAGTTGCGGATGTCCGCGCCAAAACGACCAGTTTCCGGGAGCTCCCGTGTCATTGAACTGATTGTCGGTCACGTTATCGAACGGAAAGATCTCGCCGCCCGTGGTGCCCGACTCTCCCCAGAATCCCGATCCGGTAACCGGTTTGCCGAGGGCAACGTTGATCGCATCCGCCCGGGCCTGCTCTCCCAGAGCCAACAGCAAGAGCATTGCAGAGCACGCCGCTGATCGGAACATCGTATCGCCTCCTTCGTGCTACAACATCAATTCAAGAACGCTATACGCGGACGAAGTCTCTCCGTCTTCAAGACCAATGGGAATCTGACCCGCAGCAACACGGATCACCTCGACACGCCGGACGATCATCACGGACAAAGCCGCAACGTCAGAGAAGCGCGTCGGGAAAGCTGCCTCCGGCTCATCGCCTGGGAGTAGAGAGTTGGATTGTATTCAGGCCTTCTTGCGTTTTCGCCAGCCGAGGGCAATTAGCCCTACGGCGCCAATGGTCAGGAGAACAAGAGTCGACGGTTCGGGGATGGGCAAGAACCCGGACGGCGTCAACGCGACGTCGCTAATCCTCACCGAGTCAATCAAGCCGGCATAACCTTGGCCAATCGTGCCATTCGTTCGCAATATGGCTCCGATGCCAAGCTCGTCATCGTTCGCAACAAGCGGCCCGTTGTACCCGAACGTACCATCAAGCTGATAATCGACGTAGACCTTGATCGTTGAGCCATCCCAGGTACCCGCCACGTGATAGGTTGTCTCGGGCTGTAAGATCGTACTGCCAATTGTTCTCGTGAAGTCGTCCTGTATGCGAAAGGACACGTGACCGTCGTGGTCCATGTCGAGATAGTATCCTGATCTTGCGTGTCCCCCACTCTTGCGGACGATCACTTGCTGACGAATCACGTCGGGGCGAATAATCGCCTCCACAGTCAAGGGCCCCGTCAGGTCGAGCGGCGAAACTCCGGTGTCCATGACTTGAACGTACGATGCAGCAGATGGAACTCGCTCGCCGTTTCCGAAAAACTCAAGTTGAAGCCCCGCGGGCAACGTGTCGCGATAGACCGGTCGGGTAGCCGCACCCACTTGAAATGCCGTGCCAATGCTGTTGCTCGGACCGGAGTCGAGAACAAGACTCGCCTGTTGGTTCTGCGGGCCTTCCTCAAACTCATAGTAGAGAACGGTATCCGAGTTTGCGGGAGTATCGCTCAGCCCCAAGGACACAGCCACCACAGCGGACGAGATCGCAAGCCGGAACATCGTAGTGCCTCATTACTTGGTGTCGAAATGCCAATGTGTACAGACGGATCATCTCCGCCGTGAAACTCAAAGGAAACCAGTTCGGTCAACCCGAACTCACACCCACAGACGATCGCAATGGACCGATGCCACTACGCCAGATAGGGTGTCCGGAACGCTGCCTCGCTTCGTGTTACGCCAGCAACTGCCTCAATGGGGCATATGAAATCGTTGTATCTTTCCCCAGTATCGCATCTTCTCCAGAAAAGTCAATGGTCTGGGGGCGGGCGATCGGGATTCTGCATAACCCGGAAGAGTTGATGAAACGACCTATCTTGGCATCAAGATTTCCCAGTTTAACATCAGGCTACGCATCGCCAATGGTATCGTCATTTGCCGCCAAATAGGTCATGCTCCGGCCAACTCTTCACCTGATCGAAGGCTCGCCACAGGCCCCGATCCAACTCGGCGGCAAAGGCGTTGCCGTTGCGGGGGGAGCCGTTGAATACCGCGGCCCAGACCATGCCGTGGTGGGTGCGGACCAGTAGCGAACGCGTGCCGGGCAGGCTGCCGGCGTGCCACCAGTTGGCCGAGTCGCCCACCGGCCGGACCATCCAGCCGAGCCCGTAATAGGCGTCTGCATCGACCGAAACCGGCGGCGCGGGACGCGATTGGAGCAAACGCAGCGTAGCCGGCTTGAGCAGCCCGGGGCTTCGGCTGCCGTCGACGTGCGTAGCGAAACGGACCAGATCGGACGCCGAGGCCAGCCAGCCGCCGTGGGCGTCCATGGCGTCGATGTAGAATCGGCCGTAGGGCGTCGGCACGGGCTTCTTGTCATCTGAAAAGACCGACTCGACCGGCTTCGATCCCGGCGGCGGATAGTAGCAGACTTCGCCGTCGGCCCGATCGGCCCGCCGCGTACGCGCGAGCTTCATGCGGCGAATGCCGGCCGGATACAGCACCAGTTGATTGACCGCGTCGTCGTACGGCTTGCCGGTCACTTGCTCGATGATCCGCCCAAGCAAGCAATAGCCGAAGTTCGAGTACGCGTATTGCGTGCCCGGCTCGAAGTCCAACGGCCGCGGCAGCATGAAGCGGATGATTGCCGCCATCTCTGGCGTGGTGCCGATGGCCTCCACGACGGGCGTCGGCCGCAGCATCGGGTCAAAACTCTTGCCGCGATCGAAGCCGGCCGTGTGGTGCAGGAGTTGGCGGACAGTAATCTCCCGCACTGCCGGATCGACCGTCTTGCCTTCCGGCAGGTTAACATCGCCGAGCAGGTCGATTGCCTTGGCGTCGAGATCGAGCCGGTCTTTTTCGACCAACACCAACACGGCCGCAGCGGTGATCGGCTTCGAGACGCTGGCGATGCGAAACAGGGCGTCCGGCTGCACGGGCCGTTTCCGCTGAACGTCGGCCAGCCCATAACCCCGCGAGAAGACCAGCCGCCCGTCCTTGGCCACCGCGACCGCACCGCCGGGGACCTCCCACTTGCGCAGCAGATCGATCATCAGCCGATCGAACGACGCCAACTCCGGCACGCGTGTACCGGTGACGGGAACCTTCGGCTTTTCGCCGGCGGCCGAGTCTCCCGCCGTAACCACCACCCAGATAGCAAGCACGAGCGTGGACGGGCCACACCAACCGCAACGTCTCATCCGATCCTCCGATGGCAGTAACGCGATCGCGGGAAAGCTCGCCGGAACTGGCTCCCAACGCCCGGCTATTCACCAAACCGTCGATCTCGTTCGGCATCTGAGCGATCGAGAATGGCGTAGAGGCCGCCAGTTTGGGTTGCCGCGATTATAGAACGCATGCCGGCAACCTTCCAGATTGCGGCGGGTAACGGTTTTGCTTGACATGCGGCCTACGCATGCCACAATGGAGTGTCGTCTAAGCCGGAAATGGGCCGGCCGCGACACGCCGCTTTGAGAACCGCCGGGGCACGTTTCCAGCAGACAGAGGAGCCATACGATGAAGAAACGACTCGGTCGATTTGCCTTGATGACTGCCGCCGCCGTCTTGGGCGCGTGGCTGGCTTTGAACCTTGCCGGCCCGTCGCAGGCCGACGCCGCCAAGCGGAAGCTGTTTCGGCTGCGGGCGGCCCGATGCTGCCCCGCTCCCGTTGCCTGTGTCGAAGCGGTCGCCGCCGACACCGAAGCAGCACCCGAAGCCGCGCCGAAGCAAGTGCAGCGTTTCGGTTCGGTGATCGGCCTGAAGCCGGAGAAGAAGGACTACTACATCAAGCTGCACGCCGAGACCTGGCCCACGGTGCTCAAGCGGATCAAGCAGTCGAACATCCGCAACTACTCGATCTACATGGCCGAACTGGAAGGCAAGCTCTACCTGTTCAGCTACTTCGAGTACATCGGCGACGACTTCGACGCCGACATGGCCAAGATCGGCGAGGACCCCGAAACCCAACGCTGGTGGAAGGAGACCGATCCCTGCCAGACCCGCCTGCCCGGCACCCCCGACGGCGAGCAGTGGCTGGGTATCCCCGAGGTCTTTCATGCCGACTGATCGAGTGTTCGGTCACCCGTCGAATCGACGTGTCGGGTGCCATGCCCACGCAAGCGTGGGCATGTTCGTCGCGTTCTCTGCATGCCCACGCAAGCGTGGGCATGGCACCCCAGGAATCAACGCGTCGCCAACACTAACGTAAACACACTAATCCCTCAGCGAGTTCCCATCATGTCCCGCCGATGCTTCCGCCGCTGCGTTCTCGTCATGTCGACGAT
This sequence comes from uncultured Planctomycetaceae bacterium, assembly GCA_964472545.1. Classification (GTDB taxonomy): domain Bacteria; phylum Planctomycetota; class Planctomycetia; order Pirellulales; family Thermoguttaceae; genus CAYYNP01. The sequence continues at coordinate 16,872 of CAYYNP010000038.1, read as the reverse complement.
AACCGCCATCGCCGCCGCGTTGCCCGCCTCGGCCGCCGACGCCCCCGCCGGACCGCCGATCTATCGCGACGTGAAGGCGTTCCTTTCGCAACACACCAACGTTGTCGAACTGACCAACGAGAAGCAGGGCCGGCTGATCCTCTGCCCGGAGTATCAAGGCCGGGTGATGACCTCCACGCTCGACGGCGAGGGCGGCATGAGCTTCGGGTTCATCTGCTACGACTTCATCGAGAAGGGCCAAAACGATCCTGTTTTCAACAACTACGGCGGCGAAGAGCGGATGTGGATCTCGCCCGAGGGCGGACAGTTCAGCCTCTGGTTCGCGCCGGGCATGAAGACCCAGAAAATCGCCGACTGGAAGACGCCGAAGGATCTTAACGAGGGGCCGTGGCGGGTCGTCTCCGAGCCGGACGATTCCGTGGTGAAGATGAAGCGCCCGATGAAGCTGCAGAACACGTCCGGCACGAAGTTCGACGTCGAGATCGGACGCGACGTGCGGATGCTCGCCGACGTCGATCTAGCAAGACTCTTCGGCCGCCGCGTGGGCAAGATGCTCTCCGGCGAGGACGTCAAGTCGGTCGCCTTCGAGACGGCCAACCGCATCACCAACCGCGGCCCGGCGTGGACCGAACAGGGCGGCATGATCTCGGTCTGGATGCTCGGCATGTTCAACTCCAGCCCCAAAGCGATCACCGTCGTCCCGTTTCGCACCGGCGATGAAGACGAACTCGGCCCGCCGGTTCGGGCGGACTATTTTGGCAAGCTCGGGCCCGACCGCCTAAAAGTCCTCGACGGCGTGATCCTCTTCCGGGCCGACGGCAACTACCGCTCGAAGCTGGGCACCTCGAAGCGCCGCGCCGCCAACGTGCTCGGCTCGATCGACTTCGCCAACCGTGTGCTGACGATCGTGCAGTTCAACATGCCCGACGACGTCGCCGGGCAGCGTTACATGAACAACGTCTGGGGCAACCCGCTGGAAAACCCTTACGACGGCGACGTGATCAACGGCTACAACGACGGCCCCAGCGAACTCGGCAGCCAGATGGGCAAGTTCTACGAGCTCGAAACCCTTTCGCCCACCCGCCCGCTAAAGACCGGCGAAACGCTGACCCACTACAGCCGGACGTTGCACGTTCAGGCCGACTGGCGGACGCTGAGCGGAATTGCCGAGGCGGTGCTGGGGGTGAGCGTGAAGACGGTGGCGGAGGAGATGGGGATTGAGTAGGGCAAGTGCGTCGTCAAGTTTGAGGTCTTGGGTGCCATGCCCACGCTTGCGTGGGCATGCAGCGAACGTTGGTCAACATGCCCACGCAAGCGTGGCGTGGCACCCGGCCCTACGAAAGTGAGGTGTGTTATGCAGAACTTGATACTCGGTGCGATCGGCGCATTCCTTTTCGTGGTTCTGTCGGACGATCCGGCGTCAGAAAACAGCCCAGCGCGACCTAGGCCTGCAACGAAGAACGACCTACCTACGGATGACCTCGGAGTGCGAGATTCTATCCGTGAGTTTATCCTAGCGGAACACGGCGTCGCACCGAGTACGGAGAGTGCCATTGCGGGCAACTTCGTTCGGGAAGGAAGATGGTACGTACTGAACGCGCGGCAATTGACGGCTCTAAGTCAGATGTTATCAACAAAGCCGTTCTTCGCGGAAGGCCATGTGCAACTCCCACCACTAACCAACGTAATAATCTTGTGGGGAGTAGTCAACGGCAGGTTGGCCAAGTTCGACATCGTTGAGGTTGACGATCGAGTCACCTTCTTAAGGTCAGACAGGACCCAGACCTTTCATTCCGTGATCGCTAATGGCCAACGAATTGTCCTCCTCCAACTGATCGCGAGAATTCAGCAGGGGAAGGAGCCAGTCATTGCGGAGTCGAAGTAGCGGCAGGAATGACACTCAACGTGTGAAGAAGGAGAAAAGGGGTAGGGGGACTTGTTTAGAAACGACTCCCGCCCCCTTTAGCCCCTCTGGCGTTGATCCGTAACCGCGAAGCGGTTGAACATCATAGCCCAGGGTCAGCGGCGCAGCCGCGCCACCCTGGGTGTTGGGGCGGGCGAATCGCGCGAACCCTGTAAGGGTTCTACAACGGCCGGTGCTTTGTGCAACCCTTTCAGGGTTGATGCGTGTTTCCCCGTCCCCTACCCAGGGTGGTGCTACACGGCTGCGCCGTTTCGCTTACCCTGGGCTGTGTTGTTTGGACCCCGTTGGGGTCAGACGGCCTTGTTTTCGCGCGTGACCATGCGAGCGTGGGCATGGCACTGGGCCAACGCAGTTTCCCTGTCCGTCACTGATTATCGCAACCTTCTGTTGCTCAACGGGTTGCGAATCCTAGCGGCCGGCCGGAGTCGGGGAGTTCTGGTCGTCGCACAGAATTCGCCGGCCGTCCCCGGAATCCGGGATTTCCAATTGTCGCTGTGTCGCAGATGTAATTGTCGTTCTACGCTTGGACTCCCGGGGAAAATGTGTATGCTGGTCACCAGTCACGACTTGTTCCCCGTTCTCCAGCATCACTAGCGGCTGTGCCATGGACGATATCCAAGTCAGAGGTTCGGACCTCATCATTGTTGCCATTCTCGTCCTCTGGGCCGGGAATCTCATTACGCGAAAGGTCCGACTGCTAAACAAGTACAGCATTCCCATCGCCGTGACAGGAGGCCTGCTCTGCAGCGTTCTCGTGGCGATCATCAACGTTGCCGGAGGTCCGAAGATCACCTTCGATCTGGCGATCCGCGACACATTGCTGATGGTGTTCTTCACGACTATCGGCATTTCCGCGAAGTTCTCCCGGCTGAAGTCCGGCGGCAAGGCACTGGGAATCCTCGTTGTCTGCGCGGCCGTCTTCCTGGTCCTTCAAGACATCACCGGCGTCCTGCTCGCCAAAGCATTCGGTGGGCACCCCGGCTACGGGCTGTTTGCCGGCAGCGTGTCGCTGGCGGGCGGTCATGGTACGGCGATCGCATGGGGAAAGGAAGCCGCTGCTGCCGGACTGAGAAACGCCGAACTTGCCGGCATCGCCTTCGCCACGTTTGGACTCGTCGCCGGCGGCATCATCGGCGGCCCCATCTCCGAGCGACTCATCAAGCGACACAAGCTTTCGCCGTCTGCTTCGGAGGTTGCGGCCGCCGGTTCAACGACGGCTGGTAGCGACGGGCCATTTACGCTCCAGCGGGCCCTTGGCCTGATGCTCGTGCTGGCGATCTGCCTTTCGCTGGGCGAAGTGATCAATCGCTGGCTGTTCTCCAACAACGTCAAGTTGCCCGGCTTCCTGACGGCCATGATGGTTGGCATCATCGTCACCAATCTGGCCGACCGTCGAAAGAAGCCCCTTCGCGGCGACGACTACGACAAAGTCGGCGAGGTTTCCCTGCAACTGTTCCTTGCCATGAGCCTGATGAGTATGGATCTGACGTCTTTGGGGGGCGCTTTCGGGAAGATGTTCGTCATTCTCAACGTGCAGATCCTCGTGATCACGCTCTTCGCCGTGTTCATCATCTTTCGCGTCATGGGCAAGGACTACGATGCGGCCATTATCGCGGGAGGATTTTGCGGGCTCGGCATGGGGGCGACTCCGGTGGCCATCGCCAACATGAGCGCCGTCACCGGCAAGTACGGCCCGTCCTTCAAGGCCTTTCTGGTTATTCCACTCGTGGGAGCGTTCTTCATCGACATCCTCAACGCGCTGGTGATCAAGCTGTTCATCGACGCGCCGTTCATGCAAGCGCCCCTGGCCGGATCGTGAGACGGCCAACGCGGCGGCACTACGGTAGATCGTAGCGAACGCTGAATTGCACGCGGTGCGCATCGCCTTCGGCGCCGCCTTTGTCGGTGCGCGTGCCGTGCAAGTACTCGACGCCCCAACTGAGCCTCGGACGCGGCTTGAAGATGATGTTGGCCGCGAGGTAGTCGACGGCATGTCCTGCATCATCGAGTTGAAACGACGCATTCGTCACTTGCGCGGCACTATACACGAACGCTGAAGAAAGCCGATCGGTCCAGTCGATTTCGTAGCCTATGACCCAAGCGATCACCGGGACGACCTCGAGATTCCCGTTCGCGTCTACGGCGGCATCGTTACCCTGCCGATAGCTCTGAAGTCCGTCACCCACGGCGAGTTGAAACAGGATGCTGTGAAAGTCGTGCGGGTAGACGCGTCCCGTGAAGTTGAAGCCCCAACCGGCGGCATCGTCTCGCTCGCCCGAGAGCTGGCGGAATCTCAACGATCGCACTAGCCCGGCGGCTTGGAGATGGCCCCACGGCCGCTGATAGCGGACTCTGGCAATCAGGTCGGGAGCGGCCCGCTCAATGTCGCCGGGCGGTGCTGAATCGATATCGAAAGCCGGCTGCGGATCCTCCAACGCGACGGCCAAGGCAAGAGACTCGGTTGCCGGTTGCGTCCAACACAATAGCCCCCTGCGGTCCAAGATCACAGAACGTGGACTCTCGAAGTCGAGAGTTCCGGGCAGAATGGACTCGTCCATGAACGTACTCCACGTCTGACCGGCCAGCAGACGGCCGCAGCGAACAAGGGCATGGCGCATCCGGAACGTCGAACCGGCTCCGAAGAAGTCTCCTTCGATGAATAGCCGCAGGTCGTCTTCGTCCGGGTGAGAGCGCAAATCCAAGTTGAGTCGCGTCTGGCGAGCGTGGATGCGGGTGTTCTCGCCCTGGCGGCCGTCCGTCGGAATGGACAGCGGATCGAATGCGTCAGTACTCCCAATCGCGTCGAAGTCATGAATGACGTCCACCTTGACGTAGCCGCCGACGTCGAGGCTATAGTCTGCTCCGAAGATCGATTCCGCGAAACTCGTTCGTTTGACCGGAGGAGAAGACGGCGTATGTTGCTGCGAGTACACGGCCTCGTCAACCGGGTCGCCCGGAGAGGTTGCCGTTTCCTTCTGAATTGCGGCAACCGTTGTCTCAAGCTCTCGGACTTCTTGCCGCAGCTCCCGGATTTCACTGCGCGCGTGCCGTAACTCCTCAACGGCCGGCAGCCGCCGTATCTCCTGAGCCTGAATTTCAGCAGGGGGCGCAAGGGCGAAAACCAGTGCGATGCTGCAGCCGATTGATACGCCCCGGATGCGCTGTTGTCCGTGCGGCCGGTTCATGTCTTCTCGGTCCCGGGTAGAGGTTGGGGTTTGGAGGAACTGAAACAGGACGCCCAGCAGAGGGCGGCATCGGTGCAACGGCGTTCTGTGTGTCTGTTTCTCGGCTACAGCAGACAACGGCGAGCGGCAAGACGGCAGGTGTTACAGTGCAGCGAGGTGGAGAATTGTGGTGGCCCGTTGACGATTGAAGGGAAAGAGAGGATTTCACGGATAGTATCAGTTCTAGGGATCGGTTGGGCTCTTCATTGCCATTGGCTTTTCCCCTACGACCGGAATCCTCCGCGTTACCGGAAAAGCTTCCCAACTCAGAAGGCGTATCGCCGGCGAGAGATCCACTAACCGGCATAATCCGCACATCTTAACGCGGTTTCGTCGCATCTCGTGCAGATCACTCTGGTATTCCCGGGAAGATGCCATTAGGCAAAAAGCGTGCACAATGCGATTACTCTCCGGTTGATCCGCTACCGCGAAGCGGTTGAACATCGCAGCCCAGGGTCAGCGGCGCAGCCGCGCCACCCTGGGAATAGGGGCGGGCGAATCGCGCGAACCCTGTAAGGGTTCTACAACGGCCGGTGCTCTGTACGACCCTTTCAGGGTTGACTCGAGTTTGTGCGCCTCTACCCAGGGTGGCGCTATACGGCTGCGCCGCTTCGCTGACCCTGGGCTGTGTTGTTTGGACCCCTTCGGGGTCGGCGGGAGATGCAATCCTCTTGCGACTCCGTCGCCCGCGTGCCCGTCGAACCGGTCAACGGCGAGCATCCGGCTAACGGGGCTTGCCCTACTTGAGTCCGAGTTTCTCACCCTTTGCAAGCAGGGCCAGTGTTTCTCTGATACGCTTCGCTCTCGTCTGCGGCCGTTTTGCAGTGGCGATCCACCCAATGAACTGTTTCCGGTAGGTCGGTGCCAGCATCTCAAAGAACTCCCTTGCACGCTTGTTCCGTGCAAGGGCTGCCGACAATTCGGGAGGAACTTCCATGTTGATCACGGGTCGCGGGTCCTGCTGCCACCGTCCGGATCGCTTGGCGGCCTCGACCTTCGCCAGGCCGAATTCGGTCATCTTCCCCTCTTCGATGAGCCGCTCCACTCGCCGCTTATTGGTGTTCGACCATTGGCTGTCGTCTTTGCGGGGCGTGAACTTTCTACAGTATCTGTCGTCGTCGATTCTCTTGATGATGCTGTCGATCCAGCCGAAACAGAGGGCCTCCTGCACCGATTCCTCATATTCCAGGGACGGTTTGCCCGACTGCCTCTTGTGGAAGACCAACCAGATTCCGTCCGGCTCCCGATCGTGATTCTCGGTCAGCCAACGTCGCCACCGGCTGCGCGTGGTGAGGTGGACTTGTTTCATCGGCGAATCCGCTTACGTCTGTGGCGACTGGTAGGGGTTGCCCGTCTCACGCCAATTGAGATCCGGGTGGCCGAGCGATGCCTCCATCTTCTCCGTTAGCTCTTGAGAGAACTTCCATAGATCTCCGGTGTCGCAAACGCAGCCGAAGAGGGCGCCGTATTCGATCTTGAGTTCTGCGGGATTCGTCAACGGAAGCGATGCGGTGACCACGACCTTCACGATCTTGATGGAGAAATCGCCCAGCGCGGAGCCCCTCGCAAAGACGATGGCTTTTTCATCACGTCGTCGCTCGCGAAACCCGAACTGGGTAAGCCTCGACGAGATGTCGCTCTCCGCGTCCCCGCCCTCGACTGGCAAGGAAGCCACGTATTTCGGCAGCAGGCAGAGCCGGGGCTTGGCCGACGGCAGCGGCACGGGCGTCTTGGCGGCGTACGCCACCTTCAGGAAGACGAGTAGGAAGATGAGCAGCGCCACCGACCTGCCCCAGAACACCCAGTCGGTCAAATCAAGGTACGGCATCGTGTTGGCCTCGATCTCCGCTATACCCCGCCCCGCGTGCCGGCCGACGCCCTGCGCGGCAGCCGGGGACCGACTACCCAGCATACGCTCTCAACCGCCGCTTGGGTAGGGCGATCGGCTAGCACGCCCCTACCGCAGCCAACCGTTCACGGCGAATGATTGCCGCCTGCAACAGGCTTACGATAGTCGAGACACCCCAATAGAGGCCAACCCCGGCCGACGTTCCTAACAGCACGACGAGGGTGATCGCGGTCGGCACGGCGATGATCCATATCTTGTTCTGATCGATCGAACCGGCCCCCAGAGCCACCGATGCGGAGGTCAGCGCCGTGACGACCGCCGTCAGCACGAGATCCGGCCGGGCGATGTTGCGAATCCAGAGGAAACGGCCGCCGGCGCGGACGACGTCGCGCACCGCGTAAAACAGGGCAAGCAGGATCGGCGTCTGGACAACCATTCCCAGGCACCCCTTCAGTGACAACGGCGACACGCCCTCTCGCTCGAATACGCGTTGCGTTTCCCGGGCCAGACGTTTCGGCTTGCCCTTGAACCGTTTGCGGATCCTCTCCAACTCCGGTTTCAGTTTCTGCATCGCCTTCTGATGCGCGGCAGAGAGACGCGCCAAGCGTAACGTGAGCGGCAGCATCGCCATCCGCACCAGAAACGTCACGGTCACGACGCCCATCGCCAGATTCCCGCCAAACGCCTGCGAGCAAGCGAAGATGGCCGCCCGCAACAGGTCGACGCATTGAGCCCAGATAATCATGTCTCGCTGGCTCCTCGAGTTCGGGACGTTACGGTTTGGGCATGCTAACGATAGTTCGTTGCGCAACCCGGATTCTTGAATTCGGCCTGCCGGTGGACGATAGGCCTCCGCGCCTCCAAAGCAATTCTACCACTCAAGCGGGTAGCACCGATGATCTTTCCGCAGGAGGCTCTGCCACTCGAGAAGACTCGTTTGGGAAATCGTCGGTGTTGCGCAGCAACGTGATGATTGTGTCGCCCGGCCGCTGGGCCATTGTCCCTCAGGCGACGGGCAATGCAATCCTCTTGCGACTCCGTCGCCCGGACGTTTCTCCGACAACGTCAAACCGTCGGCACAGCCATCTCCGGAGTAAACGTGCGGGCTACCCGCCTCGCACGGGAACATAAACTGACGGACGAATCTGTCCAACCGGCACAATCGTACGTCGCCTCAACCGCGCCCCGTCCCGCCGTCGATCTAACCGCAGGGGTGCCGCTGCGCCGACCCACGTACGGGATATGCTTGCATCGCAATCGAATCTCTACCCAGAGCCGTTTCGATGGCGTTTTCTATTACTCCTAATGCGCTGCTCAGCACGTACGCTCGCTACGTGCCGTTCGACTCGGGCCGCTGCGCATCCTGCGAAGATTCCGGAGTTCCCGCTGATGACCTGCAGGACCGTCGAAAGACGACGGCGACGCAACCGGTCGACTCCGTCGAAATCTCTGCCGCCGCATACAACGCCCTGCCACTAGATGGAGCCTCGCCCATAACCGGTGACGAGTCGGCGAGCGAACACGACTCAAGGAGTCGTATCGGGCAGACTGACGGCGAGGCGAGCAATGGGTTGACCGAGGGCGACGGTCAACGCGCGACTACGGAGGACGCGTCAACGAGCCGTGCGAGTGGCTCCTTCGCACTTTCCGAGGACGAGCAACAGGTCGTTCAACAACTTAAGGAGCAGGACCGGGAAGTGCGTGCTCACGAGCAGGCCCACGCGGCGGCCGCCGGCCCATACGCAAAGGGTGGCCCCACCTACGAATACCAGCGCGGACCGGACGGCGCTCGCTATGCGGTCAGCGGCGAGGTTCAAATCGACACTTCGCCCGTCGAGGGAGATCCCAAAGCAACGATCGAAAAGGCCCGCGTGGTCCGGGCTGCCGCGCTCGCTCCAGCCGAGCCGAGCGCGCAAGACCGGGCCGTTGCGGCAGCCGCCACGAAGATGGAAGCCCGGGCGCGTGCTGAACTTCGCAACCAGCAGCAGGAAGACCCGGGCACCGGCGGATCTGGGACCTCCCCGATATTCGCCGTGGCCGCCGAGTCGCCTTATGCCGGCCTCGCCGCGAGTGGCAACCTGAAGCTAGCCGAGAACGGCGGCCAGTCGGTCGATAGCGATGATCTTTCGCCGCCACTGAATACGATCGGCCGAGGGATCGACGTGAGCGGCTAGAGGCGGCCTCTGCACGCGTTTGGCGGCTCGGTTAGCGGCAGAACGTGTGAAATCATACGCCCGACACACAGACCAGACGGCTTGGAGCACCAATCATCGCGCCTGATACGGCAGGAGTCTGCCAACCATAGCGTCTGACGGATCGAAGCAGGTAGCAGCACCGGGATGATCGTGTCATACGACCGCCGGACCATTATCCCCTCAAGCAACGCGCCATTCAATCCTCTTGCGACTCCGTCGCCCGGACGTCTCTCCGACAACGTCAAGCCGTTGGCGCAGCCTTCTCCGGAGTAAACGTCCGGGGGTACCCGCTACGTTGTTCCATAGGTTCAAGAACCCCGTGCCACCCGCGGGAATCTAGGTGGGGAGTGAAGAGTCTCTAACTAGATCCAGCAAATTGTGGTTGCCGCTGACACAAGCCCCAACATGTTGTGGGTGCTACCACCGGTTCCAGTGTGCAAAGAAACACATGCCACGTTTTTTTCCTCAAGTATCCGCGTTTTTTTTTGAGTAGTCGAATGAAAGCAGCCAGACCGATGACCCACGGCGCAAGAGCGACCACGGCCGAAACAATAGCACTGAAGTCAGCAACTGTATGCAGCCAAGTCATCGGATGACACCTTCCCTCCTATTATGATTATACCGGAGATTGCCATTTGATCCACTGTTTTCGCGCTCGCGCGGAACGCACGTTCACCCGTGCCCAGTATCGCCGAAGAGATAAAGTGGCGCCGGATGCCCAATGACATTCCAGCCGGCCACTACGTCGTTGCTGTCCAGCCGGTCCCCCCCGCTGTCAACCACGAAGAATAGGCAGAACAGGTAGCCCTCCGCCCAATAATCACCTTGACCCCCGCACCCATATCCCCGTATGGTGTGCGGCCCATGTTGGTTGATTTGCTGGTGCTGAGCTTCAATGGACGCCGTCTGCTGGCGGAATGTCTGCCGTCGGTGCTGCGCGCGGCGGAAGGGGCGGGGCATCGGTGTGTGGTGACGGTGATCGATAACGACTCGTCCGACGGCTCGGCGGAGTGGCTGGCGGAGGAGTTTCCGCAGGTCCGCGTTGTCCGGCGGCCGAATCGGGGGCTCTGTTCATTTAATGAGGTGGTCGGCGAGTCGGCGGCGGACGTGGCCGTACTGCTGAACAACGATATTACGCTCGAGCCCGACTGTATCGACCCCTGGGTGACGCCGCTGGCCGACGACACGCGGTGTTTCATGACGGCCCCGCTCTGCTGGCAGCCGGACGGGCAGACGTATGAGGGCTTTCGGACGGCGGTCGGCTGGCGATGGGGGCTGGTGCAGGCGACGGCCCTTTTCCCAGGCCACGAGAAGACAATGACGCGGCCGGGGTTTACGGCGTCGGCCGGGGCGGCGTTGGCGGTCGATCGGCGGAAGTTCGTCGAGTTGGGCGGCTTCGATCCGCTCTATTTGCCCGGGCGTTTGGAGGACCTCGATTTCGCCTTCCGCGGCTACCAGGCCGGCTACCACGCCCGCTACGTGCCCGAGGCGGTCGCCTACCATCAAGGCATGGCCACGTTCGGCAAGGCGTTCGGCGCGGCCGGCTGCGATCGGCTGGCGTTGCGCAATACGTTGTTGTTTCAATGGAAGAATCTGCGACACCCGCGGCACGTGGTGCGGCAGCTTTGCGGATTGCCGCTGCGGTTGTTGCGCGACGTTGCGCGAGCGCCGTGGGTCGGGCGAGAACGGCGTTGGGCGTTCGTCGGCGCGCTGTTCGGTGCGTTGCGGCGGCTGGGCCGATTGCGCGACGCAGACTTCCAATCGCGGCGGTCGGTCGGCCGCGAACGCGAGTTCTTTCGCCGCTTTGCCCGGGAGGCGATGGCGCGGTGAGCATGGATGCCACGAAAAACTACCCCGTCGCCCGATGGTACCTGCGTCCGGCGGCCGATCGTCTCGCGGACTGGCTTACGCCCACGCGGATTCGGCCGATCCATTTGACACTCTGCGGGCTTGCGTGTGCGGCGACGGCGGCCGGCGTGCTGCTGTGGCGTCCGGAGTTGAGCCTTGTGGCGGCGGCGTGCGTGCTCGGCTGGTGGTTCTGCGATCGGGCCGACGGGATGCTCGCCCGGCGGCAGGGGACCGTCTCGGCGTTCGGGGCGTGGCTCGACGGGAACGTGGATGAACTGGTCGACGTGGGGCTGCACGTGGCGATTGCTGCCGTGTTGAGCCAACAGGTTGCCGCCGCGTGGCCGTGGTGGCTGTTGGCGGCATTTCTTGGTGGGAAGTACTTGTTGATGTATGGGCTGAACTTCGAGGAGCACGCTGCCGACCCACAGCAATGCGGTCTGGAAAAAGGGGACAGGTACATTTTGCCGGAACGGCCCGAAGGGTGCTTCGCACAAAATGTACCTGTCCCCTTTTTCCAGACGTCGAGCCACCAGGAAACCGGCTTGCTTCGCCACGTGTATCACCTGCCGGGCAACGCCGACGTGCGGGCGCACGTGTTGGTCGTGTTGCTGGCGGCCGGTTGGCTGGCGGCCGCGTTGGCCTACGTGGCCGTTTACTACAACGTTCGCTGGATGGCGCGGTACGTTCTGGTCGCCCGCCGCATGGGAGGGTCGCCATGAGCCGCCGGCCCAAAATCAAGATCACCGCCGCGTTGATTACGCTCGACGAAGCGCAGAACCTCCGCGAGTTGTTGCCTCGGCTGGATTGGGTCGACGAGATCGTGGTGGTCGACTCCGGCTCGAGCGACGCCACGGTTGCGGTGGCACAAGAACACGGCTGCCGCGTTGCAGAGCGGCCGTTCGATACGTTCGCTCGGCAGCGAAACCACGCTTTGAGTATGTCTCGGTCCGACTGGGTGTTTTCGATCGACGCCGACGAGCGCCCCATCCTGCCGCTGGCCGACGAGATCCGGCGCCGCATCGCGCCACCCGAAGCAAACGCCTTTCGCCTGCCCATCCGCAGCACGATTTTCGGCCGGCGGTTGCGGCGATGCGGCACGCAGGACGACCGTCCGATACGGCTCTTCCGCCGCGACGCGGCCCGATGGACCGGCGACGTACACGAAGTCCTGCGGGTCGACGGCCGCGTCGAGGAGTTGGAGAGTTGGCTAACCCACGATACGCTGCCCGACCTGGAGAGCTTCTTGGCAAAGATGCATCGCTACACGCGGCTCGAGGCCCATGCCCGGCTGCGGGCGGGACGGAAACCCTCCTGGCGCGATGCCTGGCTGGCCCCCGCTCGGGAGTTCGTACGCCGCCTGCTGTGGAAGCGGGGCATATTAGACGGCCCGTCAGGATGGGCATTTTGCGCACTCAGCGGACTTTCCGAGTGGGTCCTGTCGCACCGGCACAGGCTGCTCTGGGCCCAGAATACGGGGGAAATCGACGACCGCACTCCCCAAAGTGTGTATTTCCCAAAGATCGACCCAATGAAACCGAATACCACTCACCGGAGTCAAATAGCCTGATGCGGGCCGAACATGGCTCGCCGTTTCGCTGTCCGCAGAGAAACCACCGGATGAACTGCACGTTTCCGCAAGCCGTTACCGTTTAGCACGTAGCTCGTACCGCGAAACCAAGACCACCTTCAATGACCAACCAACTCCCCCTACTGCCGCTGATTCTCGATCGCGTGCCGCCGGGGTTGGTCCGCGCGCTCGAACAGGAGGGGATTCCCTTCTCGCGCCGTGCGGAGTCGGTCATGGAGGGACGGTTTGTGCTCTTCGACTCGTCGCTGGGCCCCTGCCGGCCGTTGTGCTTCGGACAGAAGGCGATCGACGTCGACTCGCTCCGCGAGGACCACCAGCCGGACCCGTTCGAGCAGTTGCTCGACGTCGGCGCCGAGCGCCACTCCTGGCAGATCGCCGGGCTTTCGCTCAGCGAGGAGATTTCCCGCGTCGACCGACGGGACGTGCGGCGGCGCTTGCTCGGGCGGCTGCGCGAGCGGATCGAACGGGCGGGCGGCATCTGGCTTTCGGTCGGCGCGTTTCCGTTCCCCTATCGCAGCGCGCTGAACGTACGGATCGACTACGACCAATACGACGCGGACGACTTCGCCGCCACGCTCGACGCGTTGGCCGGAGAAGAGGAGGCCACCACCCACTTCGTCAACGCCGCGGCCTACCTGCATCACGACGAGGCGCTGGCCCGGCTCGAAGGGCTCGACGTCGGCTCGCACGGCTACCGGCATCACACCTACCTGACCGAGAAAGAAAACCGCCTGAACGTGGGCCGCGGGATCGAGACGCTGCGCGTGTTGGGTATCGAGCCGTCGGGCTTTGCTGCGCCCGGTGGACGTTTTGGCGTGGAGTTGGCGGCCGCGTTGGAGTCGCTCGGCGTGGGCCACAGCAGCGAATTCGGGCTGGCCTTTGACGAGTTGCCGTTCTCTCCCAACGGCGGCCACTTGCTGCAAGTCCCCGTCCACCCGGTTTGCCTGGGGCTGTTCCTGGAAACCGTTGAGGGCGAGGGAGCCCGGCGGAACTCGGCCACGCAGCAGGCGGTTCGGGCCTCGATCGACTATTTCCGCCAAACCGCCCGCGACAAGTACCACGCCGGCGAGCCGGTCTTCTTCTACGGGCATCCGACGGGCCGTTTGGGGCGATATCCCCAGGTGCTCCGCGCGATCTTCGATACGGCCGATCAGTTCGGCGCGATCTGGAAGACCACGCTCAGCGAGTTCGCCCGCTGGTGGAGGGCGCGGGCCGACGTGCGACTGAGTGTCGTGGGCCAGCCGGAACAATACATGGTCACCGCCTCCGGTCTGCCGGCGGGATACCGCGTGGCCGTCGAATTCCACCACGGCCAGAACGCCGCCCGCATGCCGCTGGCCGGCCGCGCGATGCGTTTCTCGCCGTCGGCGTTGGCCTACGAGAGCCGCCCGGTGATGCCCGGCGTGCGCCCGGTTCGCGTCGACGGCCCCGAAGGCCTCCGTGGACGCGTGCGGCGGATGATCGACTGGGAACTGGAAACACCGGTCGAAGAAATTCCCCGCAACGGCTGGCGAAATTGGGCCAAGCGCACGTTGCGGCGGCTACGATCCTAGGAACCTGGCGTTGGCACGGATGCCTCACACGCAACCCACAACCGCAAGACACGATCGACTCGAGTACCGGCCTGCCCGGAGCAAGACACGGCTGCTCCGCGTACTGCTGGCCGGCAAGCCGGGGGCGATGCGATCACCGGGGGGCGGCGAGATCCAGATGCTGGCGACCGCTACGGCGTTGCCGTCGCTGGGTGTCGACGTTCGTCCGTATCGGCCGGACGTAGATTGGACCGCGGAGGCCGACTGCCTGCACCTGTTTGGCAGTTTGCCACAACACCTGCCGCTGGTCGCTGCAGCCCGGCGGCACGACGTACCGGTCGTGCTTTCGACGATCGCCTGGTTCGATTTGGCCAATTGCCTCCGCGAGCCGCGTCCGATGGCCGGCCGGTTGGCGGCGGCCGGGCGGTTCCTGGCGCGTGCGGCCTGTCCGCGGCTGCCCTCGTGGCGGCGAAGGCTCTACCACGCGGTCGATCGGCTGTTGCCGAACTCCAACGCCGAGGCCCGGCAACTGATCCGCTACTTCGGCGTCTTGCCCGAGAAGATCCGGGCCGTACCCAACGGGGCCGATCCGCGGTTTGCCGACGCCCGGCCGGAGCCGTTTATCCGACGGGTCGACGCTCGCGGCTTCGTGCTCTACGCCGGACGGATCGAGCCGCGAAAGAACCAACTCGGCTTTCTCAAAGCGATGCGGGGAACCGGCGTACCGATCGTGGTGCTGGGCGACGTCGTGCCCGGCTGCGAGGCGTATCTGGCCGCGTGTCGCCGCGTGGCCGGCGAGCACGTACGGTTCATCCCCCGCATCGAACACGACGACCCGCTGTTGGCCAGCGCCTACGCCGCCTGTGGCTGTTTGGTGTTGGCCAGTTGGTTCGAGACGCCCGGGCTGGTGGCGTTGGAGGCCGGTCTCTCGGGCGTGCCGCTGGTGCTGCCGGAGCGGGGATGTGCGGAGGAGTATTTTGGACCGCTGGCCACGTACATGCGGCCGAACGACCTGCCGGGCATTCGGCATGCCGTGCTGGCCGCGTTGGATCAAGGGCGGAACCCGGCGCTGGCGAAGCTCGTTCGCACCCATTTCTCCTGGGAAGCCGCCGCGAGGGCGACACGCAGGGCTTATGAAGAGGTCGTCTAGTGTCTCGTTGCAGTTCAACTCATGGGTGGCTGGGGCAAAGCGCAGCGGTGCCCCAGGTTACCAGCCATCGGATAGTGCCGCGGGCCACTGGGGCACCGCTGCGCTTTGCCCCAGCCACCCAACTGCCAAGATGAGATGAAACGCGATACTAGCAGAAAATGGTCTCTGCGGGCCGCCCGACGGCTACGCATGCGGCTGCCGCGGGGCTACCGCTACGTGCGGCGCCGATGGCGGGTGGCGTTCGCGTTGATGGACCTACTGGGAACTGCGGTCTTCGCGGCTGTGGCCGTTGTACGACGGCTGTTGTTTGGGCCACGCCGGCCGTCGACGGACGATCCGAAGCGGATCCTGTTGATCCAACTCGACCACCTCGGCGACGCGATCATCACCACCGCGATCCTGCCGGCGCTTCGGGCCCGATATCCGGCCACGTCGATCGAAGTGCTCTGTGGGCCGTGGAACCGGGAGGTTTTCGCGGCGATTCCACACGTCGATCGATTGCACGTTACCGGGGCCAGCCGCTTCGCGCGAGGCGGCACCTCTCGGTTTGCCTGGGTCGTGGCAACGCTGCGATGTGCCTGGCGATTGCGCCGGCGGCGGATCGATCTGGGGATCGACGTCCGTGGGGAATTCCCCCACGCCGTGATGCTCCGGCTCAGCGGGGCCCGGCGGCGGCTGGGATGGACCTGCGGCGGTGGCGGGTTCCTGTTGACCGACCATGCGCGATACGTCGCCGATCGGCCCGAGGTCGAGTCGCGTTGGGCCCTGATGGCCGAGTTGGGCATCCCCCGGCCGGTGGATCTCGAGGCACGACGGCCACGCTTCCCGGTTTCCGCCGGGAAGCCGCGTAGTAGCCATCTCGCTTTGCATAGTAGCCATCTCGCTTTGCATAGTAGCCATCTCGCTCCGCGAGATGAGCCTTTCCGAGATGGACCTCTACCTGACGGGTTGACGTCTCGCGGAGCGAGACGACTACTATGCAAAGCGAGACGGCTACTATGCGTATTGCACGTCGGTGCCGGCACGCCGGCCAAGCAGTGGCCGGCGGATTACTGGCGGGAGTTGCTCGGCCGGCTGGTCGTCGAACACGACGCGGAAGTCGTCTTGGTCGGTGGCGGCGGCGACCGTATAATCGCCCGCCGCATCGTCGCAAGGCAGACGTGGCCGGGCGTAACCGACCTCACCGGCCGGCTTTCGGTCGCCGAATTGGCGGCCGTGCTCTGTCGGGCCGACGTGATGGTCGGGGCCGACTCGGGCCCGGCCCATTTGGCCGCGGCGGTGGGCACACCGGCGGTCGTGCTGTTCAGCGGCACCAACCGCCCGAACCAGTGGCGGCCGTGTGGCCGCTCGGTACGCGTCGTGCGCCACGCGGTACCCTGTTCGCCCTGCCACCGAGAGCGATGTGCGTTTGCCGAACATCCGTGCATGCGGAACCTGCGGCCGGAGCACGTTGCCGCAGAAGTAGCACAAGTACTTGACGCCGACGTATGTTCCGCTTCGGTGGACGCCGCGGCGATCGATTCCACGTTTCCCGTTAACACCACACCCGTCTAGCCGTCGCC
>CAYYNP010000037.1:0-48464 GCA_964472545.1 uncultured Planctomycetaceae bacterium | reverse complement strand
ACTGTTGCTTAGCTGGACCACGGTTTTGTGCCAAACCCGTTGAAACAAAACAGTATTCCTTTAGGATTGCTGCTGGCGTTCGTGGCCGGTCCTGATTTCTTGGCATATTCGTCCGATCTGATCTGGAAGAAACGCACACCACCCAGCAAGAGCGCACGGAGTCTCACAGTGGTGTTTGATCTGCCTAGCAAGGTCGCTTCCGCGCGTTCCTCAGTTGGGGCTTGGGAACCAGACGACGTTGGGTCTCGACGTTACCCCCACGCCTTCCCATTCTTTCGTGTCCCACACAGCGCCACCTCCATCCCCATCGCTTCGGCCATCGCGGCTTTGGCAAACATGGCCTTGTCGGCTTCGGCCGGGCTGTTGGCGTAGGCGACTTGGATGTGGTTGGCTTTGTGGCGGGCCATGAATTGGTCGCGGGAGACGCCGTAGGTGACCGCGTGCATGATGGGCCATTGCGACGTGGTGAGGTTCCAGCGGCGGTCGGTCTCTTCCTGCGGTAGCTCGACAACTTCGGCGCGGCCGAGGTCCATCTTGAGCTTGCCGCGTTCGACGAAGATTCGCGACCAGACGATCTCGCCGGGCCGGGAGATGCCCTTGAGTGTGCCGCCGCCGAGGCGGAAGAACATCGCGGGCTGGCGCTCGCTCGAGGCGCCCTTCCAGCCGCCGGCAAAATGGGCGGGTGGGGCGGAGCCGCTGATCAGCAACACCCAGACGTAGTCCTCGACCGTGCCGGAGCGGTCCCAGTCGCCCCAGCGGACGTCGTGCAGGGTGTTTTCGACCGGCTGGCCCATCGCGTTGTGTACGCGAAAGGTCATCAGCCCGTCGAGCCCGGCGCATTCGTCGACCTCGTTGAAGTGGACCAATGGGCGGCCCTTGTAGAGCACCCGTTTGCCGTCGCGGCTTTTGACCGGCGGGCGGGCGGCGTTGTTGAGCATGCCTTCGACCAGATCGCTGGCCGGGAGCATGTCTTTGAGCCCCTGTTGATACTGGATGCCGATCAGGTCGCAGCCATAATCGTCGGCGATCCGCACGGCCGCGATGTACATCTTGCACTGCGTAAGGATCTGGCCGTCGGTCAGGTCGTTGGTTTCATCGGGCCCGGTGACGAACGTCATGCCGCGGTCTTCCATCCACTTCCGCACGGCCTTGGCTTCGCGGTCGGAAACTTGCGAAGTCTCGTAGCAGAGGGCCGACTGGCTGAGCCGTTCTTTATAGACGCCGGTCGGGTTGAGCAGTTCGTCTTGGATGATGGCGTTGTACATGCCCATGCAGCCTTCGTCGAAGATGCCCATGATCGACTTTTCGCGGCGAAGCTGCTTGGCCAGGGCCTTGCCGAGACGCTTTTCGGTGGCCGGCACTTTGACCTTTTTCAGCGGCGTGACGTGGCGCGTCGGATGGCGGACGACGCCCTTCTCGAGCCACTTCTCGAGCTTCTTGACGAACGCCGGGTCGCCAAAGCTCTCGCTCCAGAGCGTCGAGTATTTCACACCGGCCTTGGTCAGCGAGGCGTTGAGATTGAGCATGCCGACCAGCCCCGGCCATGTGCCCGACCAGTTGGCCAAGGTCAGCAGCGGTCCCTTGTGGTCGATCAGCCCGGCCAACACGTGGTGGGAGTATTGCCAGACGGTTTCGGCGACGATCAGTTTGGCGTCGGGATCGATGTTGGCAAAGACCTCCATGCCTTCCTTCTGCGAGCTGATGAACCCGTGCTTGACGTCCGGCTTGTAGGGGTGTGCCCGAACCAACTCGTAACCGGTGGCCGCGATGGCTTCGGCCAGTTCGTCCTCCATCTCCTTCTGATTGGCCCAGCAGACTTCGTTGGCCGTATCGCGCAGGTCGCCGCTGGAAACCAGCAGGACTTGGCGTTTCTTGGCCTTCGGGGCTTTGGTGAGCTTGGGGACGTTATACTTCGCCATCGCAGGTTCTCCTCGCGTTTCTTCCAGGCGGCCAACGTCGTCTGCGCGGCCGTTCTGCCATTATACTTCGACGGAGGCGACCGCAACAGTCCCCATCAGGGCCGCCGCGGGGGCCGGATGTGGCGATCGTGTTTCGGTGGAGGCCGCTTGGATATGCCGACGGGCAGAGGCATCAGACGGGGGCAAGATTGACCGGATGACGGGCGGACGGGATTACGGGATCGACGGGATAGGCTGGAATTGCCGTCGCCTCATCTCGTCGATCCTGCAATCCGGTCTTCGCGTCTTTTTCCCTCTCGGCCGATTCCGTTATCGAGAGGAGAAACTCCGCAGGTCGCCAAGACCGTCGATCCGCCCTGCGGCTACAAGTCCAACGCGGCCGCAGGACTGGGGCTGCGCAAGGCGTCGCGGAGTTCGGCCGACGCCGTTAGAAATCGCTTTCGTTCGGCGAACAACACACCGACGCATCCGCGAACGACCATTTCGGCGGCCAGTCTCCCGGAAACCGCGTAGCCGTCGTCGACGGGGTCGCTGCCGCCGACGTAGGGTAAGACCTCAAGTTCGACGCATGCACGATGTTCTTCGATCGTTTGACGATCGGCGGCATCGTACGTTCCGAGGTCGTCATCGTCGCACAACTCGGGATGTTGCTCGGCGACCACGTAAACGCCCAATAGGTGCGGCGGGCAATAGCAAATGAGCACCGGCGGCGTTCCGACGACAACGGGGTCGGAGTATTCGCTCGGCAGGAAGGCCGCGTCGACAGGATCGATATACCGGTCGACCACCTGGAACGAAACGCCGAAGGCACGCCCGGCGATTCGTGCGAGCCCTACCGCATCGAGCGTGATGGGGCGGCGGAAGAGAAGGACGATATTCCATTGCTGTTGACACTCCAGTTCTTCCATCCGCTGTTGGACCTTGCGCTCGAAGTCAGGGTCGTTGAGGATCTCCTGGACTCTGGTGATGCGGATCGTCCAAACTTGCCAAAGAAGGAACGGCGTCAAAACAAGCTGGGTGACGTCGAGGAACGAGAGGCCGCGCCAACATATTTCGCTGAGCGCACTTGATATGAACAAGCCGCCCAAGATCGTGCCCATCCAGCGGCTCCACTCCTGACGGAGAACGAGACCCACAGAGTAGGCGCCGGCCAGAATGCCCAGCAACAAGAGTGAAGGAGGCCACCCAAGGCTCAGCCCATCCCCTCTTAGTGACGTCTGGAAAACCGCGGCCACTGCGAAGACACCGGAGAGGGCGATATGTACCTTGCGATCAACTTGAATCCAATCAGGGGCGTTCATGGGGATCGAGTGGCGCGTGTAGTACCGCTGTGACCGGACCGGGAAGTGCCCATCCACTCTACTTCCGCGATGTCCGTGGGGCAACCCGGCGGCTCGTCATACGGAGCATGACGGCTAACCTTCTTGGAGCGTGCTTCTCAACAGGACGTCAACCAGTACAATGGCGTCCAGTGAAACCGGCGGTGGGCCGTATTGGCTCGGGACGCCCGGGCCTGAAGAGGACACGTACGCATGGAAAACTACGGAAACGGCCCCTCGACAGGGCTGGATCAGACGGCGGCGGGCAAGATCGTTACCGGCTTCCTGCTGGAAGATATGGCGATCGACGCGGCCGATCGCGAGATATTGCGGCGGTTGGCCGGCCGGGTGGCGGAGATCGCCGATAGCCCGCGGATGCACGAGGTGCGGCGGCTGTGGACCGACCTGAATATGCTGCGGTCGACGCGGCCGGTGGTCTTGTGTGACCCCGAAAACGGGTGGAATGAAATCCTCACCGAGTCGCAGATGCAATGCCGCGGAAGGCTCGCCCGGCGTTGGGAGATGGACCTGCGGAAGGAGATTTTTTGGGGCGACGAGATGGGCGACGACAAGCCGGTCGAGCCGTTCTTCGACGTGCCGTACACCGTGCCGCCGGACGACTGGGGCGTCGAGGTGGTCTACCATCGCACCGACGATCTCGGCTCGTGCGTCTGGGATTCGCCGATCAAGGACTACGATACCGATCTGCCCAGGCTCCGCGCGCCCGAGGTGAAGATCGACTGGGACACGACCAACGCCTGCCTGAAGGCGGCCGAAGAGACCTTCGGCGATATCCTCACCGTGCGGCTGAAGGGCATCTGGTGGTGGTCGCTGGGGCTGACCTGGCCGGCCGTTACGCTGCGGGGATTGAACAACGTGCTCTGCGACTTGATCGACCGGCCGGATGAGTTGAAGGAATTGCTGTCGACCATCTCCGGGGCGAATCTCAAGAAGCTCGACTACCTGGAAGCCAACGACCTCTTGAGCCACAACAACGACGGCACCTACGTCGGCTCCGGCGGCTACGGATTCACCGAAGAATTGCCGCAGGACGATTTCGACGGCCGGGTGCGCTGCGTCGATATGTGGGGCTTCACCGAAAGCCAAGAGACGGTGAGCGTTTCGCCGGGGATGTACGAGGAGTTCATCTTCCCGTACGAGAAGCCGATCATGGAGCGGTTCGGGCTGACCTGCTACGGGTGTTGCGAGGGGCTGCACCTGCGATGGCACGTCTGCCGGAACCACCACAACCTGCGCCGCGTCTCGTGTTCGCCCTGGGCCGACATCGAACGGATGGCGGAGTACGTCGAAGACAAGTATATTCTCTCGATGAAGCCCAACCCGGCCGCGATCTCCGCACCGGATATCGACGAAGCGGCCATCCGGCAAGAACTCCGCCAGGCACTCGACGCCACCGCCGGGTGCTGCGTGGAGTTGATTATGAAAGACAACCATACCATCGGCCAGCGGCCGGAAAACGTCGTCCGCTGGTGCCAGATAGCCAGAGAGGAAGCGGAACGGCAGGGGGAAGGATGAAGGATGAGGGATGAACTCCGACAAGTGCCTCCTTCTTCATCCTTCATCCTTCCGCCTTCCTCCTTTTCCCTTCGCCCCAGGAGAGACCCATGAAACTCGGTTTGGAATCATTCTCGGCACGCAATTCCGGATTGGACCCGATCGGCGTGCTCAAGCTGGCTGACGGCCTGGGCCTCAAGGGAGTGCTGTTCGAGTTCTCGCCGTTTCGGTCGTACAAAGACGCCGACCTCGACGCCATTCGGGAGTTTGCCGAAGAGAAGCAGATGTATCTCGAGTTCGGCATGGGGTCGATCTTCCGCTGGCACCCCATGGCCCAGCGATGCCGCGAACTGCTGGACGACGCCGGCTACGACATGTCGGTCTCCGACGCCGGCATCGTGATCCATCATCTGAAGGTGGCTAAGCGGCTCGGCTCGCCGTTGCTGCGGATGGTCTCCGGCAACCTCTTCTCGCGAGATGAGGGGTGCGATATGGACGCCTTGATGGACGACACGGTGGCCATCCTCCGCGAGGCCACCAAGGCGGCCGAAGACATGGGCATCACGATCGTTCAGGAGAACCACGCCGATTTTACCGTGCGGCAGTTGGCGTCGATCCACTCGCAGGTCGCCAGCCCGGCCTATGGGTTCGTGGTCGACACGGGCAACCTGGCCTTCGATCTGGACGATCCGCTGCGTCTGGCCGGCATCATGGCCCCGAACACGCATGCCACGCACTTCAAGAACTACCGCATCCTGCGGACCGAGAACGGCCTGGCGCTAGAGAACTGTGCGTTGGGCGACGGCGAGATCGACGTGGCCGCAATCGCCGAACTCATCGCGGCACACAACCCCGACTGCAACTTGAGCATCGAGATCCACTCGCAGTGGGCCCCGTTCACGCTGAACATCTTCGACGACAGTTTCTTCAAGACCCACGTGTCTCCGCCCGGCGACGGCCTGACCTGGTACCTGAACAAGTCGTGGGAAAAGCCGCTACCGACCGAATGGCCGGCCGACCTGCCCGACGGCGAAGAGTCCTGGCCGTTGGAGTCCGACCATCTCGAACGCTCGGTCCGTTGGGCGCGAGAGAAACTGCCACACATCCTGACTGCATAGCACGCTGTCCCCATAGCAAGGAGCAAGACCATGGCCATCGAAAAGACGACCGGCAACGGAAGAAAAGAAGTCCGCCTGGGCATGCTAGGGTGCGGCTTCATGGGCAAGTGCCACAGCAACGCCTACAAGACAATCCCCTACATCTACCCCGACGCCGGCGTGATGCCGCGGCTGGCGGTGCTTTGCGACCAGAACGCGGAGATCGTCGAGTGCGAGGCCGCCCGATACGGCTTCGAAGAGTATTGCACCGACTACCAGGACGTGGTCGGCAGCGACCGGATCGACGTCTTCGACAACTGCGGCCCGGACCCGGTCCACGTCGAGCCGACGATCGCGGCTCTTCAAAACGGCAAGCACGTGGTCTGCGAGAAGCCGCTGGCCGTGTCGGTCGACGACGCCCGGCGGATGCGCGACGCGGCGGCGGCTTCCAGCGGCATGGCGATGTGTACGTTCAACTACCGCTTCATGCCGGCAGTGCGGTTGGCCAAGGACCTGATCGACGCCGGCGAGATCGGCTCGATTTATCAGATCCGGGCGAGTTACCTGCAAATGGCCGGCCACGACCCGTCGATGACGCCCGACCAGGCCTGGTACGCCGCCTGGCCGCACTCCGGCGGGCTACAAGGCATCGGCTCGCACGCGATCGACCAGTGCCGGTTCCTGGTGGGCGAGATCGCCGGCGTTTCGGCCTTGGTGCGAACCTTCAACGAGGGGCGCGCGATCACCAGCGCCGGCGACGCCACGGCCGAGTCCGACGAAACGACCCTCTCGCTGATGGACTTCGAAAACGGCGCCGTCGGCGTGCTCGAATCGTCCGTAGTGGCCACCGGCCGGAAGAACTTCCTCACCTGGGAAATCCACGGCACGCAGGGCGCGCTGCGCTGGGACCTCGAACACCCCAACAGCCTGCACGTCTGCCGGGCGGCCGATGGCAACCAGCTCTTGGGCTTCACCGAGATCTCCGTCACCGAAGCCGACCATCCCTACGTCGGCCCCTGGTGGCCCCACGGCCACAACATCGGTTGGGAACACTGCCACATCATCGAAAAGTTCCACTTCCTCGACGCCGTGGCCAACAACAAGCCGATGAGCCCCTACAACGCCACCTTCGAGGACGGCTACCGCGTGGCCGCGATCATCGTGGCGATGCGGGAGGCGAGCAAGACGGGACAGAGGGTGGAACTGAGTTTCTGAATAGTAGTCATCTCGCTCCGCGAGATGTCATGCGTCTCTGGAAACTCGGGACTGGAAACTCGGGACTGGGAACTCGGGACTGGGGATTCCGGCGTCGCGCGTGCGTGGACACGTTGCAGTGCGGTTGTCGTCGGCTACACGGCGGCTTCTTTCCTTGGCCGAAGGCCATCTTCACGGTAGCCTAGGCAACGCCCCAGGCTACGGTGAGTCTTGGCCTTCGGCCAACGGGACCCACCGACGACATGCTGCCGGCCGTGGAGGTTACTGCGAACGAACCTGCTGGCTGGCGATCAGCGCCGACCACTCGCCGGACCAGGTCTTGCCTTGGTAAGTGAAGGTGACGTTGCCGGAGACGCGATTGCCCTTGACACAACCTTGGTAGCGTGCGGTGAGTCCGGCGGTGGCTCCGGTCCAGTCGCGGCGTTCGAGGACGACCTGCTGACCGGGCGCGGTGCGGAGTTGGATCGTGGCCACCGC
This sequence comes from uncultured Planctomycetaceae bacterium, assembly GCA_964472545.1. Classification (GTDB taxonomy): domain Bacteria; phylum Planctomycetota; class Planctomycetia; order Pirellulales; family Thermoguttaceae; genus CAYYNP01. The sequence goes on along the minus strand of CAYYNP010000037.1, from coordinate 40,922 downwards.
GCCGTTGTGCCAGCGGCAAATGAAGCGATAGTAGGCCGGGTCCCAGGTCCAGGTGCCGTTGATCGTCGATCCTTTGGCCGACTCCATTTCTCGCCAGATGGTGCCCGGGGCGTAGGTGGTGGGCACTTGGACCCGATCGCTCGGCAGCCAGTTCTCCTGGCCGGTGCCGGCGTCGGTGTAGCGGTAGCAGGTCTTCTTGCCGCGATAGATGTAGTGGGTGGTCAGGCCGCGGGCGAGCAGGTCGTCCATCGCCTTGGCGGTGGCCCAGCCGCCGTAGCAGAGCATGTAACTGTACCAACGGCCGTTGTACTGATACTGCACCAGGTTTTCGGCCAACTGCTGTGGGTTGCTCATGTCGACGTACGACAAGGCGCTCGCGCGGCGGGCCGTGCCCAGCGCGGCAGAGGCCATTACGGCGAGAGCGACGAGAGTTCGAGGTTTGGACAACATGATTCTCTCCTTGGCTGCTCGGAGACAGCCGTGAACGGGTCGAGGGACTCGGGAACTTGTGCTGCCACCGGTGTGCGTTGGTGAGCCAGGTGGCGTTCAATCTCTGGATTGCCCTTCGCGCCACATTCCGGACAGGTCACCGGCGATTTCTCGGAGCTAGTCACTCAGGGCAGTATGCGTCAAATCCGAAGGTGGGCTTGATCTGCTTTGGCGCCCCGCTTATCCTGCGATTGGGGGGATCAGTCATTGCGACGGGAGTGTGGCCATGTCGATCGAAGAGGACCACTTTGAACGTCTGATCGAAGGGCTCTGCCAAGGCGATGAGGAGATCGCTCATGGCTTCTTCCATCGCTACGATCGGGTTCTCTGTCAGATTGCCCAGCGGCATCTGACGTCCGGGATCCGCCGCCGGGTCGACGCCGACGACGTCGTGCAATCGGTCTTCCGGACGTTCTTCCGCCGCGCCCAGCAGGGCCAGTTCGAGTTCTCCGACGGCCGGCGGCTGTGGAGTCTGCTTTGCGCCATCACTCTGACGAAAGTCCGCGAGAAGGCCCGATACCACCTCCGAGGCAAACGTAGTGTGCAGCGCGAGACGGCCCCGCCGCCGGAAGTCGACGAAGGCCTGCCCGGGCGGTTCGAGGCGGTCGATCGCGAGCCGTCGCCGGCCGACGCCGCCGAGTTCACCGATCAGTTCCAGCAGTTGCTCGACGCGCTGGAACCCGAGCAGCGCCAAGTCGTCGAGTTGAAGCTGCAAGCGTGTACGCAGGAGGAAATCGCCGAGCAGATGGGAATCTCGGAGCGGACGGTGCGGCGGATCCTCAAGCGGGTGCAGGTGCGGTTGGAGCGACTCATTGAGCGTGGGGAGTAGGCGGTTGGCGGTATGCAGTTCGCAGTATGCAGTAGACAGTATCGCGACTGTCTGGCTCACTACGGATTGGCACTCGTTTTGCGTGGGTAAGCGTCAAGCGGCGTTATGGGCTGTTCGTCGGCTCGATAACGCCGCGGAGCACGTAGACAACGCGAGAGACCATGGTTCACGAGGACACCCACGCTCGATCGATCGACGAAACGGCCCGCCGCCGGTTCGAGACGGCGTGGCGTCACGGCACACCGCAGCCGATCGAGGCCTGCCTGCCGCCGACCGATCATCCCTACTACCTTGGCACGCTGGAAGAGTTGGTCCACGTCGAATTGGAACTGAGCTGGAAATCGGCCGCACAGCGCGAGGCGAGCGAAGGATCGAAGCAGCCCGGGCAGCCGAGCCTCGTCGAGGGCTATTTGGACCGCTTTCCGCCGCTGCGCGACCCGTCGATCGTGTTGCGGCTGTTGCACCAGGAGTATCGCGTCCGGCATCGCTTCGCCGATCGCCCTTCCGCGGCCGAATACCACGAGCGATTCCCCGACGTGGTCACCGATGAGAGCCAGCTTCAGGAGGCGCTCGATCAGAATGGCCGCCGCGAAACGCCGCCTCCGGATATCCCCGGCTACGCGATTCAGCAAATGCTCGGACGCGGCGGCATGGGGGTCGTCTACAAGGCCCGTCACGAGCAACTCGACCGCACCGTAGCGCTGAAGATGCTGCTGGCCGGGGCCTACGTCGATCCGGAGATGCTGGAGCGATTTCGCACCGAGGCCACTGCCGCCGCCCGTTTGCAGCACCCGAACATCGTCCAGGTGTTCGACGTCGCCGAGCACGAAGGGCTGCCGCTGATCTGCCAGGAATACGTCGACGGCGGCAACCTGGCCGAGCGCATCGATGGCACGCCGCAGCCGCTTAACGCCACGGCCGAGATTGTCGAAACGCTTGCCCGGGCGATCGACCTGGCCCATCGCCGGGGCATCGTCCACCGGGACCTGAAGCCACCCAACGTGCTGTTGACCGGCGACGGCGTGCCGAAGATCGCCGACTTCGGCCTGGCCAAACAGTTCCACGACGACGCCGGCCAAACGGCGACCGGCGACGTGCTGGGCACGCCCAGCTACATGGCCCCGGAACAGGCCTCCGGCAAGCCCCAGTCGATCGGCCCGGCGACCGACGTCTACGCGCTGGGGGCGATCCTCTACGAAATGCTCAGCGGCCGGCCGCCGTTTCGCGGCGAAACGTCGCTGGACACCGTGTCGCAGGTGCTCACCGACGAACCGGTTCCGCCCGGGCGACTGCGTCCAAAACTGCCGCGGGATCTGGAGACGATCTGTCTGAAGTGTTTGGAAAAGGAACCCGGCCGGCGTTACACCGGCGCCGGCGATTTGGCCGACGAGCTGCGCCGCTATCTCGACGACCGGCCGATCCTCGCGCGGCCGGTGGGGAGCTTTGGGCGGCTGGTCAAATGGGCCGGGCGGCGGCCGGCCGTCGCCGCGCTGACGGCGTCGATCGTCCTGGTCACAATCCTCGGCTTCGCGGGCGTAGCGTGGCAATGGCAAGTCGCCGTAGGGGCACGAACCGACGCCGAAGAGCGGGCCGACGCCGAGACCATCGCTCGGAAGGAAGCCGAGGCGGCGCAGCGGGCGCTGGCAGCCGCGCTGGCCGAAGCGAGGCGAAACCTCGACTTCCTCCGTGTGTCGCTGGCCGACCGCCAATGGCAAGCGGCCCAAATCGAAGCGGCCGAACGTTATCTCGACGCCTGCGATCCGGCCCATCGGCATTGGGAGTGGCATTTCCTGAAGTGGCGTTGCCATTCGGAGGCGTTGAGCCTCCCCGAGCACGGCGGATCGGTCCGTTGTCTGGCGTTCGATCCCAGCGGGCGGTGGGTGGCATCCGGCGACAACGCGACGAACCTGAGGATTTCGGACGCCCACACGGGCGAGACGCTGCGAGTGCTCCAGCCTCGCCACACCGATGCCGTGACCGGCGTGACATTCTCACCTGACGGCAAACTGTTGGCCTCGGCCAGCCGAGACAAGACGGTCAAGCTCTGGGACGTGACCACCTGGACGGAAGTCCGCACGCTCGCCTGGCATCGCGACGGCGTCAACTCGGTCGCTTTCAGCCCCGACGGCAAACGTCTTGCGGCGGCGTGCGGCGTGCTCAGTGAATTCGGTGAGGTCGTTTTGTGGAACGTCGACGACGGCAGCCGAATGGCGACGATCAAGGGCCACACGACGAAGATCGACTGCGTGGCCTTCGACCGGGACGGTAACCGGCTGGTCACCGCCGGGTGGGACGGGGCCGTGAAGATCCTAAACGCGGCCGACGGGCAAGAGATCCGCACTCTCAGCGGCCACTCGGGTTTCGTCTACTCGGCGGCGTTCAGCCCCGATGGGATGCACGTGGCGTCGGTCGGTGAAGATCGAACCGTGCGATTGTGGGACGCCGCCACGGGCCAGCCGGTCCGCATGTATTCCGGCCATACCGCGGCCGTCTGGGGGCTGGCCTTTTCGCCGGACGGCAAGCGGCTGGCCACGTGTGGGAAGGACCGCACGGTGCGCGTGTGGGACGTGGCCAGCGGGCGCGAAGAGGCGGTGCTTCGCGGCCATGTGGGGATGGCCCTTTGCGTCGCCTTCTCGCCCGACGGCGAGCGCCTGGCGTCGGGCGGCAGCAGTACGGTGAAGATCTGGGACCGCACGAGCCTCGAAGACGGCGGCCGGCTGCGGCCGTCGACGGCCAACGCGGCGATCGGGCCCGAGAGCCGCCGTCTGGCCACCGCGGCAGGGAATGACGTGATTGTATTCGACCTGGCCAAGTGCGAGGTGCTCCACACGCTGCGCGGGCCGAAAGAGCCGGTCGAACGCGTAGCGTTTTGCCGTGCCGGAAGACCTCGGGTGGCGGCGGCAAGCCGTGACGGCTCGGTATACGTTTGGGACGTTCAGAGCGGCGAGGTGATCGGCACGTTCGACGGCCATCAGCGGCGGCTGGTTTCAGGTGTGGTCTTCAGCCCCGACGGCAAACTCGCGGCCTCCTGCGATCACGCGCGATGGGCCGGCCCCGACGAACTGCAACCGGGTGAAGTCAAGGTCTGGGACGCCGAAACGGCTGAGCCCCAGTTGACGCTCCGCCGCGAGCACGGCGGCAACGTCGAACACGTCGCCTTCAGCCCGGGCGGAAAGCAAGTGGCGGCGGCCTGCGACACGCTGTGGCTGCCCGAGGGACATCTGCCGGGCGTGGTCACCGTGTGGGACGCCGAGGGCGGCCGGGAGTTGTTGACGCTGCGTCGAGAAAAGCAGAGCGTGCGCACACCGGTCTTCAGCCCTGACGGCAAGTGCATCGCCACTTCCTGCCGCGACGGAACGGCCGACCTGTGGGACGTGGCCACGGGTAAGCAACTGGCTACGTTTCGCGGTCCCGACGGCACCGTCAACGGCCTGGCCTTCAGCCCCGACGGAAAGCGACTGGTCATGGCCGGGCAGGCCGTGATCATCTGGGACGCGGAGACCGGTTATGAGGTTTTCACCCCCAGCCTGGAGAACACGCCGGGCTATTTTCTCTCCGTCGAGTTCAGCCCCGACGGCAAGACGTTAGCTGCATCGCGTTCCGACAACACGGTGCAACTTTGGCCGGCGCCCCGTCTCACGGCCGACATCGCCGGTGCGCCGTAGCCGACCTTGCCGGACCTTTGCCTCGCGATCGCTACGACCGTCCGTCACGTTTCCGTAAACACGTCGATCTCTTCCACCAATCCCGCCGTTGTCCGCAGCCGCGCAAACTTCCGCTGCCAGACGTCGAAACAGGCTTGTTGCAGTTCCGGCCAGAGCGTGGCCACGCCGTCGGTCACGGCGGTCACCCGGTAGTTCCGCGTGGCGGCCGACATCAAGGTGGCGTTGACACAAACGTCGGTCACCACGCCGGTGATCGCCAATTGGCGGATCTCGCGGCTGCGCAAGGCCAGGTCCAGCGGCGTATCGTAGAACTTGTCGTAGGTGTGGCTTCGCACGACTAACTCATCGGGCCGCGGCGCCAACGCATCGACGGTCGCCGCCGCGTTCGGACCTTCGCCCGCCGCCGGGCCGATCAGGCAATTGGCCGAAGCATGGCCGAAGCCGGTCGGTTCGCCCTCGACTACCGGAAGGTGCTCCACGCCGAACGGATCGCCCCGCAAACACGGCACGGCCGTCGAATAGACAAACTCCGTAAAGATCACCGGCACGCCTCGGCTACGGCAGAGATCGATCAACCTCGCGATATTCGGCACGATCTCCCGCCCCTCGGGCACCTCCAACGCGGCCCCGGGATCGAGAAACCCATGTTGCATATCGACCACCAGCAAGGCCGCCCGCCTCGGTTTGAGGCAATGCAACTCGTCGATGCGTTGTTGACGCGTGCGAAGAATCTCCTCTTGACTGAGCACAAGGTATCTCCTGCTAACAATGATCAATCTCGAAAGAACCCGCCCGGCTCACCACGCTCCACTCTCCTCTCCTCACTCCAGCACCTGTCCCCGAATCGTGATCGTCACCCGTTCGATCGATTTGCTCGGCTCGTCGCAAAGCAGATAGACCTTCAGCCATCGCGTGACCAGCGGGGCATGGCTGGGCAGCGCGTCGAGCGTGGCTTCCAGCAGCAGCTTGCCGTGTTGGGGGTGGACTCGGACGGGCTTCAGCGTGAGTTTCTCGACCGACGGGACTTTTTCGTACTCGCGCATCTCTTCGCGAGCCCAGCGCGAAAGCGAACGGGCGACCTCGGGTGTCAGCCGTTTGGCAATCCAAGGGTGCTTCTTTTTCCAGTCGGCGCGCACCCAGGCTTCACAGCCAGCGAAATCTTCCGGCTTGGCTCGCTGCCAAGAGTCGAGTTCCGGCATGTAGCCCATTTCCGGCACGAAGCAGAACGCCACAGGGAAACGACCTTCGTCGGCGGTCGAGGGGCGGACGTCGAGCGGTTCCAGCGCAGCAGCCGGAACGGGCAAGCACGCGACAACCAGTGACAGGGCAAATCTCGACATGACTTCTCCTCCTCGGATTCAGCCAGAATCTTCTCCCGCAACTTCGTCCATCCTCCACCCCGGATTCACCTCCGGCTGCTGCCCTTCCGGCAGCGGCTCGGTCAGTTTGGCGTAGAGTTCGGGACGCCGGGCCTTGAGGTAGCGGCGGCCGCCGGAGAGATCGATCTTCTCGGGCGTGCAGAGCCCGACGACCACGTCATCGTCCAATGCCCGGCTCTCGGCGATGATCTCGCCAAAGGGGTCGAGGATCATCGCGCCGCCGGTCTTGATCGTGTCGTGATCGACGCCGATGGGGTTGGTGTAGACGTAGTAGAGGCCGTTTTCATACGCCCGGGCGGGCAGCCAACGCAGCAGCCAGGCGCGGCCTTTGGGGCCGTCGAACTCCTGGCGCAAGGCGACCGGGTCGCGATGGCGATTCTCCCACAGCCGGCGATCGATCTTCCCCCGGCCGGGCATCGGGCTGGGCAGCCCACAGGTGACGTGGGGGGCAAAGATCACCTCGGCCCCCTTCAGTGCCATGATCCGCGGGTTTTCCACCAAGTTGTTGTCGTAGCAGATCAAGATCCCGCAGCGGACGCCGGCCAACTCGAAGACCTCGAGCTCGTCGCCCCAGTCGAGATGCCGGCTGACAAAGGCGTGGATCTTCCGATGTCGGGCGACGAAGCCTTCCGGGGCGACGGCCACGTAGGTGTTGTAGAGCTTACCTTCGTGGCGTTCGATCAGCCCGGCCAACAGCGGCACGCCGACCTGTGCCGAGAGCTCGATCAGCCGTTGTGTGCTGGGGCCGTCGGGAACCGGCTCGGCGAGTTCCGTCAGTTCTTCGCGGGAGAGCGTTTCCACGAACGTATAGCCGGTGATGCAGCCTTCGTGGAAGCTGACGATTTCTGCGCCTCGGCCGACGGCTTGCTTCGCCAACGCCTCGATACGTCCGAGGTTATACGGTTTGTCGGCGTCGCGGGCCTCAAATTGGGCGGCGGCGATGTGGATGTCGCGCATGGTGAGAGTAGATAGTAGGCGGTAGGCAGTCGATAGTGGGTTATCGAGTGTGTAGGTGATGGTGGGAGACTATCCTCGCGTCTCACGCACCGCGTCGTACAACGCGACGAGGTTCTCCGCCGGCGTGTTGGCCTGGACGTTGTGTACGGTATTGAAGACGAATCCGCCGCCGCGGTTGAAGATGGCGATTCGCTCTTTCACCTCCCGGCGGATTTCCTCCGGCGTGCCGAAGGGCAGCGTCCGCTGGGTGTCGACGCCGCCGCCCCAGAAGGTCACCCGATCGCCAAAACGCTCGGCCAGCGTGCGGGCGTCCATTCCGGCCGCCGAGCATTGCACAGGGTTGATAATGTCGAAACCGGCTTCGATGATCTCCGGCAGCAGCGAGACGATCGACCCGCACGAATGGCAGAAGGTCTTCCAAGGCGTGTGCTCGTGAATCCAGTCGTTCACGCGGCGATGGAACGGCCGGTAAAGCCGGTCGTAGGTCCGGCTGCTGATGAACGGGCCGGTCTGCGTGCCGAAATCGGTTCCGGTAACGAAGACGGCCGTCACGCGGTTGCCCACCACCTGATGGATTCTCGATAGGTTCTCCAGCGCGATTTCAGATTGCCGCTGGAAGACCTCGTAGACGTAGTCGAACCGCAAGGCGGTGCTGACGTACCATTCCTCGACGTCGCGGATGCCACGGGGGCGTTTCAGCCACGGCGCCGGCACCAGCGCAATGTCGCCGAAGGCCGTACCGCCAAAGTTGGCCAGGATCGCCCGGTCGCTTTGCGAGGCCAGCCGCTCGGCCTCGCGGGCAAAATAGTCGAGGTCCTCTCGGCCGATGGGGCCGAACTCTTCGAGGTTGTCCTCGACGTCCAATCGGTCCTCGTCGATCGGTTCCTGGCGGACGATCGTGTCGAAGTAGTACCCGCCGCAGGGCATCCGCCCGCTGGGCGCCGCCGAACGGTCGCCCTGGGGATACATCAGGATATCGCCGTTGGGCTCGGGCTGCGTGTTGAACGCGCCGGGGACGAGCACGGGGGTGCCGTCGAAGAGCGTCCAAGGTTTCCAGTCGGCGTTCTCGAAGCCGAAGAATCCCCGCGGCCCGGCGAGCCCCACCACGTCGACGCCGAGGGTGTCCAACAGGTCCGGGGCAATATCGCCGAGCATCTGATACGGCTCGATCACCTTGACCGGCGTGCCCGGCTCGTCCAACTTCAGCCCCTGACGCAACTGGTAGACACTGCTGACGTGCATGCCGGTGACCGGGCTGGCGCCGAGGTCCAACGGCACCACGTCGGGCGGTCGGTGGTCGAGCGCGGCTTCGATACGTTGGCGGGAGTTCATAGGGTGAATCGGGATCGCGGCAATCGCCAGAACGGTACCGTGGTAAACCTGTAAAAAGGCCGACGACCCCCAACTTAGAGCCCTCCGTCGCTTTCTGTCAAGTCCCCGCCCCATCGGCGGCCACGGTCGGTCTCCGGTTGAATTATGCACAGAGAGACCGTAGAATCCCGTGCGTCGAGACCTCTGAATCGCTTCTTGCGCGCCGCGGCGAACTCTTCGCCCTGGTGTGGCCGGAGGGGGCGACAACATTCAGCGCGGAGCACACTGCCATGGCGAACGTGGACGAAAAGGCAACGAAAACCGGCCGACAGCGGTTGTACCTGGGGGTAGACGTCGGTGGGACGAAGGTCCAGGCCTCGTTGGTCGGGGAATCCGGCGCAATCGTCACTCGCCAGCGCTGCCGCACGCCTCGCGGCTGTACGCCGGAGGAGGTCCTCTCGGCCATCGAGACGGCCATGCAGGACGCCCTGAAGAAGGCCGGCCGCAAGCCCCGCGACTTGAAGGCCATCGGCATCGCCATTCCCGGCGTCGTTGACCCGAAGGCGGGCTTGGTGGTGATGACCCCCAACATGAATCTCACCGGAGTGGAGATCCGCTCACGTATCCAAGGCAAGTTCGACGTGCCCGTGGCGTTGGGTAACGATTGCAACCTCGGCGCCTTGGGCGAACGATGGCTCGGCGCAGCCCGACACGCCAAGAGCGTCGTGGCCATCCTGGTCGGCACGGGAATCGGCGGCGGATACGTGGAAAAGGGCCGACTGCGGCAAGGCGCCCGCGAATCGGCCGGCGAGATCGGCCACATCGTGATGCAGATCGACGGGCCGAAGTGCGGCTGCGGCAACCATGGATGCCTCGAGGCCCTGGCCAGCCGGTCGGCCATCGAACGCGATATTCGCGAGGGCATCGAAGCCGGCCAGGCGAGCGTCCTGCCGGCGCTGGCCAGCGGAGATCTGAGCGTGATCCGCAGCGGGTTGATTCGTCGAGCCATGACCGCCGGCGACGAGTTGGTCACCGAGATCGTTCGCCGCGCCACCGAAGTCCTCGGCCACGCGTGCCTGACGGTCCGCCACCTGATTGATCCCGAGGTGATTGTGATCGGCGGCGGTCTGGCCGAGGCTTGCGGCGATTTTATGCTGCCGATCGTGCAGAAGATCGTGGCCGACGACGGACTGGCCGGAGCGCGGCCCGGAGGCGACGTATTTCTCTCGGCGCTGGGCGACGACGCCGTTGTGCTCGGAGCGGTGGCGCTGGCCCGGCGGGAAGTTGGACGTCCCCCCTTCAAGAAACGGTTCGATGCGTGGCCGCCGTATCCGGAAATCGCCTGGGAGGGCTTCGGCAAGGTGACGGTGGCTGGCGCGTCTCACGCGGAAGATATTTATCTCCCGGTGACCGGCAAGGTCAAGACTCGCGACAAGACGCTTGCCCGGCAACTCTACGGCAGTTCACACACGGTTGGCCCCAAGGAGTTGGAGAAGGTATGCAAGGGAGGGCCTGCCGTGCTCTTTGTGGGCACAGGTGACCCAGGAAAGATGACCCTCAACGAGGAGTCTCGGCAATTCCTGGCCCGACGGGCGATCGACTGCGAAGTCCTGCCGACGCCGGAGGCCGTCGTGGCCTACAACGCGTCGCGACAGCGGCGGGCGGCGCTTCTGCATGTGACTTGCTGATCGCCGGACGCAGCAAAGCGCTTCCTCTTCTGCCGTGAAGATCGCGAGCGGGGCTTGGGGGCGGTCTCGCTCGGGCCGCCGTCGCTCGGGATATCTCGAACACTACCTCCGGCCCGAATGTCGCCCCCCATAAGTTCCGCTAGAACAAATGTCCTCGTCGCCAAGAAGAATTTTTCTGAAAATCCGGCACCCCAACGCATCTAACTATTGACGTTTTCGGGGTTTGTGCTAGCTTAGACGGATGAGGGGATAATCGGATTTGGACCGATTAGTCGGGTTGCCTTGATTCGCCGCTCCTGAGGGATCCAGGCCGGCGGGTCGCCGAAGCCGTGCAGGCATGAGTCGGACAACACAAGTTCAGGCATCTTTTTCGGGAGGGCTCTGCCTCCTGTGTGGTCGCGTTGCGTCAATCATCGGCCTCCTAGTTGATCGTCAATTGGGAGGCCGTTTTTCTACCCAAGAGGCCTATCACCACATTTCCTTCTGATTCTCGGAGAGACACGATGAGACGACTGATTGCACTTCTACTTGCGTTCGGGCTGGTGCTGTCGATCGGCGGAACAGCGGAGGCGATTTGGCTGGAGCAGGACATCGGCCAAGTGGGCAATCCGGCCTTCACTCAGATCTTCGAGTACGACATCCCCTCAGACACATATACCATCTACGGTGGCGGGGACGACATCTGGGGGAACGAAGACGAGTTCCACTTCGTCTACGACGACGTGCCCCTGAACGGCGACGCCATCATCCAGGCGAGGGTCGTTGATCTCGACGTCACCAACTCCTGGTCGAAGGCCGGCGTGATGATCCGGGACGAGTTGACGGACATCAGCACCCATGCTTTCTCGATGGTCTCCGGCGACCCCCGGGCGTCGTTCCAACACCGGCCGCTCTCTGGCGCGGGCAGTGTCCACAACACGACGACCGGGCCCCCGGAAGGCGTGCGGCCTTACTGGGTCCGCTTGACCCGATTCGGCGACACGTTCACCGGCTACACTTCACCGGACGGCGAGAATTGGGTCCTGCAAGGCACGGTCGACATCCCCATGGTGTCCCCTTCCATCGGCATGGCTATCACGTCGCACGACAACGCGCTGCTTGCCTCGGCGAAAATCGACAATCTGTCGATGGCGCGATCGGCGACCGAATATACTTGGCTCGGCGGTACCGGAAACTGGAACGTTTCGACGAAGTGGAACCCGGGCGGCTTACCCGACGAGATGAGTAAGGTCACCGTCAACAGCGGTACGGTGAGCGTAACGGGCGACGAGTCGGCATTCGAGTTGAACATCAACAACAACGCCACGGTAAGCATCGGATCGGGCAGGAGCTTGGACGTCGTCGGCATACTCAATGCCGCAAGCGGCAACGTCACGATGGGTGCCGATTCGGAATTGTCGTTCGCGTACGCCGGCGGCGACCTTCGCACGCTGAACTTCTCCGGTACGGCGGCCGTGCTGCCCAGCGGCGTGCTTTCGGTCAACACGCTGAGGACGAGCGGCTCCGGGGCAACGTTCGTAATGGAAGGCGGCGGCACGCTCGCGGCGGCCTCGGCTTCCGTCCGGCCCGACACGGTCTTCAGCATCGACGCCGGTACGCTGGAGTTGCACGAGCCGAACGCTCTAGGCGGTTCGACGCAAGACGTCCAGCTCAACGGTGGCCGGCTGCGTCTGGTGGGGGCGACCACCTCGGGTGTCGATCCCGGCATGCCGAACATCTCCGGCTTGCGATTCCACGTCGACGCCAGCGACATTGGCACACTCTTCCAGGACCCGGCCGGCGCGATCCCCGTCACCGGCGGCGGCCAGCCGGTCGCCCGTTGGGAAGACATCAGCGGCTTCAACCTCCACGTCAGCGAAGCAGACGTCGCCCATCTGCCCGACTACGTCGCGTCGGTGCCGGAGTTGAACAACAAGCCGGCCCTGCACTTCGACGGGGGCGGCAACGGCGACGTGTTGCGGGCCGTCAATAACGGCACCGGAATCACCGGAACCAGCGCCGATTGCACGGTGATCAGCGTCTGGGCCAACGGCGTGGGCACCGGCCAGAACTACCAGCACACGTTCCATATGGGGAACGTGAGTGGGAACCAGTCCTACGGACACTCGATTTCGCGCGGCGGCAACAACGGCGAAATCGGCAACCACTACTGGGGCGACGGCCACAATTTCACCAATAGCGGTGGATTGGGTGAAGCAAACATCGCTCTGTCGACGTGGGACGCCGACGGCGGCGCCGCCGGTGGACGCGATTCCTGGTGGATCAACGGTAAGTTTGCCGGCGAAATCGAGAGGGCCGCGCTGAACATCGGCAACCAACAACTGACCGTCGGTTCGCGGTTGAATCCGTTCACCGAGGGACTCAACGGCGACATCGCCGAAGTGCTCGTCTACAACCGCATCCTGACCGACGGCGAGCGGGATGACGTGACCTTCCACCTGCAACAGAAATACGGCATCCTCTCTACTTTGCCTCTGAACATGACCAATGACGACTTCGTCGTCACCGGTAATTCCGCGCTGGCGGTGGAGACCGACAGCACGGCCGCCCTCGGCCGGCTGACGCTGAGGGAGGGGATCATCACGACCGAGGGCACGGCCAGTTCGCTCAGTTTCACCAGCACGGTCATCGCTTCGGACGCCACCGAAGTCGGCATCGACCCGCGGATCACCACCGACTGGGGTGGGGCGATCAGCGGCGGCACGGTGGCCAACCCGTTCGTCTTCTCCAAGGGCGGCCCCACCACGTTGACGTTCGTCGACGGCGATCTGATCAACATGCAGAATGCCACCATCGACGCCCACGAGGGCACGCTGATCATGCTCAACGACGAGGCCTGGGCCGGGTCGACCAGCATGATGCTTTCCGGCGGCCAGATGATCATCGACAACGACAGCCTGCCGCCGATCGCCGGCGGCCCGATTGTGGGGACGTTCTACGACGTTCCCACCGGCAACCCTCCGACGATCGAGCCAATCGACTCCGGCAGCGGCGTGTTGACCCAAGTCCCCATGGCGACGATCGAACTCGCACAACCGCTGGACTTCCCCGACAATTCCCTGCAGCCCTATGCAGGCGTTCCCGAGGACGATTTTGCCTGCGCCTGGACCGGTCAACTGATTGTCGGCGGCGGCGGGCTGCCGCCGGGGCCGATCTCCTTCGGACTTCGTAGCGACGACGGCAGCGTCGTCTACATCGACATCGACGGTGACGGTACCTTCAACACCGGCAACGAGAGGATCGTCGGCGACAACTCCGATCACGGCTTGAACAACCAGGCCGGCAACGTCACTTTGGCGGCGGGGATCTACGACTTCGCGATCGGACTCTACGAACGCGGCGGCGGCGACGCGATCACCGCCCGCTACGCCCCGGGAGTCGTCACCGACTACAACCAGATGACGATCATCGACCCCACGGCCGCGAATCAGGCCGCCAATTTCTACGTCTATGGGGCTCGCGATCTGAGCACGCATAGCGTGGAAGTAATCGCCGACTCGGAACTCACCGCGGCCCACGGCGACCTTCTGTTGGGCCCGCTGACCATGGAGTCGGAGAGTACGCTGACGACCTCCGGCGGGGCCATCAGCTTTACCGGCCTGACGATCGCCGGCGACGGGGAAGCCTTCGTCGGCATTGAGGCCAATACCGACACCACGCTGACCGGCACGACCGGCATCGCCGGCGGCGACCGCGAGTTGACCATCGAGATCAGCGGCAACAGCCGCACCGTCATTAACAAAGTGGGCACGGGGTTGGAAAACACCACCTTCGATCTCATCGACGGCGAGTTGGTTGGCCTGATCGACGCCACCGGCACCACGTTCGGCGATGCCACGTTGAGCTTCAACGGCGGCGGCGTGATGCTCGGCAGCACCGGCGGCAATCAGACCTACGACGAGCCGATGGCCCTGGCCGGCAGCGGCACGTTTGGCGTCGGCGAAGTGCCCGGCGCGGTCAGCGACGTCGAGGTCACCTACGGCAGCGAAACCAACGGCATCACCATGGACAGCTTCGGTGTGCTGGGCTTCAAGGCCGAGGACGGCTACACGCTGCAGATCGACGGTGCGGTCAGCGGCGCCGGCGGTATCGCCGGTGAGGCAGGCGTCATCAACCTCAACGCCGTTGGCGCCAAGGACTACGCCGGTGGCACCACCGCCACGGGCGGCACGCTGACCGTGAACACCCCGCTGGCCAACACCTCGCATATCGAGGTGGGCAACGCCACGATGGTGCTCAACGCCGACGTGACCACCAACGGTGGCCAACAGCTAGGTCTGATGGGATCGATCTTCACCGGCATCCCACGCGACGCGTCGCACATGACGCTGGACGACGCTGCTTACTTCGGCTCCGGATTGCGCGTCTTCAGCGGTGACAAGGCCGGGACCGTGTTGACCGACCCGGCTTCACACAGCGTGACCGTCACCGGGACGACCCAGAACTGGGCGGCGTTCCCCACCTTCGACGGCAACGCCGACGACTTCGTCACCGCCTTCAGTGGTCGTTTCATCGCGCCGGAAACCGGTACGTATAACTGGCACTGGAACAACGACGACCGTGGGCTGATGTACATCGACCTGGACGACAACGGGCGTTTCGAGGCTAGCGAAAGCGTGGCCGCGTATGCCTGGAACTCCAACGGCAACGTCGATCTGACGGCCGGCCAGGGCTACAATCTGATCTACATGGCCCAGGAGTTTGGCGGTGGACAGAACGTCAACTGGTACTTTACCCCGCCGACCGGCACCGAAGTCCGCGTGGATCCCAGCCAGCCGGACCAGAGCAATCTCTGGATTTCGCCGGTTAGCTCGACCACGTCGGTCAACGTCGGTGCGTTGGAAGTCAACGCCGCGTTGAACACCGGCACGGTTGCGGTGAGCAACGGCGGCCGTTTGAACGTCAACGACGGCGGCAGCGTGACCGCTACGAGCGTCTCTATCGCCGGAAACGGCGCGGTCAACGTTGGCGCCGGCGGGAGCGTGAGCGCCGAAACGCTCTCGATCCTCGGCGGCGGCGTCTACGACACGCAGACGCCGTCCACCTTCCGCGCCGTCTCGATGCGCGGCGGCGGCACGATGCTGACCAACGGCAATCCGGTGACGATTAGCGAAAGCCTCAAGGGCTCCGGCTACGAGGTCACGGTGGCGCCCGGTGGCGACTTCCGCGTACAAGGAGCGGATCTGGCCGCCGGCATCGACGCACTGACGCTCAACGGCGACGTGACGTTCGCCGGTCCGCGGGCACCGATCTCCCATTGGACCTTCGACGACGGCGCCGGCACGACCGCCATGAATTCGGCCGACCCGAGCTTCAACGGCACGTTGATCGATCTGGGTACCGGGCCCCTTCCTGCCTGGACCACCCGCGGCAAGGTCAACGGGGCGGTCGTCTTCGACGGCATGGGCTACGTCGATCTGCCCGACGGATATGCCGACTTCACCGGCGGCGTCACGGTGGCCGGCTGGATCTACCATCTGTCGCTTCCCAACTGGGGGCGGATCATCGACTTCGGCAACGGCGCCGCAGTCGATAATGTCCTCCTGGCCCACCGAGGCACTAGCACCGACGCCCGCTTCGAGTTCCACGACACGGCCGGCGGGGGCGAGTTGATCGACCCGAACGGCGTCTTCACCACGTTCGGCTGGCAGCACATCGTGGCCACTTGCGACGATGGGCCGACCAACGGCGCCACGATGAAGCTCTACATCAACGGCGACTTGGCCTTCGAGGAAGGCGGCAAGAGTGTCCCTGGGAACGTCGTGCGGACGAACAACTACATCGGCGAGAGCAACTGGGCTGGCGACGACTTCTTTCACGGCTACATGGACGAACTGATGATCTGGGACCGCGAACTCTCGGCCGAGGAAGTCAAGGATCTCCATATCGCCGGCGTGCTTGGCCAAGGGCCTCCCGACTTCACTCAGGTCAGCCTCGGCGGGACGCTGGACGGCACCGGTACGCTCGACGGCGACCTGACGCTCAACGGCCAGATCGTACCCAGCGCTCTCGGCGGCGGTGGCTCCGGCACGATCGGCTTCAAGGGCGAAGCCCGCATGACGGCGGAGACGTCGACCATACTCACGATGGATCCGGCGGGCATGAGCCAGTTGACCAACGCGGGGAACTCCGACCTGCACCTCAACGGCGAGTTGCAGTACCGGGTCCAGGGCGTCAAGGCGGCGGACGAAGGCAAGGATATTGAGGTGGCGATCGTCAACAGCCTGGCTGAAGGTGTGATCCAAGGCAAGTTCGACGTCGTGCCGGCCGGCACGGCCGCGGCTCCGGTCCATATCGACCAAGGTGTGTTCCACAAGGGCATCGCGTACCAGGACAGCTTCCCGCCGACCACGCCGCCGAGTTACTTCAGTGCCGACGCCACGTTCTTTGTTGCCGGCGGCGGCGACGCCAACGGTGACGGACGCGTCGACGGTCAGGACATCACGAACCTGATTACCAACTTCAGCCGGCCGGGCGACCCGTCCGACCGCACTTGGCTCAGGAGCGACACGGCCGGCGGTATTTTCGGCCGCGGCGACGGCAACGTCGACGGTCAGGACATCACCGACCTGATCTCCAACTTCACCGGCGACCCCGGTCCGGCCGATCCGAGTTCGATGAAGGTCGAGTACGACGAGACCACCGGCGAATTCAAGGTGTCGGCAAATAACTTGAATAGCTGGAACTTCATCAGTCTCGGCTTGTTCCGCACCGATATCGCCGACCCCGTGACCGGCGTCAAAGCTATTTCCGACCTGCCCTCGATACCTGGGGCATTCGTCTCCGAGAACATCAACACCGTGGGCGAGGCCTCCTTCGGCGCGAGGTTGATGGGAACGGACCTGTTCATCGGCGAAATCCTGGCCGATAACGCACGGCCGAATTTTGACGAGTTCACGGCCCTGATAGAATCCGGCGATCTCAAGATCGAGTTCGCCAACTTCGACGGACTTGCCGGCGCATTGACCGCCGCCGACATCGGCCTTCCGGGACAGGGCAAGAACATCACCTTCGTTCCGATTCCCGAGCCGAGCACCATCGTGATGCTGATCGGCGGCCTGGCCGGCCTGTTGCTGGTGTGGCGTCGTCGCCGCCGGGCATAGTGCCCACGCGGCCGATCGCTTAGCAAACGCAAAGCGCCGCTCCCTTTGGGGGGGCGGCGCTTCTTTTGCGCCATGTGCAGTCTGCTGGACTTTTCCCCCCACACCAACTAGAATAAAGGGGGTAGGTGGGCAACGCGAAAGGTTAGCGGCATGCGACGCCGATCCCGTGCAATTTGGCTTGCCGCTGCGTTGGCTGCGGTGCTGGCGAATCTCGCCCAAGCTCCCGTTTGGACGTTTGCGGAAGACTTTCGCCTTGGCCTGGACTTTATCGAAACATCGACCGTTGCCCCGCCGGGGTACTGGTCCCCGCTCTGGCCTCCGGACATCGATCCGGACGAATTCACCTACTCCTTCGAGCCGTACCCGCTAACCGACCCTTCCACCCGTTTTGTCACAAACGGGGCGCTTGCCGGTTGGACCGAGGAAGCGGCTCGCCGCGAGATCGCGTTGCGGACGGAGGACGCGTTCCGGGCGATCGACACGGGCGATCCGAGCACGACCGTTCGCGTGGCCGTCTATCCGACGATGGTGCCTACCAGTCTTCCGGGGCGGCGGCTGAACGTGGCCATGGCCGAGGCATCCAACCCCGTCTGGAGTCTTTGGGGGCAACAAGTCAATGCCCCGCAGGACGGTTACACCGCGGCGGTCTATCTCGACGAAATCGACACCGAGCCGCTGCTAACGTACCACACGGCCGACGACGTCTTCAACGCCGTTGCCGGCACAACAGCCCACGAGTTGGGGCACTTCTTCGGCGCCGCGCACGTACCACCGGGCGATACGGAGCCCTTTCCGCTGATGGCCGTCGAGCTGGTCGAAGAAAGACTGACGGTGCGGCAATTCGGCAGCCAGGCGGCCGCACTGATTCTCTCCGGCGCGGGCACGGCCAACCGAGCGGACTTCGACTTCAGCGACTTCATCGACGGACAAGACATCACCACGCTGATCATCAATTTCAACCGCCGCGATGCCCTGTTCCACGAGGCCGACTCCAACGGCGACCATATCGTCGACGGCCAAGACATCACGGCGCTGATCACGAACTTCTCGGGCAACGCCAAGGTATCGAACGTGGCGAGCGCCTCGGCAGAGTACAATCCGACGACCGGCGAGTTTGCCGTTTCGGTCGATTCAGTGATGAGTTGGACGATTCGCAGCGAAGCTCAGTTCATCCACGCCGACCCGGGCGTGCTCGGCGGCGCGTTGCCGGCCGACGACGGTTGGAGCCTGCTCTCGGCCAACGAGAACACGATCGGCGAAGGACGATTCGACGGGCCGATAAGCTACGCGGACGTTTCCCTGGGCCGCCTCGCCGCGCCCGGCACGGCCGCGGAGCAATTCGTGTTGGAGTACGTCGGCACGTACGGAGCCGAGCCGCAGATTGGGGCGATCCACATCGTGCCGGAGCCACACGCGGTGGCAACGGCGCTGACGGCCTTGCTGGCGTTGATGATCTACCGCCGTCGATGCCGAAGACGCGGCTGAAGACGGCCGCCGTCTTCACGTAGCTGATCGCTTGCTCACGCGATCCCGTGCGACTTCTCATACGCGGCAATATCGTCTTCGTGCTGCAACGTCGAGGCAATCTCGTCGAGCCCTTGCAGCAGGCTCTCACGGCGAGACGGATCGACCTGGAAGGCAAGTTCCAGGCCGTGTTCGTCCGTGATCGTACAACGCTGCAGATCGACCGACAGCGCGTAGGACGGATGCTCGGCGGCACGGGCGAACAGATCGTCGACGGTCGCCTCGTCGAGCCGGATCGGCAACAGTCCATTCTTGAAGCAGTTATTGTAGAAGATGTCCGCAAAGCTCGGGGCAATCAGCACGCGAAAGCCGTAATCTTCCAGAGCCCAGGGCGCGTGCTCTCGGCTGGAGCCACAGCCGAAGTTGCGCCGCGTCAGCAGGATCGTCGCTCCGGCAAACTCGGGACGGTTCAGTTCAAACTCGGGGTTGTCGGAACCGTCATCCTCGAACCGCCAGTCGAAAAACAGAAACTGGCCGAAACCGGTCCGCTCGATCCGCTTGAGAAACTGCTTGGGAATGATCTGGTCGGTGTCGACGTCGGACCGATCCATCGCAGCGACCAGGCCGGTGTGTGTGGTGAAGGCACGCATGATAGGGGCTCTCGCGTAGCGGGGCGTTTCTTGGGCCGACGGCTTAGCTGCCGAATTCTCGAACGTCAACAAAATGGCCCTCCACGGCAGCGGCCGCAGCCATGGAGGGCGAAACGAGATGGGTGCGGCCGCCCTTACCTTGGCGGCCCTCGAAATTCCGATTGCTGCTGGCCGCACAGCGTTGCCCGGGCTGAAGCTTGTCGGGGTTCATCGCCAGACACATGCTGCAGCCGGGTTCGCGCCACTGAAAGCCGGCTTCGGTGAAGATCCGGTCGAGCCCTTCGTCTTCGGCCTGCCGCTTGACCAGTCCGCTGCCGGGCACGACCAGCGCCTCGACGCCGTCGGCCACGCGCCGGCCGCGGACGACCGCTGCGGCCGCGCGGAGATCCTCGATCCGCCCGTTGGTACACGAGCCGATGAACGCCACGTCGATCGGTACGGACGTGAACGGCGTGCCGGCCGCAAGGCCCATGTACTGAAGCGCCCCGGCGACGGCCTTCTGCCTGGCCGGGTCGTCGTAATCGGCCGGATCGGGCACGTTCTCGCCGATTCCGGCAACCTGCCCGGGGTTTGTGCCCCAGGTGACCTGAGGTGTGACGGCGGCGGCGGCGAACGACTCGCTGCGATCGTACGGGGCATCCTCGTCGGTAGGCAACGTTTGCCACCGCTGCACGGCGGCATCGAAGTCCTGCGGAGCGAATTCGCGTCCGCGAAGGTACTCATACGTCGTCTCGTCCGGAGCGATCAGACCGGCCCGGGCGCCGGCTTCGATCGTCATATTGCAGACGGTCATCCGCTCTTCCATGCTCAGCGCGCGAATCGCTCCGCCCGTGTATTCGACGCAGAAACCGGTCCCGCCGGAAGTCGAAATCTGGCCGATCAAGTAGAGGACCATGTCTTTGGCCGTGACGCCCGCCAAGAGCTTTCCGCCGACGTGCATCTCGAGCGTCTTCGGCCTCTGCTGCAAGAGCGTCTGCGTGGCCAGCACGTGTTCGACTTCGCTGGTGCCGATGCCGAACGCCAGCGCCCCGAAGGCCCCGTGCGTGGCCGTGTGGCTGTCGCCGCAGACGATGGTCATCCCCGGCTGCGTGAGCCCCAACTCCGGGCCGATGACGTGGACAATGCCTTGTTTCACGTCGCCGAGATCGTACAGCCTCACGCCAAGCTGCTCGCAGTTCGCCCTCAGCGTGTCGATCTGCTGCTTAGAGACCGGATCGAGGATCGGCAGCGATCGATCCGTGGTAGGGACGTTGTGGTCCACGGTGGCGACCGTCTTCTGTGGCCGCCGCACTTGGCGTCCGGCACTGCGCAGCCCCTCGAACGCCTGGGGGCTGGTGACTTCGTGGACCAATTGGAGATCGACGTAGAGGATGGTCTGTTTCCCCTCTTCGTCGCGGACGACGTGGTCGTCCCAGATCTTCTCGAACATCGTTCGAGGCGGGCCGGCAGCGGTCATGGCGATGGTCTTGCGTAAGATTGGCGGGAGCGTCGGCGGCGAAGGTGCCTTCCGCACGCTGAGGAAGACACATTGTAGAGAATCCAGGTTCGGCGGGGAATCCCTCGGATCTGGCTGGGGCGAATCACCCGCCACAAGCGGGGCAGGTCCGGGGCACGTTCCGCCTAAGTTCTTCTCGCTCGCAGTTTCCAGGAATTCTATGTATCTGCCCGGCGCCAGGCCCGGCTTCGCTCGGCTCGCAGCCCCACGATGCATTCGACACGTCGATGTCCCGCAACTCGATCTGGAGAACCGTTCGTGATAGTATTGGGGCCGTTGTGAATCCCACCCCGCGCATTGCTCCCCGGCAACCGCTAAACGAGGACGACAAGACAATGAGCATCTCCACCTTCCGACAGATCGCGCTTGCCGCATCGCTCGGTGCCTTGCTGCCGGCCAACGCAGGAGCACAGACCGGCGAGGCTGCCGACGACAACGTGTACGGCGAACGATACCGCCCTCAGTTTCACTACACGGTGAAGAAGGGCTGGATCAACGATCCGTGTGGACTCGTCTTCTACGCGGGCGAGTACCACCTGTTCAACGACCACAATCCCTTCGGCAACGTGATCCCGGGGGCGTTGGGAGACATCAGCCGCCCGCCTTCGCGCTGGTCGCATGCCGTCAGCCGCGATCTGGTCCATTGGCGGCAAATGCCCGTTGCCGTGTTGCCAAACGCTCTCGGGGCGATCTTCTCCGGCTCGGGCGTGGTCGACGCGAAGAACACGGCCGGCTTCGGCCGCGGCGACGATAAGACGCTGGTCTTGATCTACACCTCGGCCGGCCGTCCCTTCAGCCAGAGCATCTCCTACAGCAACGACCGAGGGCGGACGTGGACTCCGTACGAAAAGAACCCCGTGGTGCCGAATCAGGGCCAGATGACCACCGAGCGCGACCCGAGGGTGTTTTGGCACGAACCGACGCAGAAGTGGATCATGGTGCTCTACGTCAAACGCGGCGTGGCCCGGTTCTTCGCGTCCGACGACTTGAAGCAATGGACGCACACCTCCGACTTCACCGACCGGCCGTTTCACGAGTGTCCGGACATGTTCGAGTTGCCCGTCGACGGCGACGAGAAGAACAAGAGGTGGATCCTCTACGATGCGCCGTTCAACTACTCGATCGGCACGTTCGACGGCAAAACGTTCACCCAGGAAGCCGGTCCGTTCCGCGGCGACTTCGGCCGGAACTTCTACGCCGCCCAAACGTGGACCAACACGCCCGGCCGCTGTATCCAGATCGCGTGGATGAACGGCGGGCAATACCCCGACATGCCGTTTACGCAGCAGATGAGTTTTCCGTGTGACCTGAAGCTCGTCGGCGGCCCGGATGGCCCACGGCTCTATCGCTATCCGGTCAAAGAGATTGCCGCGCTGCATATCGGCAACGGGACCACGGTACGGGGCACACAGATAGCCGAGGGCGAAGACCCGCTGGCCGGAATTCGCGGCGAACTGTTCGACGTCGAGATGGTCGTGCGGCCCGGCTGTGCGAAAGAGTTCGGGCTGCGGATGCACGGCCAGTCGGTAACCTGGACCGAAGACGGCATCTCCTGCCTGGATCGCTCGGCCCCGTTGGAACCGATCGACGGCGTGGTAAAGCTGCGCATCCTGCTGGATCGCACGTCGCTGGAAGTCTTCGGCAACGACGGCCAGGTGTCGATGTCGTCGTGCTTCGTGCCGGCCGAGCAAGAGACGACGTTGGAGTTCTACTGCAAGGGGCCCGAGCTGCGCATCGAAACGGTTACGGTCCGGAAGTTGCGGTCGATTTGGGCGCCGAGTGACCGCTGAGGTCCGTCGGCGCCGCGGCCGGCTCGTCGATCCACACCGTCATCGAACCCTTCTCGCGATTGCACCAGGCGTAGTACGGCACGGCGGTCAGGGTGACCGGCTCGCCATTGCCGTCTTGTGCCTCGCCGAGTAGCACGCTCACGCCGCCGAGCAAGCCGGGGCGATGTTCCGCACGCAACGGGGTGTCCTGCGCCAACCGCAGACCGGCGACGTTCACCCCCCGGTGATCGGCCGCTTCGAGGCAATAGACGATCGGGCCGCGCATCAACGCCACTTTGCCGCGATTGTCCTCGACGTTCTCATGCGTGTAAACCCGGCGGATCGGCATCGGCAGGTCGAATTCAACCCTGTCGCCGGGCTGCCAACGGCGTTTCAGATGAACGTAACCATCGTCGTGTGGCGTGGCATCGACCGCTTCGCCGTTGATCTTCAGGCTCACGGGCGGGACGTCCGCATCGGCAAAGCGGTACAGATCGCTCGGTACCGGCCGGCCACGCGCCCAACTCGGCAGACGCAGACAAAGCGTCAAGTCGGCCGGCTGCTGCGGATCGACCGAAAGCCGTACACTGCCGTTCCAAGGATAATCTGTCGCCTGACTCAGCTTGACGCGTGCGCCGCCGTTCAGATCGACTGTCGCCTCACCGGCAGCGAAGAGATTGACGTAGAGCCGTTCCCTCTCTTGTGCGTAGACGAATCCACCGACCTGCGGAATGATCCTCGCCAGATTCGTCGGGCAACACGACAGCCCAATCCAGGAACTTCGCTGTCCGCCGTTGCTGGCCAACGGATTCTGATAGAAGAACGCGTCGCCGGAGATCGCAATGCCCGAGATCGCCCCGTTGTACAACGCCAACTCCATCACGTCGGCATACTTGGCGTGGCCTTTGAGCAGGTTCATCCGATGTTGCCAGAAGACGTGGGCGATGTTGGCACACGACTCGCAATACGTGCGATTGGGCAGCAGGTACGGATCGCCAAAACCCTCGTCGTGGTATTGGGCCGTGCCGACGCTGCCGGTGACGTACATCTTGCGAAAGACCACGTCGCGCCAGAGATGCTCGACGGCCTGCTCGTACTTCGGGGCGTCCATGAATCGGGCGATATCGGCCATCGCCGAGTAGATGTATCCGGCCCGTACTGCGTGGCCCACCGCTTCGTGCTGGTCGACCAACGGCTTGTGGTCCTGCATCCGGCCGTTGCGGATGCTGTTGCGGGCGCGGCGGCGTGCCCGATTGCGCTCGGCCGGCGGCAGATCGTCGAAGCTGGGAAGCTCGGCCGGAATCGTGGCCCGATCGAACGGCTTGCGCTCCGTGCCGTGGGCGTGGCCGCGCTCGTCGAGAAAGAACCGGCAAAGCTCCAGATATCTCCGTTGGCCGGTGGCACGATAGAGCTTGACCAAAGCCAACTCGACCTCCTCGTGCCCGCCGACGTCGTATCGCTTGCCGGGCCCAAACAGACCGTCGATATGATCGGCAAACCTCCTGGCCGCGTCGAGGACCTTCGTTTCTCCGCTGAGCCGGTGGTGCTCAACGGCCATTTCGAAGAAGTGGCCGGCGTTGTAGAGTTGGTGTTCCAGCCGCAGGGTTTCCCACCGCTTATCGGAATCGTGGACAATGTAATACGAGATCAGGAACCCGTCATCCTGCTGGGCGGCTACGATGCGGTCGAGGATGCCTTCCACCCGCTGCCGCAACGGGCCGTCGTCGCGATGTTGCAGGCTGTACAGCGCACCCTCCAGGGCCTTGTGAAGGTCCGAGTCGAAGGCGTGGTGGCCGCGCAACGGCCCTTCGGACACGCCGGCCGCCATATCGAAATTCGTCACGTGCCCGTCGGCGTCCAGACAATTCAGCGCATGGGGGATCGTCACCTCGTGGTGCGTCTGCTGCCGCGGGCCCCAAAATCCACCGCGGAGTTGCACCTGCGCGTGCGACACGTCGCGCAGCCCCTTGATCGGCGGTTGGTCGGCTGCGGTAGCGGTTGTCAGGATGCCGATGGCCAGCAGCGCGGCTGCGATTCTCATGACGTGCTTCCTCTACTCCTCAGTCAACTTTAGGTCTAAAGGTGCCATGCCCACGCAAGCGTGGGCATGCCACCCGAATCGCTGATTCAAAGCTGGACGGAGCGCTTGTTTCCCTACTTCAGGCACGCCACCGTACCGTCGTCGAAGCTCGCCAGAATGCTGCCCCGATCGACGGCCAAGCCGTTGAAAGCCAGCCTGCTGCGGAACTTCTGCTCCCAAACCACTTGGCAGTCTTCGAGCGAAATGGCCCGAATGAAACCGTGGTCGTTCTCCTGATCGAGGATCGCGCCGCCTTGGAGCAGAACGTTGTTGCAGAGCACCAGCGAGGTCGGCTGGTAGGCGCCGGCCACGCCCGCGAAGCCACGCTTCGCGCCGCCCTCGGCCAGTTCGGCGATCGAACCGTTGCCGTCGCGGCTAGAGACGGCCGAATACTCGCCGTTCCAACTGACGGTGTCGCCGTGGAATTCACCGTAGCCGATGTGCATGAACTTGCGATGGCCCACTCGGGTCCAGTTCCAACTGTAGAGCCCTTCGAGCCCCATCACGACCGTGCGGTTCGGCGCCGGCCCCTCGGGCTTCGGAGAAATCGCGCCGGTTTCGAGGTTCAGCCAATGCCCCATCACCGTAAGGAACTCGCCGTGTCGGACCAGCATGTCGTTTCGCTTGGGACGCCTCTCGATCAGTTCCGGACCTTCTTGCGGCAGGACCTTCGCCCAGATTGGCTTGCCCGTCTCCGGCACGAATGCCCGGATCAGCAGTCCGCCATCGGAGCCTTGCGTACGTCCGGCCGACGCGAACGCCTTACCGTCGGCGACCATCACGCCGCCGATCACCGGCCAGACCGACTCCACTTTGCCGTACGAGACCATGCGTCTTTCGTCCGGAGCGATTCGCAGCTTGTAGATCAACTCGC
Source organism: uncultured Planctomycetaceae bacterium (assembly GCA_964472545.1). Lineage (GTDB taxonomy): Bacteria > Planctomycetota > Planctomycetia > Pirellulales > Thermoguttaceae > CAYYNP01. The sequence goes on along the minus strand of CAYYNP010000037.1, from coordinate 15,169 downwards.
CGCTCTTGGCCTTCAGGGCGTGGACGTAGCCGGTGTGGTCGCCGACCAGGCAGATGCCCTTGTGCAGCGTGGGTGACGAATCGACGCGGCCGCCTGTCATGAACCGCCACTTGACGCTGCCGTCGCCCGTGTCGACCGCCACGATCTCGTTGTGGTCGACGTCGCCGACGATCGCCAAACCGCCCGCAACGACCGGGGCGGTCAGCCGGCTGTTGAGATAGGAACGCCAATCCCGGTGGACCGTGCCCGGTCGGATCTTGCCGGCAATCGGCTTCGACCAAGCCACCTCGACTTCGGTCGGCACGTCGCATGCCACACTGCTGCTGCGTTCGGCGTTACCGCGCGCCGAGGTCCACGATGCCGCGGCGTCAGCACGGTCGGCTTCGTCGTCGTACTTGCCGTAGGCGACCGGCTGCGTCGGCGCTTCCATCTCCTCCGGCGTCGGAATCTGGCCGATCGGCGAAATGGCGATCAACCCCGGGATTTGGCCCGGCGAGCATCGGCACCAGTTCTGGGCGATGTAACCGGCTCCGTAAGCGGGAATCGTCCCGGTCAGACAAGCCGCCCGGGCACCGCCAAAACGCACGTTTGCGCCGGCCTTGCTGATCGTCCCGCCGCGATTGCCCAGGATCACGTCGCCGACCCGCAGCACGGGCGTGCAGATGTGGTTTCGATAGCGGAAGAAGATCTTGTTGGCCTCGGCTGCCGCTTTGTCGTCGAGCGGTTTGCCGGTTTCGGCCGAGAGCAGTGCCACACGGCTGCGGCCCTGCAACCCGACGGCCACCGCCTCGGCACGGGCCGCTTCGAGGCTCAGCGCTTGATCGGCCGCCTGGAAATCCACGTCTGCCGTCCGCCAGCGGACCGTGCCTTTGACGAGATTCATGGCGACGACTTTCTGCGGCGGATGTTTGGTTTCGTCGCCCTGGCCCCGCCGGTTGTGGTTCTTCTCCAGCAGGTCGTTTTCGGTCCGGTTGACGACATAGACGGTCCCCTCGGCGATCAACAGCGAGGTGCCCAACAGTTCGTTCTTCCAAAGCAGATCGCCGGACGCCTCGTCGTAGGCCTCGATCGTCCCTTCGGCGATCTCCCAGTCCATGCGGCGGCGATCGTAACTCCGCACCGAGCCCATCGACTTGCCGTCGCCAAACGTGGCCACGACAACGACCCCGTCGGCCGCGGCGATCACGCCGGGGATATGTGCGGTGGGCAGTTCTCGAACGGTCTCACCGGTCCGCGTGTCGACGACCAGCATCTTCTCGTTCTCGCCGGCCAGGTAGAGACGGCGGCCCGCAGAAACCAGCGGCGCCATGTTCTCGATGTACAGCCCGCCGTAGTAGGTGTCGCCGATCCGTTTGCGCCATAGCAGCCGGCCGTTGAAGGCGTCGCGGCAGGTCAGATACTGGTCGGTGCCGTAGAGCGACGTCCAGCCGTCGCCGAGGTTCTCGTAGGCCGCCGTGGAGAAGGTGAAGCAGCGGCCGTCGTCGACGACCATCGCCCGGGTCGACGAATAGCGGTTGGCCGACCGCAACGGATTATCGAAATTCATCGGCAGCCCGGCGTTCCACTTGAACCCCACGGGCAGATCGAACAGGGCGTCTTTCGAGGCGGGAATGCCGGCCGCGTCGTAATAGCGGTGAGTCCACACGTCCATCGCCTTGCACGTCGGCGTCTGCTCGGTCTTCGCGATCTTACCCCCGTCACAGATCACGATCCTCCCCTTGGGGACAACGCACCGGCGTGCCTCTTCGATGGTGAGTCCGGCGGCTTGTGCCTTCGGCAGGTCGGCGATCACCAGCACGTTGACCATGAAGTCGCGATACGGCAGCGCATCGAGTCCCAGGACTTCGGCACTCACGCAGCCTTTGACCTCGGCTTTGACAATCGCCCGATTGAAATCGGCCAACTCCGCCGCAGTGCCGGCGACGGCGTGGACCAGCCAATTGCCGCTCTTGCCAAGTTGCGTGGCGAGTTGCGGGGCCGCCGCGTCGCCACAGCCGACGACGACGATCAAGCCGCTACGGCTCTCGGTAGAACCGAGGATCTCGTCGGCCGTCGCCGCCGCAAACAGCGGTTCCGCCGCGAGCCCGGCAAGGCACCAGAGTGTGAAGACGAAAGTCAGGAAACGCCGGCTGTGAGAACGGGTCATGAATCAATACTCCAGTCTGGGGCGAGAGCTGCGCTGGCCAGCGTGCGGAGATTCCCGCATTTTGGCAAGCCGCTACGATCATGAAACCTAGCACAGAGCCTAGCAGATCACCGCCGCTTGGTCCACTTCGTCTTCTGAGGATCCGATCCCCACACAATGCGGAATCTGCCGATTCCCAGCGGCAAATCGGGCAGCTTGCGGTTGGGTTTGCTCCCGGGTTAGACTGTTAGAGAGACCGCTGCCAACGACACGGGAGGGACCATGCGCGGAGCAACCACCACGCCGCTGATCGTAGCCTTGCTGTCGATGGCAGTCGCCTCGCCCGAGAGTCCGGCGGCCGATCTGCAACCGGCTGCTGCGGAACTTGCCGATCGGATGATCTCGGCCGCCGGTACGCGCAGCGGTTTCTGCGTCGTGGTCCAATGTGGCTCGCCGGAGTTGGTCGCTGCCCTGATCCGGCGAACCGATTTCTACGTACACGTGCTTCAGTCCGACGAAACGGCGCTTCGTCGGATGCACCACGCCATCGAGTTTACAGGGACCTACGGACGTCGCGCCTCGGTGGAGCGGGGCAGCCCGGCTCGACTGCCCTATCCGGATCGCTGCGCCAATCTGATCGTTTGCGGATTCTCCCAGTCGCCACCCCGCGCCGTCTGTTGGCCGGAACTGTTGCGTGTGCTGCGGCCGGGTGGAGTGGTCTACATCGGACAACCGGCCACGACTGCGCCGGCCACACCGCCTGCCAAGCCGCCGATTTCGGCCGACACACTGCGCGATGCGGCGCGCGACGCGGGCGTCGAGCAGTTCGACGTCATCAATAGCCACGGCCTCTGGGCCCGCATTCGACGCGCGCAGCCGGCGGGCATGGGCCAATGGGGCCACGGCCGTTGGGGTACGCCGGGAAACAACCCGTGTGTGGACGATCCCTCGGTCAAGGCCCCGTTTCACACGTCGTGGATTGGCCCTCCAAACGGCTTCACGAAGTTCGGGCTGCCGTTGGCCGCCGAAGGCCGTGTGTTGCTGCGTCACGGCGGCATCACGTACGAAGGTCGTTACAAGCCGTCGCCGCAGCCCGACTTGATTCAGGCCTTCGACGCGTACAACGGCGCCCTGCTGTGGCAGCGGCGGCTGGAAGAGCCCGAGGGCGACGGTTTTGTGGCCGTGGGCGATCGTCTCTTTGCCGCCGGACGAACCACACTGCTCGGTCTCGACGCACAAGATGGCTCAACGGCCTGGCGACTGCGGGCGGACAACGTCTTCGAGGGCATGAACTCTTGGGGACGGTATCGCTGCGCTGAAAGCGTACTGGTCGCAGCCGTCTGCGATACGCTACCGTCGCAGCGATCGGCCGTGCGGCAGAAGGCGTTGGTCGGTCTCTCGTCGGCAGACGGATCGGTGCTGTGGAAGCTTCGGCCGCGCGAGGGTATCGGGGCGTTCGCCTTGGGCCAACGACTCTGCTTCTACAGCAGCCACGGCGATCTGGTGGCCGTTCGACTGGCCGATGCACGGGAAGTGTGGCGGCGGTCGATGGCCGGCTCGGGCATGGTGCGTTACGTGCGGGGGATGGTCTATACCGATTCCGCTTGTTTCAACGCCGACGACGGAACGCCCGGCCGGCGTGGCAACTTCCGCGGCGTGCTGGTGGGCGGCCGCGTGTACGCGGGTGGCTTGAAAGGCGTGAGCGTGAGCGACCTGGCAACCGGCGATCCCGTCGACGCGTTCCCCGTACCTCGCGATCCGTACTGCCCCAAGACGGGCATCCCCGACGGCTGCTCCTTCATGTACGGCCGGTGCATCATGGCGACCGCCTCGACCAACTGCTATTTCTTCAGCTACGGCGGCACGGTCGTAGGTGACCTGATCCGCAACGAACTGTTTGCGTGCGAGAGCTTCCGCTCGAATTGCCGCACGGGAGTGATCGTCGGGAACGGATCGGTCTACAATTCATCGAGCGGCTGCAACTGCGCGTTCCCCGTTCGCGGTGCGGTCTCGCTGGTGCCGGTCGACGAGTCGTTCTATTGGTGTCGGCAGGGGTCGAGCCCGCCGCCCCAATTGGAGAAAGGACCGGCGTTCGCGGACGAGATCGCGACGGTCGACGCCCCCGACTCCTGGCCCTGTTTTCGCCACGATCCGGCGCGCAGCGGTGTCACGTCGGCCGAGGTCTCGTGGCCCGTGAGCCGCCGATGGAAGGCCGAACTTCCGGGCAAGCCGACGCCGCCGATCATCGCCGGCGGACGCGTGTTTCTCGGCTCCGACGATCACTCGGTGCATGCGTTGGACATCGCCACCGGTGCAATCTGCTGGCGGTTTGTCACCGGCGGAGCGATTTGGGCTTCGCCGGCATGGTGGCGGGGCCGGCTGTTCGTGGGCAGTCAGGACGGCTGGGTCTACTGTCTGCGAGCGGACGACGGCCGACTCATTTGGCGCTTTCGCGGCGCGCCACACGACCGCAAAATGCTCTACTACGGCCGCCCTCAATCGCTCTGGCCGATTGCCGGGGGGGTGATTGTCGAGGACGGCCCCGTCGCGGGACGCACCGTCGACGGAGGTACTGTGCAGTTCTATGCCGGACGATGCAGTCACGACCGTGTGTTCCTCTGGTCGCTCGACGCACGCACCGGCGAAGTTCTCTGGCACAACGATCGCGCCGGCCGGGCCGTCGACGTCACCGGGCCGGCGGGTGGCATCTCGCCGCACGGTGTCTCGCCTAGCGGTGTGTTGGCGGCATCGCCACAGCGGCTCTATGTTCCACAAGGCCCCTTCGCCCCGGCCGCGTTCTCGCGCGACGACGGCCGAATCCTCTGGTGGGGACGGCGCGGCAATAGCACGCAACGATCGAACATTGAGGTGCAAAACCTCGGCGGCCCCAATCTGGTCGTGGCCGACGACCTGCTGCTGGTCGGCGGGCCGAACCCCGTCACCGGATCGCTGCAGTCGTTCGTGGCGTTGGACTCCCGCAGCGGACGCATGTGGGGTGCCGACGACCCGCGACTGTTTGCCAAGGCCGGCCGCGACGAGACCGGCCGGGCCGTCAACGTGCAGCGGGCCGCGTTTGGGACCAAGCCGATCCGTTTCGGCCGAGAATATACACCCGCCGTGGCCGACGGCGGCGTGTTCGTGCCCGGCTATCGTGGCGCGTTCTTCGACTTGCAGAAGTACCTCCAGACACAGTTCGGCCCGGCCACGGTCGACACGCGCAAGTGGTCGGCACCGCTACCCTCGGGCACTCTGGTGGTCGCTGGTGACAAGGTCCTGATTGCGTCGGCCGGCCGCGTTGAGGCGCGGAAGCGCAACGGCGGCCTTCCGCTGGGCCGCGTCGAGTTGTCGACCGAGGGACCGCCAATACGCGACGGGATTGCCATCGCCGAAGGGAGCATCTTCCTGGTCAACGCCACGGGCGAAGTTGTCTGCCTGAGGTCGCCGTGAACATGCGGCCATCCCCGCGCCGACCGAATTTCTCGACATCGGCCGCTCGATTCTGTACTCTAGTAGTCAGTAACAGGGAGGCTGACGGGTGGCTCGCCGCGGCTTACTGGCACATGGTGCCATGGGATCTCCGTGATTCGGCGGCAGCGGCGACGTTGGACCACGAAACGAACCGAGGAGAACTTCTGATGGCGACCTTCACGTACTCTCCGCCGCGATGGCGGACGGCGGCGATCGCCGCGGCTCTGACTGCCGCCATGCTGACGAAGGCAACCAACGGCCAACCGCCGACTCAACAGCGTCCGCAACGCCCCCGAACGGCCGCGACTCGTATGCAGCCTACACACGCCGACGTGTCCTACGGGGCGCATCCCCAACAGAAGATCGACCTCTACCTGGCCAAGCCGGAGCGTCCCACGCCGTTGGTGCTCTACATCCACGGCGGGGGATTCCGCGGCGGGTCGAAACGCGGCGTGAATCCTCGTCCGTTTCTCGATGCCGGCATCTCGCTGGCGGCGATCGAGTATCGCTTCGTGCAACACAAGCGGCTGCCGGCAGCTCACGACGACTGCCGCCGGGCGCTCCAGTTTCTTCGCCATCACGCCGAGAAGTACAACGTCGACAAGACGCGCATCGGTGCGTTTGGCGGATCGGCCGGGGCACAGCTATGCATGTATCTCGGCTTCCACGACGAGATGGCCGACGCCGATTCCGACGACCCGATCGCCCGCGAGTCGACCCGCCTGACGTGCGTGGCCACCAGCGGCGGGCAAACCAGCATGGACTTCGCCTGGTGGAAGAAACACGTGCCCGGCTACGAGCGGCCGCATCGCGACCTTTCGACCATCTTCGACGCCGACACACCCGAAGCCACCGCGAAGATCGTGGCCGAGATATCCGCGCTGTCGCTGATCAGCAAAGACGATCCGCCGATCTTCATGAGTTACGGGATGAAACCGGATGATCCCGTGCCCACCGGCGAGAGGGCCAGCGGCTGGAAGGTGCATCACGTGATCTTCGGCGTGAAGCTGAAGGAGAAGATGGACGCGTTGGGCGTCGAGGCCGACTTGCAGTATCCCGGCGCCAAGGCGAAGTACGCTTCGCGCGATTGGTTCTTGATCTCGAAACTCGCTGTGAAACCGAAGGACTGATACGCCTGCTGCGCATCAAGAACACGAATAGGACCCAAGATGGCAACGCGAAACTCTGCGACGTACCTCCCGCTCTACGTGTTGGCCCTTACGCTGCTGCCGTCGGTGGCCGGCGCCGTGCCGAGGGAAGATACCCGCCCGAACATCATCTTTCTGTTTGCCGACGACCAGTGTACGTACTCCGTCGGTTGCTACGGCAATCCGGACGTGAAGACCCCACAGATGGACCGCCTCGCCCGCGAGGGCCTCGTCTTCGACCGGCACTACAACACGACCGCGATCTGCATGGCCAGCCGGGCCAACGTGATGACCGGGATGTACGAATACAAGACCGGCTGCAATTTCACCCACGGGAACATGAAGCAGGAGGTCTGGGCGAAGTCCTATCCGGTGTTGCTGCGCAACGCCGGATACTTCACCGCGTTTGCCGGCAAGTTTGGCATCGGCGTCGAAGGCAAGGGACTCTGCCAGGACGACTTCGACATGTGGGCCGGCGGGCCGGGACAGACCAGCTACGTCACGGCGGCCAACGAGCATCTGGCGAAGTACGCCGAGGAGTATCCCCACTCGACGCTCGCCTACGGGGCCTTCGGGCAAGAAGCGATCAAACAGGCACTGAAGCAGAAGAAGCCGCTCTGTCTGTCGATCAGCTTCAAGGCGCCCCACCGGCCGACGAAACCGGATCCGCGGTTCGACCGCGTCTACGCCGGGAAGACCTTCACCAAGCCGGAGAACTACGGCCGGAAGTTCGGTGAACATCTTTCCGTGCAAAGCAAGCAGGGGCGCCAGTATCCGCGCTTCGTCGAATGGGGATACGACACGAAATACGACGAAGTGATGGCCACGTATTACCAACAGGTCTACGGCATCGACGTGGCGCTGGGTATGATTCGCGAGGAACTGAAGCGGCAGGGCGTCGACCGCAACACGGTCGTGATCTACACCAGCGACAACGGCTTCATCTGCGGCTCGCACGGCTACGGCTCGAAGGTCCTGCCGATGGAGGAATCCGCCCGCGTGCCGTTGATGATCTACGACCCCAGAAGCAAGTCGGCCGGCAAGGGGCTTCGCTGCGGGGCGCTGACCGGCAACATCGACTTCGCGCCGACGATGCTCGCGCTGGCGGGCGTGGCGGTGCCGAAGAACATGGACGGCAAAAGCCTGCTGCCGCTGTTGGACGATCCCGGCGGGGACGTCCGCGAGCAGATGGCGTTCATCAACGTCTGGGGACCGATCGCCACGACCAGCCTCACCGCGCTCACCAAAGAGTGGAAATACACCTACTGGTGGTACCGCGGTGCGGGCATGGAACCGGGCATGGAACCGGTTGAAGAACTCTTCAACGTGGCGGAAGATCCGCTGGAATTGAAGAACCTGGCCGCCGAGCCGGAACACTCGACGATGCTCCGGCAGATGCGTCGCCACTACGACGAAGAACTCGCCGCCTGGAAAGCCGAGGCCGTGCCCTACAACGACTACCGGCGATACGGCACGCTCTTCGACCGGGATGCGGCTTGGGAAACGAAACGGCCCCTGTGCGTAAGACCGAGCCGCTAGTGCTCTGTCAATCTCAGATCTTTGGGTGCCATGCCCACGCTTGCGTGGGCATGTTGGTCGAGTTTTCGGCATGCCCACGTAAGCGTGGGCATGGCACCCGAACCCCTAATCTAATGCTTGACAGAGCGCTAGGTATCTCAGCCCGTCGCATATGTCCGCCGGCGAACGCTGCGATGCCAGAACGTGCGTCTCACGGACGGCGTGAGCAACAACAGGCACGTCAGCAGCGCATAGCCGAACAGCACCAGAGCCGGAAAGAGCAGCGTCATCCGCAAGGCCCGATGGGCGACGCTGTGCGCGGCTTCAACTTCCCCTGAAATGACTGCCGGAACGCGCGTGGTGCTCTCCAGCACGTCGACGGCAGCCGAGTAGAGGGAGTAGATCTCGGCACCGGCGTATACCGCCACGGCCGCTACAACCAGGCTCAAGATCCACCCCCAACGTTTCCCGCAGAACACGCCCACGGCCGCCGTTACCATGGCGATTCCCAACAGAAGTGTGAACGTGCCAATACCGATCGCGGACTGGAGGCCTTCGTCCACGGGCTGACCCGCGTGTGGGGCGGCCTTCATTGTCGCCTTCATTATGTCGGCGATGAAAGCATTCATAACGATTCCGATTGCGCCGAATGCGCAGCAGATAAGCCCTACGACGCCGCTGGCAATTCCCGAGAAGATCCCCAGGCCGGGAACCGAAGGCGGCACGTCCCCGCGCGCCGCTGCTTCCGTGGGGCGAACCTGATTTGCCGGCGCCGGCGCGGGACTTGCTGGCACCGCCGCGGGGCGTGCCGGCGCCGCGGGGCGTGGCGAGTTGCCGGCGGCCGGAGGTCGTGAAGGTGGGCGCACGGGCGGCGGGCGGCGCGGTGGGGCCGGTGCTGCTTTCGGCGCGGCTGCGGCCGGAACGTTCACGACGTTGCGGCAGTGGGCACACGCTACCCGTTTTCCGGCCAGATGATCCGGCACATTGAGCGTTTGGCCACAGTGCGGACACTGCACTTGAAAAGGCATCGGCGGTCCCCCGGCAATCGTCATCAGGAGTGATTGTTGCACTCGCGGCGGACGAGTCGTCGCTCAGCCACAGCATATATTCTCGCACGTAGACGCCCCGATGCCAATCCTCATCCGGCTCTGTAGGAGCAGATTTCCAGCGGCAATCGGTCACGTTGCCAACGAAGCGTGCCGTCACCGCATCCGGACCCGCTATCCGGACCCGCTATTCGGCCCCCTCGCGGCCGAACCGTTGCCGACGATAGACCGGGTAGGCCTCCGTCCGCAGGTGCTCCAGCATGCAGTGTGCCCGCCGCACGGACCGCTCGTGACGCAACGCACCGACGTCGATCGGGCCCACGACGGTCTTCGTGCCCGGGCCGGCGTCGGCCTGGGCGAGAATGCGGCCGTCGAAATCGACGAGCATGCTGCCGCCGGGCCACGAGAACGGCGGGTAGTTTCCCATCGACGCCGCCTGGTTGGCCGCCACGACGTAGGCCGTATTCTCCAACGCCCGGCAGCGGTTGACCGTGGTCCACCAGTCCATCGGCGGCGTGGCGCCCCAAGGGTCCATATAGGCCGACACGCGGATCAGCACTTCGGCCCCGTTGGCACACAGTTGCCGCGTGACCTCGGGGAAGAGCCAGTCGTAGCAGACGGCCGCCCCGAGCTTGCCGACCGGCGTCTCGGCGACGGGGAACATCTCGTCGGCGTAGCCCTCGAGGTCGTGAGGACTGGTGTGCAGTTCCCACGGCAGCCAGGGGTTCACCTTGCGATATTTGGTCAACAGGCCTTCCGGTCCGATCAAACAAGTCGTGTTGAAGACGGCCCCGGGCCACGCGGGGTCCTCCTCCAGAAACGTGCCGGTCTGGATGTAGACGTCGAGCTCCCGGGCAATCTCGGCGTAACGTTCGGTGTGCTCGTTCGGTACGGGAACGGTAAGACGGCGGCGCAGCTCGCCCAGCGACGGATAGATCGGCGCCGCGTGGGCAAACTCCGGAAAGACGGCCAGCCGCACCGGCAGAAACGGAGAGTAGCCCTCGACCGCCATCCGCACCATGCCGATTAGCCGGCTTACGCGCTTGGCAATCTCATCACGGCCGGCCGGGTTCGGCAGATCGATCTGACACGCCGCGGCGGCGTAGCGGAGTTGGCTCATCACAGGGTTCCCAGCGCAACAAAGCGAGAAAGGGCGACGGACGGCCGCCGCCCTTTCTCGGGTAAGTCAACAAGCTCGGTAGCCGAGCGGAGCGATCAATAGATCGGCTGCCCCACTTCCAGCGTGTTCTCCTTCTCCCTTTCGGCCGCCATCAGGACCAGCTTCGGAATGTAGGCGGCAATCGCCTTGAGCACCGAGTTCGGCACCACCATGTGCGACTTGACCTCGCCCGGGGCCGTCTTCACGGCGATCCCGACCGGCGGGGTCCGGGGAAACGCCGGCAGTTGGAACTCGCCCTCCGTGGGCGGAACAAAGGCCGGGAGCAGTTGGTTGATCAGATCGACCGTGCCCTTGGGACTCCAATAGATCACGCCCAACGCACCGTCGGGGAGCATGCCTGCCGTCTTGGCCACGCCGGCGTCGGCCGAAAGACACTTCTGGGGGTCTTTGATGGCTGCAATGCACTTGGCCAGCGCCTGCTTGTTGGTGTAGGCCGTGACTATCGTATGGTCGTCGGCCACGGCCACGTAGGTCGTGATCCGCTTTTTGGGGCCAAACATGGCCTTCATCATCTCGTCGTAGCCGGGCATGCCTTGCGCCTGAGGCGTAACCGGGACCGGCATTCGAATCTCGATGGCGGGCATCCCTTCGATCTCGACGTCCTTGACCTTCATGCCTCCGAAGAACGACGTTTCATTGTCCTTGACCAACTCGTTCATTTCGTCGATCACACGGCGGTATCTGGCCATGTAGGCCTTGGCGTCGTCGACCTTCATCACGGCGAACATGCGGCCGAACATTGGGTCCCCCGGCTTGCCCACGCCGAAGAGGAATCCCATGCTCCGCAGGCCCTTCATCGACTCGCGGGAAAGCTCGCCCAGCTTGTCGGCCTGGCCTTCCTCGAGGCCGTAGATTTGCGGCATGGCCTTCATGATCTCGATGGAGAAGTCCATCAGCGCTTCCAGCGCCCCATTCGGCGTGATGCCGGCAGCCGCCAGCACAAACGGCCCCGAGGGCAGGCCGGCCAACAAATTGCCATCGGGAGTCTCGATCGAATCGAGCATTTTGGCCAGGCCGCTGTCGGCGCTGGCCCGCACCCGCTCGGTCAGATGGATCGAGCCGCCCTTGTCCGCCCGCACGGCCGCCGCATAGGTTTGCACGTTGTCGTCCATCGCCACGAAAATCTTCTCGTAGACCTCGAAGACGGCGATGGCAGGGCCCATCTGATCGCGGAATTCCGGCGGCATGTCGGCAAAGCCGGCGCGGACTTCCCGCAGACCTTTCTGAATCACCGCCGCGAGCGTCTCAACGCCGGTGCGCGTGACGACCAATCCGGCGGAGTTTTCGTTGAGCCAGTCTTTCAGCGGGGCCAACTCGGCGGAGAGCCGGTTGGGCGACGCGATCGCCGCCTTGATCACGTCGACGTGTCGCGGTTCGCCGAGGACCGCAAAGCCGCCGTCCTGGCCCACCAGGAATCGCTCGCGATCGACCTTGACGGTCATCAGCCCGTCCACGGGACTCTCCGGCCCCAGCGGCTTGATGAACGCCTGGTAGTCGGTCACCGGCGCGTAGAGCAAGACGATCGGCTCATCGTCGATCTCTTCGCCGGGCATCAGCACGATGGCCGCGCTGCCCTGCTTGTCGAGTCCCGGGCCGATACCGGTCTCTTTCTCCAGTTCCGCCAACAAACCCGGCACGGGCAGGCCCATCCGGCCGCCGACCTTTTGGAGAGTGGCGTCGGTTTCGGCAAGCCGATTGATCACGGCAAAGCCCAAAGCCCCTTCGGGAATCACGCTGAGCACGTCCTCAGCGGCCTGGGCGAACGTCGCAAACGTCAGCGCCAGGCAGACCAACGGTGCCACGATTACTGCTCGTCGTCGAATCATTGCTACTCACCTCACCGTCTAGAAGAAGACAAATTGGCAACCGCCGTTAGGCGGACAACGTCACATTCTATCCCCGCGGGTCGAATCAGCCTAGTTCGATTGGTGATTGGGCCTTTCTTGGTCCATTCGACGATGCGGCCGTGATCTTGGTTCCAAAGCCGGAGAGCAGCCTCCCCCCGAAAGAACTGCGCCCGGCTGAATCGACGGCAACTACCCGTCCCGCCCTCCCAAAAAGCCTTCGTGGAAAAAGACCGGCTGATGTCCCTCCTCCGTTACGAAGCGGATCGCTCGGTCGAGCCGACGGGCGTGATCGGGAAGGTGATTCACGTAGAACGGCCAGAAATACTGCTCGTGGGTAAACAGATCCATGATCTCGGCCGTGTTCGGATCGGCCGTCAAGGGTTTCAGCGTGGGCACGATGCGGTCGACCGGGGTGCTATTGCAGACGACGTCCACCCGAGAGAAGACGATACCGCTTGGGAAGTCCATCAGGGCGTCGTGCCGCGAGAGATACTCGCTGCGGACGTCGTCCACCAGGTAGTTGACGTCCCAGCCACTGCTGCCGCGGCGGAAGTAGCCGCTGAGGACTTTTACTCCGCGCTCGGCCAGCGGTCTGAGTGCCGACGGCTGCACCATCCCCCAGTGGATCACCGTCGGCGGCGTGTAGGTCGCTTCGCCGGCAAAGCGGCGGATCTGCTCGGCCACCCGGTCCAGATCACCGATCAGCCGCTGCGGCGATGCGTACTGATACGGACGATCCGGCTTGTCGGCGTGGGCGTGGAAGGCCAGCTTCAGCCAGTGGGCATTGTCTTCCCACTCTTTCTTGTACCGGTCGGGAAACTCCGTCAGATTGAAGTCGTCGCCGGTCGTGTAGTAGATGTTCAGCACGAACTTTGACCCGTATTCGGCGTGCAGCTTGCGGAGCATCTCGAGGTAGAAACAGTCGAAGAGCGAGGCGTATTGCTTCTGGGCGACGTCGCGGAGAAAGAAGCTGTTGTCGTCGATCGAGAAGCGATAGCGGGGCCGAGAGTGTTTGTCCCAGAGGACCCGCAGCCGATGCTCATGACGGCCGGAGATGCCCTGCCCGATGGCGATGATCTCGGTCTCCTTCTCGCGCAGCACCACCTCGGCGGTGAATCGGGAGCCGGCCCGCTCGGCCGGCGTGCCGTTGACGGTCACACGCTCATCAAGCGGTGCCTCGCCTCGAACTTCGATCCTCAAGCCATCGTCGGTCTGGACGCCGTGGCGGCGATTCAACACGGCTCCGTGCATCGGCTCATCGATCCGCAACGATCCCGCCGGGGCCGCCGCCGTCTCGGTTCTTCCCAACACGATGCCGGCGGTAGCCGCCGCACCGGCCCGCAACAACCCCCGGCGTCCGATCTTCGTGGGTTTCATCACACGCTCCTTCGTAGGGTGCGTCCAGACGCACCAACTACCTAGAACTCGTCCGGGCGCACGCCGCGCAACTGATTCATGGTGCGTCCGGACGCACCCTACAAGGCTCACGCGGCAGCCTGGAACAACGGCAACAAGTACATCGCCACCTTCATGTAGATAATGATCCCCAGCACGTCAATCAACCCCGCCACGAAGGGGTTGCTCATCAACGCCGGGTCCCAGCCGAGGCCTCGAAAGGACAGCGGCAACACGGACCCCAACAGCGTGCCGCAAACGACGACCAACAGCAGCGTCAGCGGAATCACGGCCGCCGTCATCGCGCTCGGCGGCGGCGCGAACGGCACGGCACAGAGGTAACCCATCACTCCCAGGAATCCTCCCAAGAGCAACCCCAAGGCCAACTCGCGGCGTACCACGCGCCACCAATCGCTGAGCGAAATATCGCCGGTCGAGAGCGCGGTGATGATCAGCGTGGCCGACTGGTTGCCGGTGTTTCCGCCGGTGGAAATGACCAACGGGATGAACAGCACGAGCCAGGCGTGGTCGACCATGTCCTGCTTGTATTCGCCCAGGGCCACGGCGGTCAGCAGGGCCCCGAAAAGTAGAATCGTAAGCCAAAAAACACGCTTGCGTGCCAAGGCGAACAAGCCCGTCTCGAGATAGCCGCCCTCCAACGGCTCGATGGCCGCGATCCGCTGGGCGTCTTCGGTGGCTTCCTCGACCACGACGTCGATCACGTCGTCGTGCGTGATGATGCCCAGCATGCGGTGTTCGTCGTCGACCACCGGAATCGCCAGCAGGTTGTATCGGGCGACCTTCGCGGCCACCTCCTCCTGGTCGTCGATCACGTGCACGCTGACCAGGTCGCGTTCCATCAAATCGCCGATCAGCGTCTCCGGCTTTCCCATTGCCGAGACCATCTGCCGAAACGAGATCAGCCCGCGCAGATGGTCTTCGTGGTCGACCACGTAGAGGTAATAGATCGTCTCGAGGTCTTCGGCCTGACGGCGAATCTTGCTCAGCGCCTTGTCGACGGTCAGATCCTCGCTGAGCCGGGCAAATTCCGTGGTCATCACGGCGCCGGCCGTATTCTCCGGATAGGCACTGAGCCGTTGGATGTCTCGCCGCTCATCGGTGGGGATCAGCGGCATCAACTCGTCGACGATCCACGGCCGGACCTCCGCCAGCAAGTCGACCCGATCGTCCGGCGGCATGTGGCCGATGAACGTGGCGATCTCCTCCCGCTCGAGCGTTTCGATGATCTCGATCTGTCGGTCTTGCTCGAAGAACCCGAAAACCTCGACGCGCAGCGGCATCTCGGCGTGCTGCAACACGGCCCAGCCCTCTTTGGCACTGAGGCCTTCCATAAACTCCGCGGTGCGCGCAGGGTGCAATTCGTTGCAGAACTCGGTCAGCGCGACCGCGTCGTTCTCGGCCAGCATCTCGCGAAGTTCGGG